>JAEZMT010000440.1 GCA_023442085.1 Pseudomonadota bacterium | reverse complement strand
AGCCGGAGCCGGGGCCCCGCCCGGTTCCGCCGCCTGAACCGCCTCCGGAGGGCGCCACGCCTTCCGGGTGCAGGACGCCTGAGCGCGGCTGAACCGCGCCGCGCACTCTCTCCTTCCGCAACGGGCTCCCCATGCTTTCCCGCACCGCCGACAACCTCTACTGGCTGACCCGCTACGTCGAACGCGCCGACTGCCTGGCCCGCATCCTCGACGTCTCCCAGCGCCTCGCCTACACGCCCGTGACCTACGGCGGCTCCACCAACGAGTGGAGTTCGGCCGTGCTCACCGCCGGTTGCGCCGACGAGTTCGTCGCGCGCTATGGTCCGCTGGAGGAGGCGAAGGAGGAGAACGTGGTCTCGTTCCTCGCCTTCGAGACGGAGAACCCCTCCTCCATCCGCAACTGCTTCGAGGTGGCCCGCACCAACGCGCGCTCTGTGCGCACAGCGCTGACCTCGGAGATGTGGGACGTCATCAATTCGGCCTGGATCGAGCTGCGCAACTTCCCCAACCGGCCGCTCACCCGCGACGAGCTTTCGCGCTTTCTCGCCTTCGTGAAGGAGACATCGCTGCGCTTTGACGGTGCGACCTTCCGCACCATGCTGCGCAACGATGGCTACTGGTTCGCCCGCTCCGGCGCCCAGCTTGAGCGCGCCGACAACACCGCCCGCATCCTCGACGTGAAGTATCACGTGCTGCTGCCGGAGAAGGAGCATATCGGCGGCCCGCTCGACTATTTCCAGTGGGCCTCCATCCTGCGCTCCGTATCCGCGCTCACCGCCTTCCACTGGGTCTATCGTGACAGCGTAAAGCCGTGGCTGGTGGCGGACCTGCTCATCCTGAACCGCCAGATGCCGCGCTCGCTCGCCGCCTGCTACGACAGCCTCGCCCGCAATCTGGACGACATCGCCTCGGTCTACGGCCGGCAGGGTCCGTCCCAGCGGCAGGCGCGGGCCATGCTGGCGCGGCTCACCAACAAGTCCATCGATGACATCTTCCAGACCGGCCTGCACGAGTTCATTTCCGAGTTCATTTCGGACAACAACAAGCTCGGCGCCGAGATCACCGAACAGTATCTGACCTGACCTCGGGGGCCTTGCGGCCCCCTCGCCTTCCCGGCGGCGCGTCCGGCGGCGCCGAAAATGTCCGTTGCGGCGTCAGCGCGCCGTCACAGCCGTGCCGTCATCCAGGGACGCCCGTCATGCGCATCCGCATCCGCCACGAGATCACCCAGCGCTTCGAGCCCGGCACCCGCAACATGGCCGTGACCGTGCGCCTGACCCCGCGTGCCCACGAGGGCCAGTTCATCATCCGCTGGGCGCTGGATCTCAATTCCGACTGCCGCCTGCACCCGCAGGAGGATGCGTTCGGGAACCTCTGCCACACTTTCTCCGTGGACGGGCCGGCCGATCACCTCACCGTCTGTGCCGAGGGCGAGATCGAGACGCAGGACACTACCGGCATCGTGCGCGGCACGGTGGAGCGCTTCCCGCCGTCCCTGTTCCTGCGCCAGACCGACCTCACCGAGGTGGACGACGCTCTCGCCGCCCTCGCTGCCGCAATCGACGCGCCCGGGGACGACCCGCTGGCCCAGCTCCACGCCCTCATGGTCAAGGTTCACAAGACGGTGGAGGAGCAGGAAGGACCCACGCTGGGTGATCCGCTGAGCGCCGCGGAGGCGCTGAAGGCCGGCACCGCCTGCGCTGGCAGCATCGCCCATGTCTTCACCGCCGCCGCCCGACACCTCGGCCTGCCGGCGCGCCACATCTCCGGCTATGTCGCGCCGGAGACTGGCGAGGAGGGCGAAGGCGAGGTGCGGCACTGGGCCGAGGCCCATGTGCCGAAAATCGGCTGGGTCTCCTTCGATGCCGGCCGCAACATCTGCGGCACGGAGAACTATGTGCGCCTCGCCGTCGGCCTCGATGCCGTGGGCGTGCAGGCGCTGCGCAGCACGGGGCTCGACGTCGAGGAGCGCATCAGCGCCCTCGATGGCCGCGCGCCGCAGAAGCTGGCGCAGGCCCAGAGCCAGGGTCAGAACTGAGCACCATCAAGCCGCTGCGTACAAGGTGAGCCGGCACAGGATGAATTCTGCGTCCGGCCCCCGGAAAAGCCGCGCCGCCGCTGGATTTCTCGGGCGGCAGCGGCCAGGCATGAGCTAGCGCAAGGACGGCGCGCCGAAGCGGGTCTAGGCAGGAGGCATTGGCTCCTGAGGATTGCCGCCATGTCTATTCACACCCCGTCGTCGCTGCCCCCGGACGGCTCGGCCCATGCCGGCCTGCCCGCGCCGATGGTCTTCGCCAGCCGACAGGCGGAGCTGCCTCCGGTCAAACTCTCCGTCCGGAACCTGAGCTTTCGTTACGGCGAGACGATCGCGCTGCGGAACATATCGGTCGATCTGAGGGCGCATTGCGTCACAGCCTTCATCGGCCCGTCGGGGTGCGGGAAGTCGACCCTGCTGCGCATCTTCAACCGCATGTACGAACTCTACCCGGACCAGACCGTCGAGGGTGACGTGCTGCTCGATGGCGTGAGCATCCTCGGCGATGCCATGGATCCGGCGAGCGTCCGAGCGCGCATCGGCATGGTGTTCCAGAAGCCCACGCCCTTCCCCATGTCGATCTACGACAACGTGGCCATCGGACTGCGCATCAACGAGGAACTGACGCCCGCCGATCTCGACCTGCGCGTCGAGGAGGCCCTGCGCAAGGCGGCCCTGTGGGATGAGGTGAAGGACATTCTGCCCCAGAGCGGACTCGGCCTCTCCGGCGGCCAGCAGCAGCGCCTGTGCATCGCCCGCACCATCGCGCTCAGGCCGGAGGTGATCCTGCTCGACGAGCCGTGCTCCGCCCTCGACCCCATCACCACGGCGCGCATCGAGGAAACCATCGAGGAGCTGAAGGCGCATTACACCTTCGCCATCGTCACCCACAACCTCCAGCAGGCCGCCCGCATCTCCGACTTCACTGGCTTCATGTACCTCGGCGAGATGGTGGAGTTCGGCCCCACGCAGGACCTCTTCACACACCCGCGGGACCGGCGGACGCAGGATTACGTCACCGGCCGGTTTGGCTGAGGCTTCGCCGGCCTGCGAGGGGTGCGGGCTTGACCCCCCGCCCGCCGCCTGCAATCTCCTCTCCCGACAGGGAGACATGCGCATGACCGCAACGCCGGCTTACGATCCGCAGAACATCTTCGCCCGCATCCTTCGCGGCGAGCTGCCGGCGCACAAGGTCTATGAGGACGACAAGGCCCTCGCTTTCCTCGACATCATGCCGCGCTGCCCCGGCCATACGCTGGTCATCCCCAAGGCACCGGCCCGCAACATCCTCGACATCGCGCCCGAGGATCTCGCCTATGTGGCGACCATCGCCAAGAAGGTGGCCATCGCTGGCATGAAGGCCTTCGAGGCGGATGGAATCACCGTCCAGCAGTTCAACGAGGAGGCCGGCGGGCAGGTGGTGTTTCACCTCCATGTCCACGTCATCCCCCGCCACAACGGCGTGCCCATGAAGCCACCGGCGACCGAGATGGAGAAGCCGGACGTACTCGCCGCCCATGCGGAGCGGCTGCGCGCCGCCCTCGCCGGCTGAGTCGCCGCGTGGAGCTCATCCATGCGGCCGGGGTGAAGGTGCGCGCGCCGGCGCGCCTCCATCTCGGCTTTCTTGATCTCGGCGGATCGCTCGGCCGCCGCTTCGGCAGCCTCGGCATCGCGCTGGAGCGGCCGGCCACCGAGGTCACGGTCCGCCGCAGCGGCTGGGACACCGCCGAGGGCCCGGACAGCGATCGCGCCGCCCGCGCACGGGATCTGGTGCGCGACAAGCTCGGCATTGAAAAGCACTTCGCCATCGACGTGGACGCCGCATTGCCGGCCCATGGCGGGCTCGGCTCCGGCACGCAACTGGCGCTCGCGGTGGGCGTCGCCGTGGCGCGGCTTTCGGGACACGACCTCACGCCGCGCGAGGTGGCGGGCGTGCTCGGCCGGGGCCGTCGCTCCGCAATCGGCATGGAGGCGTTCGCTGCCGGAGGCGTGATCCTCGACGGCGGCAAGGCGCTCGACGGTCCGTTGGCCAACGCGCCGCCGCCCCTGCTCACGCGGTTCGCGGTGCCGGAGAGCTGGCGCATCCTCCTCGTCTTCGATACCGCCCGCGAGGGGCTCAGCGGCCCGCAGGAGACGGCGGCCATGGCGAGCCTTCCGCCCTTTGCGCCGCAGCAGGCGGCGGAGCTTTGCCACCTGATGCTGCTTCAGGCCCTGCCGGCGCTGGCGGAGGCGGATGCGGTGGGGTTCGGCCGGGTCATCGGCCACTGGCAGCGCGTGCTCGGCGATCACTATGCCGCGGCACAGGGCGGCGGGCGTTTCCTGAGCCCGCAGGTGGCCGAGGTCATCGCCGCCATCGAGGCGGAAGGCATTCCCGGCGTCGGGCAAAGCTCGTGGGGGCCGACCGGCTTTGCCATCGTCGAAGGCGCGGAGACGGCGGCGCGACTGGCCGCCACCTTGCGTGAGCGCTTCGCATCGTTCACAAACCTGTCATTCGATTGCGTGCGGGGAAACAATCAGGGCGCGGAAATGATCGCTTTGTGAGGTCCGCCTGCACAACGCCGGACAGGACGGGAGGACGCGCGGTACCCCAAGGGCCGCGCCATATAAAGGGCCCCGCAAGTGGGCTCCGAACCAACAGGCTGGGATCCAGATGGATATTGCTCTGATCGCCATTTCCGCCCGGCCGCTGGCGGCCAGCGCCGCCCGCGCCGGCTTCGCGGCACTCTCGTTCGATCTCTTCGCCGATCTTGATACCTGCGCCCATACCGCCCGCTGCGTGCGCGTGCACAAGAAGAACGGCTGCGCCTTCGACGGCGACGACCTGATCCAGGCGCTGCATTCCCTCGCCCCCACCGGCCTGCCGGTGGTGCTTGGCGGCGGGCTCGAGGACGACACCGCCCTCATGACCCGCATCGCCGAGCGCAACCCCATCCTCGGCAATGCCCCGGCCATCGTGCGCGTGCTGAAGGACCCCATCGCGCTCGCGGCCCTCGCCGCCCATCTCGGGATTCCCTTCCCCACCGTCTCGCTGGAAGCGCCCACTCCTGACACGTTCGGCGGCGCTCCCGTCCTGGAGAAGAAGATCGGCGGGGCCGGCGGCGCGCACATCCGCCGACGAGCGCCGGGCGACCTCTCGCCGCCCGCGCCCGGCCACTATCTCCAGCGGGAGGTGGACGGGCAGTCCCTGTCGCTCCTGCTCCTGTCCAATGGCAGCGCCGCCCGCGTCATCGGCGCCTCGCGGCAATGGCGGTCGCAGGATGAGGAACATCCCTTCCGCTATGGCGGCGCCACGGGGCCCGTGGCCCTGCCGGAGCCGTTCGCGGGCGAGATGCTCAAGGCTGCGATCAGCGTATCGCTCGCCTGCGGTCTGGTGGGGCTCGTCTCTCTGGACTTCGTGGTGAACGCGGACGGCTGGTTCATGGTGGAGGTGAACCCCCGCCCCGGCGCCACCCTCGACATCTTCGACACCGATCCGCTGCCGCCGCTGCTCGGCCTGCACCTCGCGGCCTGCGGCGGCAAGCTGCCCGAAATGCTGCCGGCTCCCACGCAGGCTCACGCTGCCGGCGTCATCTATGCTGCCCACGACATGGTGGTGCCGCAGGATGCGTGGCCCGATTTCGTGGCCGACCGTCCGCCGGCCGGCGCCTCGGTGCTGAAGGGCGCACCGCTCTGCACCGTCCGCGCCACCGGGCCCACGCCCGAGGTGGCGGAGGCGCGGATGCGCGAGCGCACGCAGGCCCTGCTGCGCGATTTCGGCCTCGGCGCGGTGATGGAACCCGCACCGTGAGCACCGCGCCCATCGACGCATGAGAGCGCTCGTTGCGAAGGAAGTGGCGGAAGCCTTTCACGCCGCCTGCCTTGCCGAGTTGTCAGCCCTGAAGCCGGGCAACGTCCATGTCTTCGCCGCGGGGCACGGCATGGAAACCGCGCAGTTCGAGGCCGCTGCCGCTGCCGCTGCGCCGGCCATCGCCGTCACCGGCCGAATGGTCGGAGCACGGGTGCTGGCGGCGGTGGAGGCCTCTCTGGCGGTTGCCGGCTGTAACACCAATCTCGGCATCATCCTGCTTTGCGCGCCCCTCGCGGTGGCGGCCGAAAGCGACGGCAGCCTCCGTGAGCGGCTTGCGCAGGTGCTGGAGGGGTTGGATCTGTCCGACGCCGGGAACGCCTTCCGCGCCATCACCGCTGCGTCGCCGGGCGGCCTCGGCGCGGCAGACGAGGCGGATGTGCGGGCACCGGCCAGCGTCACGCTCCGCGAGGCCATGGCGCTTGCCGCCGATCGCGACGCCATCGCCCGGCAATACGTGACCGATTACGCGGACCTCTTCGCCCTCGGCGTTCCCGCTCTTGCCGGCGGGCCGCTGGAGCGCCGGCGCATCGAGGACGCCTACCTTGCCTTCCTCACAACGCTGCAGGACAGCCATATCGCCCGCAAGTTCGGGGCGGAGCAGGCGGAGGCCGTACGGCTGGAGGCAGTGGCGCTGCGGACGCGGCTCGAAGGCCTTCCGCCGTCAGAACGCCACGCGGCCCTGCTTGCCTTCGATACCAGCCTGAAGGCGCGGGGGCTGAACCCCGGCACCAGCGCCGATCTGACCGTGGCGAGTATCTTCGCCGCGCTGATCGAAGAGCGGTCAGCGACCACCGCCGAATAGACACACCTTCGGCGGCCGTTCACGCTTGCCCAAGATGCGACGGAGTTCTCCGCCGCAATCCCGAGCCGTGCTCAGAACTTCACCGCCAGCGTCGCCTTGCCGGCGTTGTAGCTGGTGCCATCGCCGGCCATGCCCTCGTAGCCGAGCGAGAAGGTGGCGCCGGTGGCGAAGGCGAAATCGATGCCCACCGAGCCGACGATGCTGTCCTCGGCGATGGCGAGGCCATCGATGCCGAAGGCCGTGCCGGTGTTGATGAAGCTGAGCACCGTCTGCGGCGTCACGTCGCCGAAGGCATGGCGCCACCCGGCCGAGGCGTGGGGCGTCACTACCAGGCCCGAGGCGTTGAAGCTGGTGGCGACGCGCAGACCCAGCGTCGAATAGGTCGTGTCGAACGAGGTGCCGGTGGAGGCGAGGCCGGCGATGGGCGCGTTGTTCTCGATGAAGCTGCCGAGATCGACGCTGGTCCAGCCGATGCCCGCGAAGGGCTCCAGCGCGACGCCACCGAACACGAAGGTGTAGCCGGCCTCGGCGAAGAGGTTGCCGGCGGTGCCGTTGTAGCTCGCCTTCGGGCTCTCGCCGGTCAGCGCGACGAAGCGGCTCTGGTCGATGCTGCTCCAGCCGAAGCTCGCGCCCGCCCGCAGCTTCACGGCGTCGAAGGCGGCGGCGCCATAGGCGGCGATGCGCCAGGTCTCGGTGTCCGCCGAGGCCGCATCCGCGCTCGTGGAGGCGGAGGAATAGCCGGCGGCAAGGCCCATCACCCAGTTGCTGGCGGAGAGATCAGCACCAATGAGCAGGCCGCCGAGGTTGGTATCGGCCGCGGCGGCATTGCCGTTGGCAGAGGTGGACAGCCACTGGCCATAGCCCTGCGCCCAGGTGGTCCACACCGGCGCCGGCTCGGGCGCCTTGATGGCCTTGAACGCCTGCGCGCCGGGCGTCGCCGGATCGGCATAGGCCCGGGCCGGGCCGCCCGCGCCGAGCGCCGCTTCCGCCCCCCTGGCGCCGGTATAGCCGGCCTGCCGCAGACGGCCGAGGATGAGGTCGTTGACCATCATGTTCTCGTTGGCCAGCTGGCCGGCCAGCGTGGCGTAGAGATCACCGGAGAGCTGGGAGAGGGCGAGGTTCGGGCTGTCGCCCAGCGACTGCGTGACGAACGCGGTGTAGAGCGCCGACGTCTTCGTCGGCCCGATGCCTGCGCGCTCCAGAGCGCCGGCCACCGAACGCTGGTTGGGGGTCGTAGCGTAGACGGCGAACGCGATGCCGTTGCGCTCCAGTTCCAGATAGACGTGGGTCGCGTCGTAGCTCAGTTCCGGAGCGATGAAGAGATACGTGGGTCCGTAGGTGTTGAGCGTTCCGAACGTCCCGCTGATCCCGCCTGCAGACGACAGGAGGGTGTAGCGCGCGCCCCACTCGAGTTGACCAGCGACGAAGACCCGATTGTCCGCCCCGTTGAGGGTCGTCTTTCCATCGACCTTGAACAAGTCTGAGGAGCCATCGGGATTGATGTCAGCCCAGTAGTTGGTGTTGGTCAGGGAGACATCGCCCTTCACGGCGATGGTGCCGGTGGCGCCGGCCGGCCCAGCGGACGGGTCGATGATGAGGTCCACCGCGTCGAGGCTGCCGATGGTGCCATGGCCCCAGATTCCGCGTGGCCCGGTGGCGCCGGCCTCACTCTTGAAGTGGGCGTCGGGGGCATAGAGGTCATTGAGACCGAAGCTCCCGTTCTTGCCCATGTTCATGGTGCCGGAGAAGGTGCTGGTGCCGGAGAGGTAGACCAACCCGTCGGTGGTCACCTGCTCGAAATGACGATAGGTCGCAGCGTCTCCAACCTGACCGAGATCGAAGTCGAGCGCCCCGCTCGTGGTTTTGAGCGAAAGCGTGTCGAGGCCGCCCTCCGCGTCCACGATGCCGACCACCTTGCTGCCGGCGCCGACGACGAACAGATCGTTTCCACTGCCCATCTGCACCGCATAGGTGGTGCCGGAGATGGTGCCGTAATTGGTCACGGTCAGCGACTTGGTGGGATCGACGCCGGAATTCACGTAGCGGATGCCGTAACCGTCGAGGCCCTGGATGGTGCCGTAGTTGGTGACGGTCGCGGCGGCATAGGCATCGCCGCTGTTGCTGTCGTCGATGAGGATGCCGTTGTTGGCGCCGGAGATCAGCGCCGCGGTGTGGGCCGCATCGCCGTTCACCATGGTGCCGCCGCCGATGGCGATGCCTTCGGAGGTGCTGGGCTTCGTCTCGCCCGGCTTGATGCCCTTGGAGCCGAGGCCCTCGATGGTGCCGTAGTTGAAGATGGTGCCGGCCTGGTCGAAATCCACGCCGTCGCCGTCGCCGAAGCTCGCGGCGGGATCGAAAGTGCCGGAGATCGTGCCGTAGTTAAGCAGCGTGCCGGTGCCGTTGGAATTCACGCCCGAGCCGTTGCGGCCCTCGATGGTGCCGTTGTTGGTGACGATCAGATTGTCGTCCGCGCCGGTGGCCTTGATGCCGTGATAGGCGCCGGTGATGAGGGCGCCGGTATAATTGTTCACCGTGAGGGTGATCGCCTGGCCCTGGTCGTCGCCGCTTACCTTGACGGCGGAATTGTTCTGCGTGTCGGCGGTGCCGGCCGCGTAATAGGACGAGATGGTCCCGTAATTGTTGATGGTGAGACCATTCGTTCCCTGGATGCCGTCATTGTCGGCGGCGGTGATGATGCCGGTCTTCTGGTTGATGACGGTAATCGTGGCGTTGGTCGAATAGATGTCGCCGAGATCCAGCCCCTGGCCGCCCGAGGTGGACTGGATCGTCCCGGCGTTGGTGATGGAGATCACCGGTGCGGCGGTGCTCACGGTGGTGGACGAGATCTTGATCGCGTCATCCGTGCCGGTGATGAAGCCGCCCGCCGCGTTGGTGATGGTGAGGCTGTTGAGCGTGTCGAAGCTCGATGCGGTGTCGAACTTGATGGCGCGCTTGCCGGACGAAGTGGTCTCGATCGTCCCGGAATTGGTGATGTCGATCGTGCCGCCGCCGAGGCGGATCGCATCGGAGCCGGCCGAGGTGATGGATCCGGTGTTGCCGATGGTGACGGTCGCGCTGGCCGCGTTCGCCTTGTCGAAGTCGAGCGCCTGCCCGGTCTGCGAGCTGATTGTGCCGGCGTTGTTGACGATCACCGTGCCGTTGGCGAGGGGCCCGTTGATGCGGAAGGCGTCATCCTTGGAGATGACCTTCCCGCCGGCATTGTTGTTCAGCGTGAAGGTGCCGGTGAAGGCGCCCGTGGTGTCGATGGTCCGGCCGGTGGAGGTGACGGTGCCGGAATTGGTGATGACCACGCCGGGCGTCGTCGTGGCGTTGCCGTTCCAAACGATGGAGTTGGACCCGCCCGTGTTCAGCGTCGCGCCCGCATCAATGGTGCCGGTGTCGCTGCCGGAGACGGTCTGCTGACCCGAGGCCGGCGGCACCGTGAACGATCCCGCGAGCGCGGGCAACGCCGCGCCGGAGCAGACCAGCGCCAGAACAATGCGGCTTGCGGACGAATGGAACGGCAGACGGATCATCATGGAAAGGCAATTCCGGGCGGGAGGAGCGTGAAGCTGGGCCCTGCCTAGGGGGCGGGTGCTACAGTTCCGTGACCACCGGTTTCCCTATGGCACCTCGGTTCGCGACTGTGGCTCGCAGGTAACAGTGAACCATGCCCAAGCCCAAGCATCGGTGGCGGCCGCCGGGGCGATGGGCAGGCCGTGCCTCAGGCCCAGCGCCGCGCGCTGTCGCAGTCGATGCGGCCATCGTGAAGGGCGCTCGCCACCAGCGCACCGGAGATCCCCGCCTCGGCGAGCGCTGCGAGATCATCCGGTCCGCGCACGCCGCCGGCGGCGTAGAGGGCGGGCACGACACCCTGCCCCGCCGCGCGGCGGGCGGTGCGGTCGAGCGACGCCATGTCCGGCCCCTCGCCGCTGCCGACGCGGGCGAGCGTCATGACGATCACGCGCGCGGGCCACAGGCGCGCATCGGTGTGCGCGCGCTCCGGCCCGCGCGGGCACGTGGCGTCGTGGTCGAGGGAGAGAATCACGCCCTCGGCGCCAAGGGCCGCCTCCACATCCGCCTCCCCGAGGCTCTCTGTACCCACGATGGCGGTGCCGAGACCGCTTTTGGCGCGTGCGGCGATGCGGGCCGGATCGTGCTCGCCCGCATCCACCCACAGTTCGAGCCCGGGGAAGGCGCGGGCGAGGTGGCGGATCGCAGCGTCGTTGTCGCCTGCACCGGTTATGGCATCGATATCAGCGACATAGAGCGTGCGGAACGGCGCGAGCGCGAGCAGGCCTGCCACCACATCATCCGGACGTGCGGAGGGCGAAAGCGGGGTCCGGATGGGACGATAGGCCTCGCGCTCGCCCCTGTGGGCACGCACGACCACCCCTCCCTTCAGGTCAACGACGGGGATAAGCTGCATCTCGAGATCCGGCCGAGCGTGTGCGAGAGGAGCCCCATGCGCGTCTTCATCTGCGAGTACGTGACATCCGGCGGCATGCGCGACAAGCCCCTGCCGGAGGCGGCCCTCGCCGAGGGACGCCTGATCCGCGATGCCATCGTCACGGATCTGCAGGAGCTGCCCGGCATCAGCGTGGTGCTCGCCTATGACGACCGCCTGCCGCCGCCCAACGAGGAAGCCGTCCCGGTGGGCAAGGGCGTCGATCCCTGGATCGTCTGGTCGAGTCTCGCGCAGGATGCGGATGTGGTGTGGCCCATCGCCCCCGAGGCAGGGGGCATTTTGGCGCGCCTCGCCCGGCTGATGCGCGAGGGCGGCGCCCGGACACTCGCCAGCTCCGGCGAGGCCGTCGCCCTCACCTCCAACCGGCTTGCGCTCGCCCGCCGCCTTGCAGAGCACGACATTCCCCACGTCCCGACATTCCCCATCGATGCGCTGCCGCCCGGGCTCGATGGCGATCTCGTCACCCGGCCCGAGGAGGGCACCGGCTGGTCGACCGCACGCGCCTGGCCGAACCGGGCCGCCCTGCCCCGCTCCGGCGGTCTCGTGGTGCAGCCTTTCCTGAACGGTACCCTCGCCAGCCTCAGCGTGCTTGTGCGCCCGGACGGTGCGACGCTGCTGACGGCAAACCGCCTCAGCATCAGCCATCTCGTCGGCGTCTTCGCCTTCGAGGGGGTTCAGGTGGGCGGCATCGCTGATGAGGACGGCCGGCTCGCCGATCTGGCGCGGCGCGTGGCGGAGGCCATCCCCGGCCTGTCCGGCATCGTCTGCATCGACGTGATCCTGACGCCGCAAGGCCCGGTGGTTGCCGAGGTGAACCCGCGCGTCACCGCCTCCTATGCCGGTCTTCATGCGGCGCTGGGGGTCAATCCGCTCGCTTTCGTCCCCGAGTTGATCCGCGAGGGCGTGCCGCCTTCCATGCCGCGCCTGCCGCGCCCCGCCCCCATCGAGGTGAAGATCCGTTGAAAGCGGCGGGGGAAACCAATAGGAAGGCAGCGAGTTTGAGGCTGGAGGCCTGCCCATGACGGCGCCTCCGCGCGAGGATGAGATGACCTCCGACGATCCCACCGCATTGGCGGACAGCCTGGCCGACGCAAGCCCCGCGCCCCGCACCCGCCCCCACAACACCGACCGGCTCTTCCTGCGGGCCCTGCCCTTCTATGCGCGCCACGGCGTGTACGATGCCGAGCGGGAGCTGGGGCAGCGCTTCATCATCGACGTGGACTGCTGGCTCGACACGCGGCCCGCCGCCTGGGCGGACGACGCGGCCCTTACGGTATCCTACCAGGGCATCTACGAGCAGGTCGCGGCCGTGGTAGGTGACGATCCCGTCCACCTCATCGAGACGCTTGCGGAGCGCATCGCCACGCGCCTGCTGGACCATTTCGACATGGTGGAACAGGTGCGCGTGGTGGTCCACAAGCCCGGCGCGCCTGTCACGGGCGTGTTTGGAGATGTGGGTATCGAGATCGTTCGCACCCGCTGAGGCGGGCGAGGCGAAACCCGGTCGGAGTGACGTCGGCTCAGCCGCCGGATCAAAGGAGAGCACAAGGTGAGCGTTGCGGTGAGCCTCAAGACCTATCTCGCGGATTGGGCAGGAAGCGACACGTCGCGGCAGGCCGTGGCCGCCACTGTGACCGCCATCGCCGAGGCCGGGCTCGGCATCGCCGACCTCGTCGCCCGCGGGCCGCTCGAGGAAGGCCTCGCCAAGATCCGCGGCGTCGATCCCAACGCCGGCGGCGACGCTCAGAAGGAACTGGACGTGGTGGCCGAGGAGCTTATCCGCGAAAAGCTCCTGCCGACCCCCGCCGCCTTCCTCGCCTCCGAGGAGAGCGAGGAGCTGATCCCGCTCAATCCCCAGGGCAGCCTCGTGGTGGCCGTGGACCCGCTGGACGGCTCCTCCAATATCGACACCAACGTCTCCGTGGGCACCATCTATTCCATCATGCCCTATGACGCTGCAGCGCTTGCGAAGCCCGAGGACGCGGTGATGCGGCCGGGCTCCGCGCAGGTGGCGGCCGGCTTCCTCGCCTATGGCCCGGCGACCATCCTCGTCGCCACCTTCGGCGAAGGCACGCAGGTGTTCGTGCATGATCGCCGCACCGGCGAGTTCCTGCTGGCGCGCACTGACGTGGAAATCCCCGCCGAGACCAAGGAATACGGCATCAACCAGTCGAACGTCCGGCACTGGGACGCGCCCATGCAGCGCTATCTCGCGGACTGCCTCGCCGGCAAGGAAGGCCCGCGCGGCAAGGACTTCAACATGCGCTGGGTCGGCTCCATGGTGGCCGATGCCTTCCGCATCTTCACCCGCGGCGGCGTCTATGTGTACCCGCGCGATAAGCGCAAGGGCTACGACAACGGCCGCCTGCGCCTGATCTACGAGGCCTTCCCCCTCGCCTTCCTCGTCGAGCAGGCCAAGGGCGCGGCCACCGACGGTACCACGCGCATCCTCGACATCACCCCCCACCACATCCACCAGCGAATCCCGCTGGTGTTCGGCTCGAAGGCCGAAGTGGAAGCCATCGCCTCCTACTACTGAGGCGCAGTGCAGCGCTCAGCCGGCGCCGCTTGACCTCCGCAGGAAAAAAACGTTCGATCGTTTCCTTCAGGCGCAGCCGCCGGCAGAGCGGCGCCGTGGGGAGGTGACGATGCTCGTTCCGGCCGATGACTATGCGGGGCTCAAGCGCGCCTTTTCCTGGCGAGTGCCGGCGCGCTTCAACATGGGCGTTGCCTGCGCCGATGCCCATGCGGACGGCTCGGGCAAGCCGGCGTTGATCTTCGTGGAGGAGACGGGCGCCGTCCGCTCCTACAGCTTCGACGAACTGAAGGCCCTCACCAACCGCTTCGCTAATGTGCTGGTTGCAAAGGGCCTCGTGCCCGGCGACCGGGTGGCGGTGTTCCTGCCGCAGGCGCCGGAGACGGCCATCGCCCATATCGCCGCCTTCAAGGCGGGGATGGTCTCCGTGCCACTCTTCACCCTGTTCGGCGACGAGGCGCTGGAATTCCGCCTCGCCGCCTCGGGCGCCAAGGTGCTGGTGACCGACCTCGGCGGCCTCGCCAAGCTGATGCGGGTGAAGGACCATCTGCCCGACCTCGACCACGTCTTCGTCATCGGACCGGACGCGGGCGGCACCCTCTCCTTCGACGCGGCGCTGGCCCAGGGCTCGGACCGCTTCACGCCGGTGGATACGGGGCCGGACGATCCCGGCATCATCATCTTCACCTCCGGCACCACCGGGAACCCCAAGGGCGCGCTGCACGGGCACCGGGTGCTGCTGGGGCACCTGCCCTGCATCGAGTTTGTCCACCGATACATGCCACAGCCCGGCGACCTGCACTGGACCCCGGCCGACTGGGCGTGGATCGGCGGGCTGTTCGACGTGCTCTTCCCCTCGCTCTATTTCGGCGTGCCGGTGCTGGCCCACAGGGCGAAGAAGTTCGATCCCGACGCCGCCATGGCTCTGATGGCGGACCACCATGTGCGCAACGTCTTCCTCCCGCCCACCGCGCTGAAGCTGCTGCGGCAAGCGGACGTGCGGCACAGCGGCCTGAAACTGCGCTCCCTCCTCACCGGCGGCGAGACGTTGGGGGCGGAGCTGGGCGCGTTCGTTCAGGAGCGGCTGGGGGTCGA
Organism: Pseudomonadota bacterium; assembly: GCA_023442085.1. GTDB lineage: Bacteria > Pseudomonadota > Alphaproteobacteria > Rhizobiales > Xanthobacteraceae > Xanthobacter. The sequence continues at coordinate 3,199 of JAEZMT010000440.1, read as the reverse complement.
GGCGCGGGAAATCTACGGCCAAACCGAGTGCAATCTGGTGGTCGGCTCCAACTCCAGCTTCTTCCCCATCCGCCCCGGCTCCATGGGCAAGGCCATCCCCGGCCATGACGTGCGCATCGTGGACGACGCGGGCGAGGAAGTGCCCAACGGGACCGAAGGACATATCGGAATCCGCCGCGGCGATCCGGTGATGATGCTGGAATATTGGAAGAACCCCGAAGCCACAGCCCAGAAATATGCCGGCGACTTCCTCCTCACCGGCGACATGGGACGGCAGGACGAGGACGGCTACCTCTGGTACGTCGGCCGCGCGGACGACGTAATCACCTCGGCCGGCTACCGCATCGGCCCGGGCGAGATCGAGGACTGCATCCTCAAGCACCCGGCGGTCGCGCTGGTAGCGGTGGTGGGGGTGCCCGATCCGCTCCGCACCGAGGCGGTCAAGGCGTGGATCGTGCCGAAGCCGGACTTCGCCCCCTCCGAAGCGCTGGCGAAGGAGATCCAGGACTTCGTGAAGACGCGCCTGTCCGCCCACGAATACCCCCGCCACGTCGCCTTCACCGACACCCTGCCCATGACCGCCACCGGCAAGATCCTGCGGCGCGAGCTGCGCGCACGGGGGTAAAATGCGCTGGGGTAATATCCCGGCCCTTCCGCGCAACTCACCGTAAAATCCAGGGCGAAGGATGCCCAAAGTCCCCAAGCCGGTTGTCAGCTTGGCCTTCACATGCCATGCGAAGACGGAGGGGAGGCTTGCGGCGCCCCCCTGGATCACGGCGAGAACCGGTTCAGGCCGGGTCCGTGCGACCATACCGTTTCGAACGGCCGCAGGACAACGCATAAAGAATGCCGGATTCCGCGCCCGCCCCCTTCGGTTCCCTGTCTTCCCGCCGCCCCGGCACCGTCCGGCAGGGCAGCGCCGAGCCAGGGCCAGACGAAACGGCGCGGGCGGCCACAGATGCGCATGCCACCGTTCCTCGGCTTACCGTCATCGTTCCGACCTTCAACGAGCGCGGCAATGTGGAGCGGATGTTCGCGGGCATCGACCGCGCTCTGACGGGCATTCCCTACGAGGTCATTTTCGTCGACGACGATTCGCCGGATGGCACTGCCGATGCGGCGCGGCAGCTGGGGGAGCGTGATCCCCGCGTGCGCTGCATCCGCCGGGTGGGTCGGCGCGGCCTCGCTGGCGCCTGCATCGAGGGCATGCTGGCCGCGCAGGCGCCACTCGTCGCGGTCATCGACGGTGATCTCCAGCACGATGCGAACGTCCTGCGGACCATGTTCGAGCGCATCGCGGACGCCGACCTCGTGGTGGCCAGCCGCTATGTGGATGGCGGCAGCGCCGATGGCCTCAACCGACGCCGGGGCGCCATGAGCCGGACGGGAGCCACCGCGGCCCGCCGCTTCCTCGGCATCCAGACCTCCGACCCCATGAGCGGCTGCTTCCTCATCCGCCGCGCCCGGGTGGAGCGCCTCGCGCCGGCCCTTTCCCCCAACGGCTTCAAGATCCTTCTCGACATCATGACGGCAAGCAAGGACCCCCTGCGGGTCGTCGAAGTGCCCATGACCTTCACCGCCCGCGACGAGGGGAAGAGCAAGCTCGACAGCCGCACGGTGCTCGACTTCATCACCCTCCTCGTCGCCAAGATGAGCGGCGGCGCCATTTCCCCCCGGTTCGTCTGGTTCTCGGCGGTGGGCGGCGCGGGCCTCGTGCTGCATCTGCTGATTTTGAAAGGCGCGCTGATCGCCGGTCTCGGCTTCGCGGTGGCCCAGTCCATCGCGACCATCGGCGCCATGACGTCGAATTTCGCCATGAACAACGTCTTCACCTACCGCGACCGTCGCGTGCACGGCCTCGCCATGCTTCCGGCCCTGTTCAAGTTCTATTTGATCTGTGGCGCCGGCGCGGTGGCCAACGTGGGCGTCGCGAGCTGGGTTTTCGAGGGCGGATGGCGCTGGTGGCTGGCCGGGGTCGCCGGCTCCATCATCGGCGCGGTGTGGAACTTCGCCATGACCTCCCTGTTCGTGTGGGGACCATCCAAGTGAGCCTGGCGTCGCCGGGGCTCACGCGACTTGTCGATCAGCAGCGTCGCGCACGCCTGTCGGCGCTGCAGGAGCGGGTGTCACCCGCGCTCGCCCTTGCCGGGGTGATGGCTCTGGCGTTCGCCCTGCGCCTGCTGTTCGCCGCCACAACCGGCCTCGGCAACGACGAATCCTACACCGTCGTCACCAGCCGGAGCCTCGCGCTCAGCTATTTCGACCATCCGCCCATGGCCTGGTGGCTGGCCCACGGGTCGGCCGCCCTGTTCGGGACCGAGGCGCCGCTGGCGGTGCGCGCACCGTTCCTGCTGCTCTCGATGGTCTCGACCGGCCTGATGTACGTTCTCACCGCCCGCCTGTTCGGCCGTTGGGCCGGGGTGTGGGCGGCGCTGACGATGGCCTGCGCCCCGGTGCTTGGCCTCACCAGCGCCACCTGGGTGCTGCCGGATGGGCCGCTCATCACCTTCCTCCTCGCGGGAACGCTGGTGATCGCGCACGTGCTGTTCGATCCGCGCGCCCACCCGGCCGCCTGGCTCCTTGCGGGCGCGCTCGGTGGACTGGCGCTCCTGTCCAAGTATCACGGCATCTTCCTGTTCGCCGGGACCTTCGTGTTCCTGCTGCTGAGCGCGCGCCACCGGCGATGGCTCGGCACCATCTGGCCCTATGCGGGAGTAGCGGTCGCCCTCGTCGTGTTCTCGCCGGTGATCGTCTGGAACGTGGGCAACGGCTTCACCTCACTCGCCTTCCAGGGCGAGCGGGCCTCTGCGGAGGGGTTCCACCCGCTGATGGCGTTGATGGTGGTGGCGGGCATCGCGCTGTTCCTCACGCCATGGATCTGGCTGGGCCTCGTTGCCGCCGCGGTGCGCGCATTGCGGACGAAGCCGATCAATCCCCGCGCGCTCTTGCTGATGTGCATCGCGGCGGGGCCGGTGCTGGTTTTTCCCGCGATCGCCGCGTGGTCGGGCGCCAAGCCCTTCTTCCACTGGGCGGCGCCCGGCTATCTGATGCTCTTCCCGCTGCTCGGCCGGGCCACGGCGCGGCGCTGGGCCGGCAACGCCTGGATCCGGGGCTGGACCATCTGGTCGGCCGGATTTGCCACCGTGGGCGTCGCGGCGATCGCGACGATCTCCCTTGTCCCCTCCCTCGGCACCGCCTT
>JAEZMT010000282.1 GCA_023442085.1 Pseudomonadota bacterium | reverse complement strand
TGAGCGGCCTCGCGGCGCGGGGCGTGCCGGGGGCGATCCTCATCGGGATCGCGGCGGCGACGCTGGCCGGCGTGCCGTTCGGCCTCGTCTCCTTCTCCGGCATCGTCTCCGCCCCGCCCTCGCTGGCGCCGACGCTGTTGCAGCTCGACATCGCCGGGGTACTGCGCCTGTCCATGACCGGGGTGATCGCGGCGCTGTTCCTGCTCGTGCTGCTCGACAATATGGGCACGCTGATCGCCACCCTCTACAAGGGCGGCCTGATGCGGGAGGATGGGTCCGTGCCGCGCCTCGGCCGGGTGCTGATCGCCGATTCGGGCGGTGCCATCGTCGGCTCTGCGCTCGGCACCTCCACGCTGACCTCCTATATCGAAAGTGCCGCCGGCATCGAGGCGGGCGGGCGCACCGGGCTTACCGCCGTGGTGGTGGCCCTCATGTTCCTCGCCTGCCTGCTGTTCGCGCCTCTTGCGCTCGCGGTGCCGGGCTACGCGACGGCACCGGCGCTGCTTGTAGTGGCCCTCGCCATGATCGGCGCCATGGGCGACCTGCCGTGGGACGATGCCGCCGAAGCCTTCCCGGCCGCCGCCACGGCGCTGGCGGTGGTCTTCACCTTCTCCATCGCCACCGGCATCGGCCTCGGCTTCATCACCTATGTAGCCGTGAACCTCATCGCCGGCCGCTGGCGGCGCATCAGCGGGGCGGTGTGGGTGATCGCGGTGGCCTCGGCGGTGCTGCTGGCGATCGAGTAAGGATGCTTGCTGCGTTGCTGTACGTTTACAAAAGGTAGATTTTTTATATATCATAAATCTTCGGTTGTAGCGATCCTGAGAATCCTGCGACTGTAGCGATAACTTATTGAGGTTCCGGGATCGCGGAACCCAATTCGCTCGGAGTTCGGAATGTCACGCGCCAATACACTGGAACTTGCCGATGTGCTCGAACGCATTGCTTCTGCTATCGAAGCCAATCCGGCGCCGATAATTGGTCAACAGATCACTGTTTCCAATGACGGTAGAAGCGGATCCGTCACGGGCATGTCGATCAATGTTACTAGTGACGGAAGGAACAGCGGGCCTGTTATTGGCAACTACATTTCGGTGTCGAACCAAGGCGGCAGACGGCTGGAAGAGGCGAAGATTATTGACGAGCTTCGCGAGGCCGCAAAAGCCGTTCGCTCGGGTTCTGCCCCCAAGTCGTGGGTGATTGGCCTGCTTGAGCGAGCGCAGACCATCGGCGGGCGGGTCCTCGGTGCAGCGGTTGTGGCTGGTGCCACCGACTTAGCGAAGAGCGGATTGAATTGAGTAACTGATCTCGCGCAGAAGTTTGGCCGGAATGACCGCGGGACCCAGTCCGAACTAATGGCACCCGCCCGCTCTTCCCTCCCGCCGCCCGATCGTGTAGGGAACCCGCGACCTGCGCGCCGGGGCACCGTCCTGGCGCGAACGTGATGGATTCCATGCAGACGGTTCTCATCGTAATTCACCTGATGGTGGTGCTCGCGCTGATCGGCGTGGTGCTCATCCAGCGCTCTGAAGGCGGCGGCCTTGGCATCGGCGGGGGCGGCGGCGGCGGTTCGGGCGGCGGCTTCTTCACCGCGCGTGGCACGGCCAACGTGCTCACCCGCGCCACCGCGATTCTCGCGCTGATCTTCTTCATCACCTCGCTGTCGCTGACCATCGTCGCCGGCCTGGGCCGCGCCCCGCGCTCCATCCTGCCGCCGGCGCAGCAGAATCAGGGCGGGCCGCAGGTGCCGCAAAGCGGCGGTTCCATTCTCGACCAGCTGCGCCAGCAGGCCCCGCAGGGTGCAGGTGCCCCGCAGGGTGGCGCAGCGGCTCCGGCGGCGCCCGCCGCCCCGGCCGCGCCGTCTGGTCCCCAGGTTCCGCAGTCCAAGTGATCCGATGACGACGCGGCTTCGGCCGCGCCGTTTCTTCTCCACAGGCGAGGCGAGGCCGGATCCGGTTTCGTCCTCGCCGAATCGTGTTTGCACGAGGTAAGGTCGAGGCCCATGGCGCGCTACATCTTCATCACCGGCGGCGTCGTGTCTTCCCTGGGCAAGGGCCTCGCCTCCGCAGCGCTCGGCGCTCTCCTCCAGGCGCGCGGATACACTGTCCGCCTTCGCAAGCTCGACCCCTATCTGAACGTCGATCCGGGCACCATGAGCCCGTATCAGCACGGCGAGGTGTTCGTGACCGACGACGGGGCCGAGACGGACCTCGATCTCGGGCACTACGAGCGGTTCACCGGCCATCCGGCGACCAAGCAGGACAACATCACCACCGGCCGCATCTATCAGGACATCCTGAGCAAGGAGCGCCGTGGCGATTACCTCGGCGCCACCATCCAGGTGATTCCCCACGTCACCAACGCGATCAAGGACTTCGTGCTGGAAGGCAACGAGGGCTTCGATTTCGTTCTGATTGAGGTGGGCGGCACGGTGGGCGACATCGAGGGCCTGCCCTTCTTCGAGGCCACGCGCCAGCTCAAGAACGAACTGCCGCGCGGGCACGCCATCTTCATCCACCTCACCCTGATGCCGTACATCCCCTCGGCCGGTGAGCTGAAGACCAAGCCGACCCAGCATTCGGTGAAGGAGCTGCGGTCCATCGGCATCCAGCCCGACATCCTGCTCTGCCGCACCGACCGCGAGATTCCGCGCGAGGAGCGCCGCAAGCTCTCGCTGTTCTGCAACGTGCGTGAGACGGCGGTGATCGAGGCGCGGGACGTGGACAACATCTACGCCGTCCCCTCCGCCTATCACGCGGAAGGCCTCGACAAGGAAGTGCTGGCCGCCTTCAACATCGAGCCGGCCCCCGCGCCGAACCTCAAGCGCTGGACCGACATCGAGACCCGCGTGCGCAACCCCGAGGGCGAGGTCACCATCGCCATCGTCGGCAAGTACACGGGGCTGAAGGACGCCTACAAATCGCTGATTGAGGCGCTCGCCCACGGCGGCATCGCCAACAAGGTGAAAGTCAATCTCGACTGGATCGAGAGCGAGACCTTTGAGCGCGAAGACCCGGCGCCCTTCCTGGAGCACGTCCACGGCATCCTCGTGCCCGGCGGTTTCGGCCAGCGGGGCGCGGAGGGCAAGATTCGCGCGGCCCAGTTCGCCCGCGAGCGGCAAGTGCCCTATTTCGGCATCTGCTTCGGCATGCAGATGGCGGTGATCGAGGCGGCGCGGAACCTGGCCGGCATCGAGAAGGCCAATTCCACCGAGTTCGGCGCCACCTCCGAGCCGGTGGTGGGCCTGCTCACCGAATGGCTGCGCGGCAACGAGCTGGAGCGGCGCAACGCTGCCGGCGACCTCGGCGGCA
>JAEZMT010000276.1 GCA_023442085.1 Pseudomonadota bacterium | reverse complement strand
GGCCGCATGGGATACGAGGGGCCGTTCGCCTTCCATGCCAAGGCGCTGGACGGGCGGGAGGTGACGGGCGTGCCCTTCACCTTCGTCCACCGCCAGACCGACCGCGCCTTCATCGCCATGCTCGACGCCCTGCGCCGGGGCCGTGGCGCGCGGGAGGCGGCGGAGGCGCTGAACGACGCCTGCGTGCGCCCCCATCGCGACGGCGCGCTGCCCGTGCTCCTCACCCCCACCAACGCCCGCGCCGATGCCTACAATGCGCGCGGCCTTGCCGCCCTCTCCGACGAGGGGCGCGAATTCTCCGGCCTGCTCAAGGGCGAGTTCGGGCTGGAGGGCGATCGCCTGCCGGTGGCGGAAAAGCTGGTGTTGAAGCGCGGCGCCCGCGTGATGGCCCTGCGCAACGATCCCGCCCGGCGCTGGGTGAACGGATCGGTGGGCACGGTGACGGGCCTCGGCCCCCATTCGGCGCTGGTGAAGCTCGATTCCGGCCCCAGCGTGGAGATCGAGGCCTTCACCTGGGAACGCATCCGCTACGGCTGGGACGAGCCCGGCGGCCGGCTGGAGGCGCAGGTGGTGGGCACCTACACCCAGCTTCCCCTCGCCCCCGCCTGGGCCCTCACCATGCACAAGGCCCAGGGCCTCACCCTCACCGACGTCCGCATCGACTTCGCCGACGGCGCCTTCGCCCCCGGACAGGCCTATGTGGCCCTCTCCCGCGCGCGGACGCTGGAAGGCCTCTCGCTGGTGCGGGCGATCACCGGGCGGGATGTGCGGGTGGATCGACGGGTGGCGGAGTTTGTGGAGCGGTTTGAGGGGGAGATTCGTTGATACCGAGCATCCATCCAGCCCACGAAATGCGGTCAGCGAGTCTGGCTCTTACCAAATTCAAATTGGCAGGCTCGGCGAATTGTGTGATGCCTATATCGACAACTCACCATCGCAAGTGCGGGAAATACACTTTTTAGCTGGGGGCTCGGGGTCCAAGGTCGTGAACGCAATGTCTGACGACATTCAGCTTAAGTTTGAAGGGGCTCCCGTAGATCGGCTGGATGGCGCTCCCGCCGAGGCTGTTGTTGCGTCTCTGAATGCCCTTCAACGGATGGTTTATATTATAGGAATGCAGTCAGAAGGCCACTCTATAAGTGAGAGGCTAAAGCCCCCAGCCAAAGTTAAGCGCGAGTACGCCGTGGTATGCCGTGCACCAAAGCGCGGCAGTCATATCCAACCCTTCAACGTTGCTTCTCAATCGGGCGATTTAACCCCTGCCTCAATGGCCGCTCGAGAGAAGCTCCTCAAGACGTTGAAGGCGTTCGACAGCGGAGACGAGCAGGTCGTAAAGCAGGTTCTTCCGAATGCTCGCGAGCGCTGGTTTATGGCCAGAGCGGCTTTGGGCCTGCTGCCGCCAGAGGATAGCGGGATTGAAGTCACGGTTAGAGCGGGCGCGCGGGGGCCATTCACATTCAAAGCCCAGCGAGCGCGGACTTTTCTAAAGCAGTATGAAGTGGGTAGCCCGCCAGAGGTCGGGGAAGAGACCGTCACCGGCAAGTTGAGGGCGATCGATTTTGCTCGTACGATTGTAACGATTAAACCTGCCCAAAGCCCCGCGTTGCGACTTGATTACCCGCTGCAGTTTGAAGAATGGCTGAAGGCCAATGTGCGTCGGCGGGTTAGGCTGGTGGGCAAGCCGAAGTTTAATCCCAAAGGAGATGTGACATCTTTTGAAAAGATATTTCGTGCATATGAATTAGAGCCCACGCTGGATCCGGTTGAAGAATTTAAGTCTGGTGACTGTATTTTACATAGCAATCGCCCATTGTCATTGGCTGTCTCAATTGATTGGGAAGAGCGTGTTTTCCTGCTTCAAGATGCGGCATTGGGGATTGACATTTATTCATTGAATTATAAAGAGCTTAGGGGGTGCCTGCTTGGCGAGCTCGATATGTTGTGGCGTCAGTACGCATTGGCTTCGGACGAAGAGCTTGATTCCGATGCGCTGGCAGTCAAACAGGCTCTGCTGTCTCGATTCAGGGCGGTGCAGCGGTGATGCGAGCAAGAAACGATATCGACTCCGCCTTGCAGCGGAAAGGATTTGTAAAAGACGAGGGCGATCACTCATATTACATTTATTGGAATATTTCAGGAAAAAAGACGATTAGAAAAACAAAAATGAGTCATGGGACGTCACATAAAGAAATAGGAGATCCCTTGTTGGGTCAGATGGCTAGGCAGCTTGGTCTCACCAAAAAGGATTTCCTTCAATTAGTTGATTGTACGATCGATCAAGAGATGTATGAGAAGATCGTGTTTTCGGAGTAGGCCGTTTCGGAAGCATCCCGATTAAGTGAGAATACAGCATCTGTACTTTTACCCATTCTCGCACCGCCTTGCCCCTCACCACCCCTCCTCCACCAGAAAATCCAGAAACGTCCGCACCTTGGCGGGCAGGTCGGTGCGGTTGGGGTAGATGCCGTAGAGGGGGCGGAGGGGGTGAGGGCGGTGGGCAGGAGGTGCTCCAGCGTGCCGGCGGCGAGGTCGTCCTCCACGATCACCCGCGGCACGAAGGCGAAGCCCATGCCCTCGCGCGCCGCAATCAGCAGCAGGGTCTCGTTGCCGCTCATCACCACCGGATCGAAGCGGATCTCGCCGGCGCCTACATGGAGAATTTCGCGGTATTATAATGCAGAGGGGCCTTCGCAGTCGTCCAGTCCCCCGACTCTCAGTCGAACCGCTTCCCGAACCCCACCGATATCCCCGCCGAAAACCCGGTGAAACACCCCCGGCATGGGCCGGTCAGCCCATGCCGGGGCGGTCGCGTCGGCCTCTCCTCAGTCCCAGATCTGGAACATGTTATCCCCCTCCGTGCGGGAGGCGGGGTTGCCGTACATGACGCCGCCATGGCAGGTGCCGCGGGAGTCCACGGCGATCCAGGGGTGGGTGCCGAAGGTGGACTGCGTGACGTTGGAATTGGGCGCCAGCGTGTGGTATTTCTTCCACTCGCCGTTGAAGTCGATCCACATGATGTTCAGCGGAACCTTCGAGAGATTCACGAACATCACCTTCACCGGCGCCTTGCTGTTCTGTGAGCGCACGGTGCCGAAGGGCGGGCAATTCTTGCCGTTGGTCGCGTTTTGCTGCGGGGCCGGCGGGGGTGGGGAAGCCTTCTGCCCCTTGTTGCGCGCGCACTCGCGGGCCTTGTCGATAGCCTGCGCGGCGCCCGCAAGCTTGAAGGTCTGCTCGCCCCGGTCGAGGTTCACCGAGAATTCCGGCAATGTCTTGAAGGCGTTGAGCTGATCATTGTTGATCATCATGGAGGCCCAGCCATCGCCCTCCGCATGAAAGGTGCCCATCTCCGCCGCGCCGCCGAAGCCGTAATAGACGTCCATGGGTCCGGAGACGTTGCCATAGTAAGGCACGCCGATTTGCCAAGACTTTCCGTCCGTCCCGATGCGGAATTGGACCTTTCCATTGTCCACGTCGGCCGCGCAATAGCCGAAGCGGTTGCCGTCATAGACGACGGTGATGGACCAGCGCCCCACCCGGTCGTAGGCCGTCTCCTGCTGCGCCATGGCGGGGAGGGCGGCACCGAGCGCCGAGAGGGCGAGGAAGCCGGCAAAAAATCCTGTCCTGAAAGTCACTTGTCGGTTCCCCCGCCCGGAATGGTTAACGCTATTTTCCTATTTTGCGACCCCCCGACTGTCAAGCTGACGCACGCATTTGAGGGCTCGCGAGGGCGGCCGGCCATGGCCTATAAGCAGGTCTCCACAGCAGCAGGCCGCCATGTCCGACCAAAGCCCCCTCATCACCTTCGACGACTTCCTGAAGGTCGACATCCGCGTCGGCACCATCCTGTCCGCCGAACCCTTTCCACAGGCGCGGAAACCCGCCTTCAAGCTGACCATCGATTTCGGCCCGGAGATCGGCGTGAAGAAGTCATCGGCCCAGATCACCGTGCACTACAACCCGGAGGATTTGGTGGGGCGGCAGGTGGCGGCGGTGGTGAATTTCCCGCCCCGCCAGATCGGCCCGTTCATGTCGCAGGTGCTGACTCTCGGGTTCCCGGACGAGAACGGCGCGGTGGTGCTGATCTCGCCGAGCCTCAAGGTGCCGGACGGCGGCCGCCTGTTCTGAGACGCGCCACTGAATGTGAACGCCGGCAATGGCTTGCGCCTCGCCGGGGTCGCGGCACGGACTAGACAGGAATCCGCACGGCGGCCCTGAGGCCGCCCATGGGACTGTCGGAGAGCTGGATGTCGCCGCCATGGGCGCGGGCGATGTCGCGGGCGATGGACAGGCCGAGGCCGGAGCCGCCGGCATCCTGGTTGCGCGCATCATCCAGCCGCAGGAAGGGGCGGAACACCTCCTCCCGCTTCTCCTCGGGAATGCCGGGCCCGTCGTCGTCCACGGTCACGATGAGATAGCGCGCGTCCCGCGTCCCGGCGATAGCGACGCAGCGGGCATGGCGCACCGCGTTGTTCACGAGGTTGCCGATGCAGCGCTTGAGCTGGTCGGCCTTCACCTCCACCAGCGGCGGGCCCATGAAGCTCGCCGTAGCGGTGGCGCCATCGCGCTCGGCGTTGAGGCGCAGGTCCTCGATCAGTTCGCCCATGTCGGTGAGGGCCGCCTGCTCGCCCGGGTCGCCGCGGGCGAAGGCGAGGTAGGCTTCGAGCATGCCCTGAAGCTCGTCCACATCCTTCTTCAGCGCCTCGCTCTCCCCCTCTGGCAGGAAAGCCAGCTCCAGCTTGAAGCGGGTGAGGATGGTGCGCATGTCGTGGGAGACGCCGGCGAGCATGGTGGTGCGCTGCTCGATCTGCCGCTCGATGCGCCGCTTCATCTCCAGGAAGGCGATCGCCGCCCGCCGCACCTCGCGGGCACCGCGCGGGCGGAAATTCTCCACGTCCCGCCCCTTGCCGAAGGCCTCGGCGGCGTCGGCGAGGTTCTCGATGGGGCGGATCTGGTTGCGCAGGAACAGGATGGCGACGGCCAGCAGCACCAGCGAGGTACCCACCATCCACAAGAGGAAGATGTGTGAATTGGAGGCATAGGCCGCATTGCGCGGGGCGAAGATGCGCAGCACCGCGTCATCCATCTTGACCCGCACCTCGATGAGCATGGAGCGGCCCACGGTGTCGAGCCAGAAGGGCTGCTTCAGCCTCAGGCCTATCTCGCGGGACAAGGCGGCGTCCAGCACCGAGAAGAAGGGCTTCGGCCCGGGCGGCGGCAGGTCGGTGGGCGGCAGCACCGCCACATTGAGCGAGAGGTTGCGCGAGGCGAAGGTGCGCAGGGCGATGTGGTCGTTGGTCTTGGGCAGGAGATCGTAGAGCGAGACGACGGCCGAGATGTCCTGGCTGACGGCGGCCGAAAGGCGGCGCGTCACCACATTGTAGTGGCGCTCCATGAACACGAAGGCGAGCACCGATTGCAGGATCACCATCGGCGTGACGATGATGAGCAGCGAGCGCGGATAGAGCCCCTTGGGTGTGACCCGGTTGAACCAGGCGGCGAAGCCGTTCGTGCTGTCGCGCAGCCGGACGAGCACCATCTTTGCCCAGTGCCGTGCGCCGGAAGGACTCTCCGCCACGCTCAAGGCGTCACCACCAGCCGATAGCCGATGCCGCGCACCGTCTGGAGATAGACGGGATTGGCAGGGTCGCGCTCCAGCTTGCGGCGCAGGCGGTTCACCTGCACGTCCACGGCGCGTTCGCTCGCCGCGCCGCCGCCGGCGAGGGCGAGGCGCTGCACGGTATCGCCCGGCGCCTCGGCCAGCGCCCGCAGCATGTCGCGCTCCCGCTCGGTGATGCGGACGATCTCGCCGTTTCGCGTCAACTCGCCCCGCTCCAGATGGAAGGCGAACTCGCCGAAACGCACGCTCTCGATGGCCTTCTGCGGCGGAGGCAGGGCGCGTTTGAGGATGGAGCCGATGCGCAGCAACAATTCGCGCGGCTCGAAGGGCTTGGCGAGATAATCATCCACCCCGGCCTCCAAGCCGGTGATGCGGTCGGCGGTCTCCGAGCGGGCGGTCAGCATGAGGATGGGCACGGCCGAGCCGCGCCTGATGTCGCGGGCGAGGTCGAGCCCGCTCTCGCCGGGCATCATCACGTCGAGCACCAGAAGGTCGAAGGCGAGCCCCTCCAGCCGGGCGCGGGCCTCTGCGGCGGAGGCGGCGGTGCTGACGCGATAGCCGTTCTCCGTGAGGAAGCGCGACAGGAGCGTGCGGATGCGGTTGTCATCGTCCACCACCAGCAGGTGGGGGGCGTCGTCGGCGAGGGCGACGGATACGGGCGCGGCCTCAGCCATGGCGCGGGGCCTCCCGGAAAGCGCGAAGGGTCATCTGGGTCTCGTTCTCCGGCGGCCGTGCGGGCATTGAGGGAGCGGAGCCGAATGCGCTCACCCGCGCCGCGCCCGCGCCGCGCGGTCCGCCCGCTCGATCAATCGCTCCACAGGCACACGATCCTCCGGGTCGATCATGGCGAGAAGAAAGCGCCGCACCGTATCGCGCCCTTCCGGCCCGCCGGCCTCCAGCGCGGCCTCGATGCGTCGGCTCTGCAGCGCCACGAACTGGCGCGCCAGCGCCTCGCCCTTGGGGGTGGGAAAGAGCAGCCGCTGGCGGCGATCGGAGGCGCCCGCCCGGCTTTCCACGAAGCCTTCGTCCACCAGTTCCCGCAACACCCGCCCGAGGCTCTGCTTGGTGATGCGCAGGATGTCGAGCAGGTCGGTGACGCGCATGCCCGGATGCCGGTTCACGAAATGCACCACGCGATGGTGCGCGCGTCCGAAGCCGATGGGGGCGAGGATTTCGTCCGGGTCGGCCACGAAGTCGCGATAAGCGAAGAACAGCAGCTCGACGAAATCCACCAACGGCGCGGCCTCGGCCACGGCTGGAGCAGGGGCGTCGGCGGCGGTCTTGGGGGCGTCCGTCAGGGCGAGCGCGGAATTTATGTCAGCCATGTTGACTTTTTTCGTTTTGATCGTTACCCAAAGAGCGTGTTCCACGAAATGATCGGTCGCGGGCATCGCCCGGCCGGTTCGATCGTTTCGCGGCTTTGCCGGCTTTCCAAGCAGGCGTAAAGATATCCCCATGCGGGACCGCTGGAAAGCTGCGGTCATGCAGGGGGGAAGCCGCGCGCACGACGCGGTCTGAACAGGAGTTGAGAAGATGAGCGCTCAGGGTGTCCCCTTCGACCAACGCGACGGCTGGATCTGGTACGACGGCGTCTTCGTGCCGTGGGCGGATGCCAAGCTGCACGTGCTCTCGCACGGCCTGCACTACGGCAGCACGGTGTTCGAGGGTGAGCGCGCCTATGGCGGCGAGATCTTCAAGACTTCCGAGCATTCCGAGCGGCTGCGCCTCTCGGCCGAGATGCTGGACTTCACCATCCCCTACACCATCGGCGAGATCGACGCCGCCAAGAAGGCGACGCTGGAGAAGAACGGCCTCATCGACGCCTACGTCCGTCCCGTCGCCTGGCGCGGCAGCGAGATGATGGGCGTCGCGGCCCAGAAGAACACCATCCACCTCGCCATCGGCGTGTGGGAGTGGCCGAGCTATTTCGATCCCGAGCAGCGCATCAAGGGCCTGCGCCTCGACCTGTCCGAGTGGCGCCGCCCCGACCCGGCGACGATCCCCTGCCGGGCCAAGGCCGCCGGCCTCTACATGATCTGCACCATCTCCAAGCACCGGGCCGAGCGTCGCGGCTACGCCGATGCGCTGATGCTGGACTATCGCGGCTTCGTGGCCGAGTGCACCGGCGCCAACGTGTTCTTCGTCAAGGACGGGGTGATCCACACCCCGACCCCGGACTGCTTCCTCGATGGCATCACCCGCCGCACGGTGATCGACATCGCCCGTCGCCACGGCATCGAGGTGATCGAGCGCCACATCAAGCCGGAAGAGCTGGCCGATTTCTCCGAATGCTTCATCACCGGCACGGCGGCCGAGGTGACCCCGGTCGGCGCCATCGCCGACTGGACCTTCGCCCCCTCGGGCATCACGCATCAGCTGATGGATTCCTATTCCGCCGAGGTGCGCCCGAAGCAGCAGGCAGCCTGAGCGGCCCGAGAGCTCGAATGTGAAAAAGGGGCGGCGTCGGCATCGGTGCCGCCCTTTCCTTTAGGGGAGTTGACGCGCGCGTCGGCTCCGGCCAAACCTTGCCCGGTGAGCGACATAGCCCCACCCTCTTTGCTGAAGCGCGGCCTTCGGCGTCTCGAAGCCCTTCCCGTCGTCGGTCCGCTGCTCGCCTCGGTGAGCACCATGGAGCGGGCGACGCTGGTCGTGGTCGGCTTCATCGCCTTCGCGTTCTATCTGTTCCTCGTCGTCGCGGACGAGGTGACGGAAGGCCCGCCCGGCAGTCTCGACCGGGGCATCCTCATTGCGTTGCGCAATCCCGCCGATCCGTCCGACCCCCTCGGCCCGCCGTGGGTGGAGGAGATGATGCGCGACCTGACCGCGCTGGGCGGCACCAGCGTGCTCACCTTGCTGACGCTGGCGGTGATCTTCTTCCTCATCCTCACCCGCAAGCGCCATGCGGCGCTGCTCGTCGCGGTGTCGGTGGCGGGCGGCACCCTGCTGTCGCAAGGCTTGAAATGGGGCTTCGACCGGCCGCGCCCCGACCTCGTGCCCCATGGCATGTCGGTCTATTCGCAGAGCTTTCCCTCCGGCCACGCCATGCTGGCGGCGGTGGTCTACCTGACCCTCGCCGCCCTTCTCGCCCGCACGCAGAAGCGCACGCGGGTGAAGCTGTTCCTGCTGGGCGGGGCGACCTTCGTCACCGTCATCGTCGGCATCAGCCGCATCTATCTCGGCGTGCACTGGCCCACCGACGTGGTCGGTGGCTGGGCGCTCGGAGCCGCCTGGGCCTCCACCTGCTGGCTCGCGATGCTCTGGCTGCAGCGCAAGGGCGAGGTGGAGGGCGAGAGCAACGGGGCGGGCACCGCCCCCCGCTGACGCTCCCTCAGTCGAACAGGCTGGA
>JAEZMT010000351.1 GCA_023442085.1 Pseudomonadota bacterium | reverse complement strand
ACGTCGACGCGGCGACGCTCGGTGAACATGATCGGGCCCTTGCCGTCGATCGGGTTGCCGAGGGCGTCCACGACGCGGCCGAGCAGGCCCTTGCCGACCGGGGCGTCCACGATGGCGCCGGTCCGCTTGACGGTCTGGCCTTCCTTGATCTCGCGGTCGGAGCCGAAGATCACGATACCGACGTTGTCGATTTCGAGGTTCAGCGCCATGCCGCGCGTGCCGTTCTCGAACTCGACCATCTCACCGGCCTGAACATTGTCGAGGCCGTAAACGCGGGCGATGCCGTCACCGACGGAGAGCACCTGACCGACCTCGGAGACCTCGGCCTCCTGGCCGAAGCCCTGGATCTGCTCTTTCAGGATGGCGGAGATTTCAGCGGCTCGAATGTCCATCAGCGGACCTCTTTCATCGCATGCCGGATAGAATTGAGTTTGGTCTTGAGGGAGGCGTCGACCATGCGGGAGCCGAGCTTCACGATGAGACCACCGAGGATGGACGGATCGACGGTGACGTCGAGGTTCACGTCCTTGCCGGTCTGTTGCGCCAGCGCGTCCTTGAGCGCGGCGAAGTGGGTGTCGCTCAGGGGAGCGGCCACCGTCACCTGCGCCGTCGTCTCGCCACGCTGGGCGGCGACGAGGGCGGCGTAATCGGAAATCATCCGGGGCAGCGCAAAGAGACGGCGATTCTGCGCCACCAGCTTCACGAAATTCCCGGCAAGACCGGAAATTCCCGCCTGACCAAGAACCGCGGTGATGGCTTTGAGCTGCTCCTCGGCCGAAAAGACCGGGCTCTTCACCAGCCGCGCCAGATCCGCGCTTTCAGCAATCATGGCCGACAGTCGATCGAGATCCGCCTTAACGGAATCGACGGCGCCGGCCTCGCTCGCCAGTTCGAACAGCGCGGTCGCATAGCGCCCCGCCATGCCTGACACGATCGTATCCGCCACCCCGCACCTCTCTCGGACTTCCAGGGCCGGTCACGCACCTTGCGTCACCTCTCCCCAAGCCCTTGATCTGTTGGGAATAAAATTATGCGACCTCGCGAGGGGGCTGAACCCGTCCCTCGAAATCCCGGAGTGCCTAACACAGGCGGATCAAGGCGGCAACATGACGGGAGGATGGCGCATAGGCCGCATTGCCGCACCGCGACAGGCTTGACCGTAACTCAACCCGCGTCAGGGCCTCAGCTTTGGCCGAGAAACTGCCTGAGCTCCGCCGTCTGGGGATTCGCAAATACATCTTCCGGCGGGCCGATCTCATGGACGCGACCCTGGTGCATGAACACCACCCGGTCGCACACTTCCCGGGCGAAGCGCATCTCGTGCGTGACCATGAGCAGGGTCATCCCCTCCTCGGCCAGCTTCTTCACCACGGCCAGCACCTCGTTCACCAGCTCGGGATCGAGGGCGGAGGTGATCTCGTCGCACAGCAAGGCGAGCGGCTTCATGGCGAGCGCCCGCGCGATGGCGACGCGTTGCTGCTGGCCGCCGGAGAGTTCATCGGGGTAGGCGTCGAACTTGTGGGCGAGCCCGACCTGCTCCAGCCGCACCCGCGCCTCGGCCTCGGCCTCCTTCTGCGACACCTTCTTCACCACCATGGGCGAGAGCATCACGTTGCGCCCGGCGGTCAGGTGGGGGAACAGGTTGAAACCCTGGAAGATCATGCCGACCTTCAGCCGGAGCGCGCGCAGGTGCACCTCGTCCGGCAGGAGCTGGGCGCCGGCGACGGTGATGGCGCCGTCGTTGATGGTCTCCAGCCCGTTCACGCAGCGCAGAAGGGTCGATTTGCCCGAGCCCGATTTGCCGATGATGGCGATGACCTCGCCCGCCGCCACGTCGAGGTTGATGCCCTTCAGCACTTCGTTCTGACCGAAGCTCTTCCTAACCTCAGTGATGGTGATGAGCGACATTCAGCTTCCTTTCGAGAAGCTGGCTGCTCTTCGACAGAGGCCAGCACAGCACGAAATAGATGAGGGCGGCGAAGCCGTAGACGGTGAACGGCTCGAACGTGGCGTTGGTGATGATGGTCGCGGCCTTGGACAGCTCCACGAAGCCGATGATGGAAGTGAGGGCCGTGCCCTTCACCACCTGCACGGAGAAGCCCACCGTTGGCGGCACGGCGATGCGCAGGGCCTGGGGCAGCACCACGTAGCGCAACTGCTCGAAAAAGCTCATCGCGAGCGAGGACGAGGCCTCCCACTGGCCCTTCGGAATCGCTTCCACGCAGCCGCGCCAGATCTCGGCGAGGAAGGCGGATGTCCACAGTGTCAGCGAGACGAACGCCGCCGCCCAGGGCGAGACGTCGAGGCCCATGAGGGGGAGGCCGAAGAAGATGAGGAACAGCTGCATCAGCAGCGGCGTGCCCTGAAACAGCTCGATGTAGAGATTGGCCGCCCGCTGGAGCCACACCTTGCGGGCAATGCGGCAGTAGAGCACCACGAGGCCCACCACGCCGCCGCCCACGAAGGCGAGGATGGAGAGCAGCACCGTCCAGCGCGCGGCGAGGAGGAGGTTGGAGACGATGTCCCAGGTCGTGAATTGGGTCATGTCGCCTTCCTCCGGCGGGGAAAGAGAATCACCCCGAGCCCCCGCATCACCTGGCGCAGCAGCACCGCCAGCAGGAGATAGAGGAGGGTCGCGACGATGTAGGCCTCGAAGGCCCGGAAGGTGCGCGACTGGATGAAGTTGGCGGCGAAGGTCAGCTCCTCCACCGAGATCTGGGAGCACACCGCCGAACCGAACATCACGATGACGATCTGCGAGGTCAGCGCCGGCCAGATCTTCTGCAAGGCAGGCACCAGCACCACGTGGCGGAAGGTCTGGATCGGGCTCATGGCGAGGCTCGCGCCCGCCTCGAACTGGCCGCGCGGCGTCGCCTCGATGCCGGCGCGGATGATCTCGCAGGCGTAGGCGCCGAGGTTGATGACCATGGCGAGAATGGCCGCCTGCATCTCGGTGAGCCCGACACCGATCGCCGGCAGGCCGAAGAAGATGAAGAACAGCTGGATCAGGAACGGCGTGTTGCGGATGAGCTCCACGTAGGCCGAGACGATGGGCCGGAGCCAGCGCGGCCCCAGCGCCTTAGACCAGGCGCAGACGATGCCGAGCCCCACGCCGAGCGCGCCGCCGACCACGATCAGCTCGACGGTGATGGCGACGCCCTTCGCCAGCACCGGGCCGTAATCGGCGAGCGATGAGAAATCGAAACTATAGGCCATGTCCGGCTGGTCCCCCGATGGCGCCGCGCCCTTGGATCGCCCCCGGCCCGGTCACGAGCGGGGGGCGATGTCCTCAGAGGTCCTTCGGCAGCGGGGCACCGAGCCACTTCTCGGAGATCTTCTCCAGCGCGCCGTCCGCCTTGGCGGCGGTGAGGATGGCGTTGACCTTCTCCAGCAGCTTCGGCTCGTCCTTGTTCAGGCCGACGAAGCAGGGGGAGTTCTTGATGAGCACCTTCACGGTGGGCTTCTTCGGCGGGTTGCGCGCGAGGATGGCGGCGGCCACCACATTGCCGGTCGCAACCACCTTCACCTGGCCGGAGAGGAAGGCCGAAATGGTGGAATTGTTGTCCTCGTAGCGCTTGATGTCGGCGGTGGGCGGGGCGACCTTGGTCAGCTCCAGATCCTCCACAGAGCCGCGGGTGACACCCACCGTCATGCCGGCGATGTCCTCGACCTTCTCCACCTTCACGTCGGCCGGGCCGAAGATGCCGTTGAAGAAGGGGGCGTAGGCCACCGAGAAGTCGATCACCTTCTCGCGGTCGGGGTTCTTGCCGAGGCTGGAGATGACGAGATCGACCTTCTTGGTCTGAAGGTAGGGGATGCGGTTGGCGCTCGTCACCGGCACCAGCTCCGCCTTCACGCCCAAGCCCTTGGCGATGAGGTTGGCCACGTCGATGTCATAGCCCACGGGCTTGAGGTCGGTGCCCACCGAGCCGAACGGGGGGAAATCCTGCGGGACGGCGATCTTGATGACGCCGGCCTTGAGGATGTCGTCGAGCGCTTCCGCGTGGGCGGGGGAGGCGGCAAGGCCGAGGGTCAGCGCGCCGCCGAGGGCGGCTGCGGCCAGGGTCCGGGAGAGGAAAGATCTGCGGGTGGCCTGCATGGCGGGACCAAAACTCCTTGGGCGGCGCGCGGGGCGCGATCAGACCCGACGGAGCAAGGGATATGCCAGCGTGCCCCAAACACCGCCGCGCACTGGCGCGCGCGGACCAACCCTTGCGGGCAAGGCCTTCCGGGCCGAACCCAACAACGCAAAATGCCCCGCCCGAGCATTCGGACGGGGCATTTGCCTAAAGTCTAAGCAGATGCCGAACGGCGCGCCGTTCGGCTTCCGGCAGGGACGTCAGTTCGCCTGAGAGGACTTGTTGGGCGTCGCCGGGAAAGCGGCGTTCTTCACGGTGCCCTTCATCAGCTCGACGGCGAGCTTCAGCTGGGTATCGTCCTTCGGATCCGGCGGGACGTAGGAGGGCGAGCCGGTCTGCTCGTCGTCGCCATTCTTCAGGTGACCCTTCAGCGAGGCTTCGCCGCGGGTCGAGTCCGTGGTGACGCCGAGCTTCTGCTTCATCTCGTCCGGCAGGTCCTGCACCAGGACGATGTCGGGCTCGATGCCCTTGGCCTGGATGGAGCGGCCCGACGGCGTGTAGTAGCGCGCCGTCGTCAGCCGCAGGGCGCCCTGCTGGCCGAGCGGGATGATGGTCTGCACCGAGGCCTTGCCGAAGGTGCGCGAGCCGAGCACGGTCGCGCGCTTGTGGTCCTGCAGGGCGCCGGCGACGATCTCGGACGCCGAGGCCGAGCCGCCGTTGACCATCACGATGACCGGCTTGCCCTTGGTGAGGTCGCCGCCGCGGGCGTTGAAGCGCTGCGTCTCTTCCGGGTTGCGGCCACGGGTGGAGACGATCTCGCCGCGATCGAGGAAGGCGTCGGACACCGCCACCGCCTGGTCGAGCAGGCCGCCGGGGTTGTTGCGCAGGTCGATGATGTAGCCCTTGATCTTGTCCGGGCCGATCTTCGCGGTCAGATCGTCGATGGACTTCTTCAGGGTCTCGAAGGTCTGCTCGTTGGTGAAGGAGTTGATGCGGATGTAGGCGATGTCATCCGCCTCCACGCGCGAGCGCACCGTCTGCAGCTTGATGGTGTCACGCACCAGCTTCACTTCGATGGGCTTCTCGGTGCCCTTGCGCAGGATGGTGAGCGTGATGGGCGTGTTCACCGGCCCGCGCATCTTGTCCACCGCCTCGTTCAGGGTCATGCCCTGAACCTGGTCGCCGTCGAGCTTGGCGATGAGGTCGCCGGACAGAACGCCGGCCTTGGCGGCGGGGGTGCCCTCCATGGGGGTGACGACCTTCACCAGACCGTCTTCCATGATGACCTCGATGCCGAGGCCGCCGAACTCGCCGCGCGTCTGCACCTGCATGTCGCGGTGGTTCTTCGCGTCCATGTAGGAGGAGTGCGGGTCCAGCGACTGAAGCATGCCGTTGATGGCCGCCTCGATCAGCTTGGCGTCATCGGGCTTCTCGACATAGTCGGCGCGCACGCGCTCGAACACGTCGCCGAACAGATTGAGCTGCTTGTAGGTATCCGACGACGCGGCCTCGGCCGCGGTCCCGAGGATGAGACGTGGCTGAACCGCTGCAACCGCCACGAGGGCGCCAGCCGCCACGCCGAGAAGAAAGAGAGACGTCCGACGCATTATCCACGTACCTTCTGAATGTCCGTTGCCGCCCACCAAGGCGTGGGATCGATCGAGGACCCGTCTTTTCGGAACTCGACATACAATTGGGGCTGTCCCGTGGCCGTTCCCGGCGACGGTGAGCCGTTCTGGGCGGATGCGCCGCTATCCCCCGGACCGCGCCGCACCGTGCCCGCCACGGTGCGGGCCAGGCCCCCCATGACCCCCACTGGCTCGCCCGCGAGGACGAACTGGCCGAGGTCCACGGTGATCCGTTCCATGCCTGCCATCAGAATATGGTAGCCACCGCCCGCATTGATAATCAAGAGTTGGCCATAGCTGCGGAAGGGGCCGGCATAGACCACCCAGCCGTCCGCAGGGGCGCTCACCGGAGCGCCGGCGCGGGTGGCGATGGTCATGCCCTTCTCGCTACCTCCCACCCCATCCGCCGCGCCGAAGGTCCGCACCGTCACGCCGGCGACCGGAAGGGGCAGCAAGCCTTTGGCCTGCGGGAAAGCGATGGCCGGCGTCAGACGCGCCGGATCTTTCAGCGCCGCAAGGTCAGGCCTCCCGGCCTCCTGGGGGCGCGTCACCGCCTGCGCGGCATCGGCTGCCCTTGCGGAAGGAGCGACTTCATTCTCCAGTCTCGTCACGAGATCGTGCACATCGCCGGTGGCCTTGGCGACGCTTTCGGCCTGCGCCTTGTCGCTGGACGCGACCGGATGCTCCTCCGCCTGCCGCTTCTGGCGCTCGCCCACCAGCGCGGCGAGGCGGCGACTGTCCTCGTCGAGGTCGGCGCGCAGAGTGGTGAGGCGGTCGCGGGCGGCGGCGAGTTCGGTGCGCACCCGGGACAGTTCGGACAGATCGGACGCCAGCGTCTCCGCCTCCACCCGCAATTCGGGCAGCAGCGCGCCGAGCAGGATGGCCGAGCGCACCGCATCCAGCGCATCGTCCGGCCGCATGAGGATGGCGGGGGGCGGCTCCCGCCCCATGCGCATCAGCGCGGCCAGCACCTGGGCGAGGACGCCACGCCGCTTGCCCAGCGAGGAGTTGAGATCGGCGGCGGAACGATCCAGCTGGGCGATGCGGCCTTCCACGTCGATGAGCTGCTGCTCCACCGCGCGGGTGCGGGCGGCGGTGTCGAGCAGCATCTGGTTGAGACGGCCGCGATCGCCCTTCGCGGCCTCGAGATCCTCGCGCAGCTTGCGCTGCGCCTCCTCGGAGCCCCTCACGTCGGCCTTCAGGGCATCCGTGTCGATGCCGGAGCGGTTGACCGGCGGCGGCAGCGGAACGGCCGAGGCGGGCGCGCCCGGCTGGGCGATGGCCGCGGGAACACGAAGCCACGGCGCCGCGGCCACAAGGGTCGCAGCCAGCGTCAGGAAGATCAGGACCGACCGGGGCATCATGAACCGATCCTCAACGAACAGGGTTGAGGATCGGTAAAGCCCAAGCCGATCCCGGGCGGCTGTTCGGGCTCGCGCGCCCTCAGCCCTCCATGCTTTCCAGCTCGGTGATCATCCGGTCGATGAGGTTGAGGCCGGTCTGCCAGAAGGCCGGGTCGCGCGCGTCGAGGCCGAAGGGCGCGAGCAGCTCCGCATGGTGCTTGGTGCCGCCCGCCGCAAGCATCTCAAGATACCGCTCCGCAAAGCCGTCGGACGCCTTCTCGTAGACCGCATAGAGCGAGTTCACGAGGCAGTCGCCGAAGGCATAAGCGTAGACATAGAAGGGCGAGTGGATGAAGTGCGGAATGTAGGTCCAGAAGGTCTCGTAGCCCGCCCCGAGGTGGATGGCCGGGCCGAGGCTCTCGCTCTGCACACCCATCCAGATCTCGCCGATCTTCTCCGAGGTCAGCTCGCCCTGGCGGCGTTCGGAATGGACGTTGCGCTCGAAGGTGTAGAAGGCGGTCTGGCGGACCACCGTGTTGATCATGTCCTCCACCTTCTGGGCGAGCATGATCTTGCGAGTCCTCGGATTTTCCGCCGAGGCGAGCAGCTTGCGGAAGGTCAGCATCTCGCCGAACACGGAGGCGGTCTCCGCCAGCGTCAGCGGGGTCGGCGCCATCAGCGCGCCCTGGCGGGCGGCGAGAACCTGATGAACGCCGTGGCCCAGCTCATGGGCGAGGGTCATCACATCCCGCGGCTTGCCCTGATAGTTGAGCAGCACATAGGGGTGCGCCGAGGGCACGGTGGGATGGGCGAAGGCGCCGGGCGACTTGCCGGGACGGACCGGCGCGTCGATCCAGGACTTGTCGAAGAAGGTGCGGGCGATGTCGGCCATCTTCGGGGAGAAATTGCCGTAGGCGGTGAGTACGGTGTCCTTCGCCTCGCTCCAGCCGATATCGCGGCTCTCCACCTTGGGGAGCGGCGCGTTGCGGTCCCAGAATTCCAGCCGCTCCTTGCCGAACCACCGGGCCTTCAGCGCGTAATAGCGGTGCGACAGGCGCGGATAGGCCTCGCGGATGGACGAGACCATGGCGTCCACCACCTCTTTCTCCACCCGGTTGGCGAGGTGGCGGGAGGAGGCGACATCGGGGAAACCGCGCCAGCGGTCGGAAATTTCCTTGTCCTTCGCCAGCGTGTTGGTGATGAGCGTGAACAGGCGCAGGTTCTTGGAGAACGTGTCCGCAAGGGCGAGGCCGGCGGTGCGGCGCACCTCCTCCTTGGGGTCCTGCATGAGGTTCAGCGTGGGCTCGATGGCGAGCTCCTGCCCGTCCACGTTGAAGCGCAGGGAGGAGATGGTCTCGTCGAACAGCCGGCTCCAGGCACTGCGGGAGGGGCTCGACTTCTCGTGGAACAGCTGCTCGATCTTGTCGTCGAGCTGATAGGGCTTGTCCTTCCTCAGATCCTCGATCCACGGCCGGTAGTGGCCGAGCGCCGGATCGGCCATGGCGGCTTCCAGCGCCGCGTCATCGAGGCGGTTCAGCTCCAGCGTGAAAAACAGGAGATGGGTGGACGAATCGGTCAGCCGCTCCTGGATATCGCCGTAGAATTTGGCGCGGGCCGGGTCCGAGGTGTCGCCGGCATAGACGAGGCTGCCATAGGAGGCGATGCGGCCGAGGAGATCGTCCACCGCCTCATACCGCTTCACGGCCTCGGCCAGCGCCGCGCCGGCGCCGGGCGCGGTGAGGATGTCGGAGAGCTTGCCCTTGTAGGCAGCCTCGAAGGCCTTGCACTCGGCATCGGCCTTGGCGATGTCGGCGGCCAGCTCCGGCGCATCCATGCCGGCATAAAGATCGGTGAGGTTCCATTCCGGCAGCGTCTCGGCGGCGGAGGCTGAGGCTGCGGCGGACTGGGCGGCGTGACGGGCGGCGGCAAAGGCGCTTTCGAAATCGTGCGAACGAACGGGCATCGCCGAAAAACGGGCAATGGCGTGAAGACTGTGCGGCATGGAACCTCCGGAAACGGCGGCGCAGTCCATTTCGGCCGCGCCGCTCTTTGCTTCGATCGTGGCGGACAAAATCGCCGCAATGGCGCCGCGCTGCAAGCCGGATCGACGTGGCCCCCGCGGCCGGCGTCGGGAAGGGCCGGCGCTTGGGTCAGGGGTTCTTAACCATCACCGCCCAATGTCGGGGACGAATCCCCCGTACCGAGTCGCCCGCCCTTCCATGTCTTCTTCCCTCCTCATCGTCGAAGACGATTCCGACGAGGCGCGCCGCCTCGAACAGGCGCTCACCCGAATGGGTTACCGCTGCACCGTCGCGCAAGACGGCGACACGGCCCTTGCCCTGCTTGCGGCGGAGCGATTCGACGCGGTGCTGCTCGACCTCGTGCTGCCGGGGCTCGACGGCATGGGCGTCCTCTCGGCGCTCGCGGCGGCGGGGGACGAAACCCCTGTCGTCGTTCAGGTGACCTCCGCCGGCCTCGACGCCGCCGGCGGCGCCATCCGGGCGGGCGCCCGCGATTTCGTGGTGAAGCCGGCCGGCGCGCTGCGCCTCGAAGTGGCGATCACCAATGCCATCGCCTTGGGGCGGGCCTCAGGCGGGAGCCGCCCGGCGGTCCGGCAGGCGGGCGCGGTCGCGACTCCGGATAATGTGATCGCGTTTCCGTCCCACGCGGCCCAGGCGCGCACCGCCGCTGCTGCGGATGCCGCCATCGGCGCCACCTTTGCCCGTCTGGATGCGACGGGCCATGCGCGCAGGCTGGACCAGATCGAGGCGGAAGCCATCCGTTTTGCTTGCCATCTCTACGGCGGGCGAATGGCGGAGGTGGCGCGGCGGCTCGGCATCGGCCGCTCGACGCTTTACCGCAAGCTCGCGGAGCTCGACGGCGCAGAGGTAGAGACCAACCATCAACTGGAACCGTCAGCGGCGCAATTTGTTGCTGCCGAGTGACAAGGCACCACAAACCCGGCATTCGCCCAAGCTTGTGAGTTGATTGGCGCCGTCCGGCACGGCACCAACACGAGGGGTGGAGGCGAGGAGAGCATCATGGGCATCGCACAGCGTGAGGTTAGCGTCGCGGGCACGTTGTGCCGGCTGATGAGCGCTGGCCTGGTGGGGCTCTCCCTCGGCATCGCTCCGGCGGTCGCCTCGCCGAACGGCGTTCCCGTGACCGCCAATGCGGGCATGGGCACGGGCGATGTCGGCCCCGTTGATGCCGCACCGTCGTCCGCCCGCGCCACGGGTGGCATCGATGGTGCAGGCAATTCCGCCGTTCCGCTCACCACGCCCCTGCCGCCCGCCGCCGCACCGGCTTCCGCGCCCGCAGCCGCGCCGCGCGCCTCCGCGCCCTCGACGGTGGCCGCCCCCGTTCGCGGCGGCATCGATTCCGCCGGCGCCGGTGCGGCACCGGCCGCGGCCCAGGTCAATCCGACCCCCACCCCGGCGGCTCCGGCCCAGACCGCGACGCCGGCTCCCGTGCCGCAGGCACCCACGCCCCAGCCGGTGGAGGCCGCCAATCCGCTCGCGCCCGTGGGCGAGGCCATCGCCGCGCTGATCGCCACGCCGGAAGCCATCACCACCTCCAAAAAGGAGCAGGAGGCGCTGGCGGCGTTCTACGGCGCCCGCCAGAACATGCCGGTGTTCGTCTCCGACACCGGGCTAGACGCGCGCGGAAAGGCCGTCATCGCCCGCTTCGATGCGGCGGCAGAGGACGGGCTCGATCCCGCCGACTATCAGGTTCCGCTGCCCAAGCGGGGCGCCACTGCCGCCGATCTCGCCCGCACCGAGCTGAAGATCGCTGTGGCGGCCATGACCTATGCCCGCCATGCGCAGGCCGGCCGCTTCGATCCCGGCCGCATCTCCTCGCTGGTCACGCCCGTGCGCGACATTCCCGACCCGACCGCGGCCCTGACCAAGGTCGCCTACGCGCCCGACGCCAACGCCGCCCTCGCCGCCTTCAACCCGCCTCACGCCGGCTACAGGGCGCTGAAGGCGCAGCTCGCCAGGGCGAACGGCAACGCGCCCACCATTCCCGCCATTCCGCCCGGCCCGCAGGTGAAGCCGGGCGCCAGCGATCCGCGCATGCCCACCCTGCGCGCCCGCCTGGGCGTGACCGGGCGTCCGGCCAACGACCTCGTCTATGATCCGACCCTCGTGGATGCTGTGAAGGCCTTCCAGGAGTCGGCGAAGATCAAGCCCACCGGCATCGTCGGACCGCAGACCCTGGCCGCGCTCAACGTGGGCGCCACCGGCGACACTGGCAGCCTGCGCAACGACGTCATCGCCAACATGGAGCGTTGGCGCTGGCTGCCGCGCGACCTCGGCGAAAAGAACGTGATGGTGAACATTCCCGAGTTCATGGTGCGCATCAATCAGGACGGCCGGGTGATCCACGAGACCCGCGTGGTGGTGGGCAAGCCGGAGACGCCGACGCCGCTCCTCACCCGCGAGATGCAGTACATCGTGGTCAACCCGGCCTGGAACATCCCGCCGAGCATCGCCCGCAACGAGATGATGCCGCTGCTGCGCAGCGACCCCGGCGCGCTGGCCCGCCGGGGCATCCAGGTGGTGCGCAACGGTTCGGGCGGCTATTCGTTCCGGCAGGATCCGGGCGAGCGGAACGCTTTGGGGCGCATCAAGTTCATGTTCCCCAACGACCACTCGGTCTACCTGCATGACACGCCATCCAAGGCGCTGTTCCAGAACGACCGCCGCGCCTACAGCCACGGCTGCGTGCGCGTCTATGAGCCGCTCAAGTTCGGCGAGGTCATCTTCAACATGGGCCTGCCGGGCGATACCTGGAGCGAGCAGCGCATCTCCAAGATGTTCGGCGGCTCGGAGCGCTACATCAATCTGAAGCAGCGCTTCCCGGTCCACATTGTCTATTTCAACGCCTTGGTGGACGGCTCGGGGCGCCTCGTGATGCGCGAGGATCTCTACGGCATCAACGCCGCAACCAAGACGTTCCTCGGGCTCGACGGCAAGCAGCGAATCGCTGACAGCGCTACCCCCAAGACGACGCCCCGCGCCCGCTGAGCGCGCCAGCACAGGAAAGGCCCGCTCCGGCGGGCCTTTCTTTTTTTAATCAATGCGTTAACTTGGACGGCCGCCACGACGCCGCGACATCCTGCCGCGATTTTGCTGGAAAAGTCAGCACTGCTGCCCCTTGCCTGATGCGCTACGGCCACAGCCTCAAGTCAGGCTTGGCACGTTTTTGCCATACTCCGCCGCTACTCACGGGACCGTGACCGAAGGCGAGGCCCGCTGCCCCCTTCGGCGCGCTGGGGGAGCCGGGTGTCAACGCACCCTTAACCGAACCCGACAAGACTCTGTCTCCATCGCCTCGCGGCCACAGTCGCGAAGCCCTTGAAATCTGAGCCTCGGGTTCGAGACATTGGCCATCCGCACCACGCCTGAAACCGCCCGCCCCCCGCGCCGCTGCCGCGGCCCTCGCGGTCGGTCCGCCTTTCAGGCGTTCCTCCCGGCCCTTGCCATGGCGGCAAGTCTCGTCCTCGCCGGCACCACGTCGCTGCAGAATGCGGTCGCCAACGGCGACACCCGCACCATCACCCTGCATCACACCCATTCCGGCGAGAGCGGCAGCTTCACCTTCAAGAAGGACGGCCGCTACGACCCGGCGGTTCTCGCCCAGCTGAACCATTTCCTGCGTGACTGGCGCAATCAGAAGTCGACGCAGATGGACCCCCAGCTGTTCGACATCGTCTGGGAAGTCTACCGGGAAGTGGACGCCACCGCGCCGGTCCAGATCGTCTCGTCGTACCGTTCGCCGGAAACCAACTCCATGCTGCGCTCCCGCTCGAGCGGCGTGGCGAAGTTTTCCCAGCACATGCTGGGCAAGGCGATGGATTTCTACATCCCGGGCGTGAACCTCACCGATCTGCGCGTCGCGGGCCTTCGGCTCCAGCGTGGCGGCGTCGGCTTCTATCCTACCTCCGGCTCGCCCTTCGTCCATATGGACACCGGCAGCGTGCGCCACTGGCCGCGCATGAGCCACGACCAGCTCGCCCGCGTCTTCCCCGATGGCAAGACCGTGCATGTGCCCACCGACGGGCGCCCGCTGGCGAAGTATGACGTGGCGCTGGCCGAGATCCAGGCGCGCGGCTCCAAGCCCGGCGTGGGCGTCGCAAGCGGCGGCAAGAGCAAGAATTTCTTCGCCAGCCTGTTCGGCAAGAAGGATGCGGAGGACGACGAGGGCGGCGAAGCCCCGACCGCGGCCTCCTCGACGGTGGCCTCCGCCGAAGACAGCGCCCCCCGCGAGACGCCCGCCACCGCGCCGGCCCGGGCCGTCCGTCTGGCGTCCGCCACGATGCCGATTCCCCCGACCCGTCCGGCGGAGATCGTCGCCGGCGCCATGGTCAGCGCCCAGGCGACGCGCAACGGCTTCCTCGCCCCGCTGCCCCTCCCGCGCCCGGCGGAGGCCGATCGCGAGACGCGCACCGCCAGCCTCAGTGCGGCGCCCGTGCCGCTACCCTCGGTCATCACGCGCGGAACGGACGGAGAAACCGGTCCGGTTCTCGGCTATGCGTCCGCCGGATCGATGATGGATCAGCGCATGCCGCTCACCGGCGGCTTCATGGCTGGTGCCCACGGGCACACGGCCGCTGTCGCGACCGCGCCGGTGGCCGTGAGCGCGCCCTCGACCGGGCGGCAGCGCGCCAAGCTGTCGGAAATCGCCTTCGGGCGCCTGTTCCTGTCGCCGAGCCTGTCCAACGAGCTCTACCTGCGCGTGCCCGAGATGCGGCAGCTGGCGACCTTCATGGCGCCGCCGCGCGAGGTGGTGGCGACGGCCTTCTCGCGGGACGGCTCGTTCGGCCTCAAGGCCCGCTTCGCCGGCACCGCCGTGGCGGACCTGCCGACCTATGTTTTCCGTGCGCCGCAGGTGGCCTACAACACTCCGCGCATGTGAGCGAGGCGAGCGGGCTTCTCGCCCGCCGCCGTCAGACGAAAATGCCGAGCGCCTGCATATAGAGATCCACGATGGCCTCGTGCTCCTTGCGCTCGTCGACATCCTCCTTGCGGATCTTCAGGATGGTGCGCAGCGCCTTCACATCGAAGCCGTTGGCCTTGGCTTCGGCGAACACGTCCTTGATGTCGTCGGCAATGGCCTTCTTCTCCTCCTCGAGGCGCTCGATGCGCTCGATGAAGGACTTGAGCTGTTCCTTGGCAAAGCCCGCGGGGGAGTCTGTCACGTCTTCCGCCACCTGGACGGTCTCCTTGGGTTCCGCCGCGCGTCCGTCGAGGCCATGCCGGTCCGGCGCGCGGGTCAAAGGGTGGAGCCGTCGCGGCTCCGGAGGGAAAGCTGATAGAGGCGGGCCGAACGGCGCGCGTCAAGGATGCGTCCCCGCTTTCCACCCTGTCTGCGATCCACATGGGGGCCGCCCATCGCCGATGGAAGCCCTTTCGTGAGCAGAGCCCCCACCCTGAGCATGGCCCTGGGTACCGTGGTGCTGACGCTCGGGGCGCTGGCCATGGGCGCCTCCGTGCTGTTCGTGCGCCTCGCGGACGTGGGGCCGTTCGCCAGCGCCTTCTGGCGGGTGGCGCTCGCCCTGCCGCCGCTGGCGCTCTGGGCGGCCCTCGCCGAGGGAGCGCCCGCCTTCCGGCCCGATCGGCTCTCGCTGCTGGCCGGTGCCTTCTTCGCCGGAGATCTCTTCTTCTGGCACCTCGCCATCCTCGGCACGACGGTCGCCAATGCCACGGTGCTCGCCACCACCTCCCCCCTGTGGATCACCGCCTTCGCTGTGCTGGTTTTGCGCCAGAAGGTCTCCCGTGCCGGCCTCATCGGCCTCGCGCTGTGCATTGCGGGCGCGCTGGCGCTGGTGGGACGATCCTGCCAGTTCGACCCGCAGCATCTGCCCGGCGACGCTGCGGGGCTGGCGACGGCGGTATTCTTTGCGGGCTATTTCCTCGCGGTGAGCCGGGCGCGCGCGGCGCGCAGCGCGGCGGCCATCACCTTCGTCTCCACTGCCACCACGGCGCTGATCCTGCTGATGGTGGCGCTCGTCGCCGAGCCGACCCTCTGGCCGGCCAGCACCGGCGGCGCGGCGGCGCTGGTGGCGCTGGCGCTCGTCTCGCAGGTGGGCGGGCAGGGGCTGATGGCGGTGGGCCTCGCCGCCGTGCCGCCGGCCTTCGGTGCCCTCGTCTTCTTTCTGGAGGTCGCCTCCGCCGCCGTGCTCGGCGCCCTGCTGCTGAACGAGCCGCTCACCGCGCTTCAGGCGACGGGCGGGGCCTTGATCCTCGCCGGCATCGTGGTCGCCCGCCCCCGCGCGCGAAGGGCGCCCAGCGCGGTTCCCCCACCCGCCACCGGCTACCGGGAGGGCAGGCATTGACGCCCCGCCGCGCAGAGGGCACACAACAGCCCATCATGCCCTTCGCTGCCACGCTCTTCCGCTTCGACGGCATGCCCGAACCCTGTGCGTCCGGCATCCGAACTCCGGAACGGCAGGCCCGCCGTTCGCCAAAAAGCCTTGCGCCAAGACGCCTCGCGCTTCTCGTTGGCGCCACGCTCGTGCTCGGCATGGGCGCCACCCTCGTGCCCACCCCCGCCGCCGCCGAATTCCGGCTGTGCAACCGCACGCAGAGCCGGGTGGGCATCGCTCTTGGCTACAAGGACGGCGACGCCTGGGCCACGGAAGGCTGGTGGAATGTCGCGGCCAACAGCTGCGAAACGCTGCTGCGCGGCGACCTCGCTGCCCGCTTCTATTACCTTTACGCAGTGGATTACGACCAGGGCGGCGAGTGGGCCGGCAAGGCCTATATGTGCACGCGGGAAAAGGAATTCACCATCAAGGGCGCCGAGGACTGCCTCGCGCGCGGCTTCGACCGCACCGGCTTCTTCGAAGTGGACACGCAGGAGCAGAAGTCCTGGACGGTTCAGCTCACGGAATCGAGCCAGTCCAAGCAGAGCCAGGCCCCTGCCCCCCTCCCGCCGCCGGCACCCCGCGCGAAGCCCTGAGAGGGCTTAGATACCGCGCCCCTCGACCTTGATGGTCAGCTGGCTCTCCAGTTCTCCGGCCCCATCGAGGCGCGGATTGACCGCCAGCGCCTGCCGCACCGCCTGCAACGCGCGCTTGTCGTCCCCGAGATCGCGCATGATGAGGGCGAGGCCATAGAGCATGGCGAAGTGGCGCGGCTCGCGCGCCAGCACCTCCCGCATGTCCGCGAGGGCGGCGCCATAGTCGTCGCGCAGGTAGAAGATGGTCGCCCGGCGGCTGAGCGCGCCGATATAGTCGGGCTCGATCTCGATCACCGAATCCAGGAGCTGCAGGGCGAGCTCCGTCTCCTTCGCCTCGGCCGCCGCAGCGGCGCGGGCCATCAGGAGGTCGGCGCTGGGGCTGCCGGAATCGCCGAAAATCTGATCGAGACGGTCGGCGATCATCTTGGCGCTGCGATCGTCGGGGGCGACCTTGAGGGCGGCGAACAGGCCTTCCACCTGGCTGCGCTTGTCGCGGGGCAGTCGCGGCCGCGCGGGAGCCGGATCGGACGGGGCGGCGGCCGGAGGGCCAGGCTGCGGCATGGCCTTGTCGCCGCGCAATTGCTGCGCCTGCGCGAGACCGCCGGAAATCGCGACGAAGAGCGCGGCGGCGAGGCCGAGACGGGCGGCACGGAGCGTGCGGCTGGCGGAAATGAAATCCATCGCGCGAGACATCATCGGCGAAGTGTCCGCCGCGACAGGGCGGCCGTCAACAGCTGCGCCGGCCACGGGGGAGCCCCGGGCCGGCGCAGCAGATCACATTTGCTCAAGAACCGACAGACCGGCCGGGGCCGGACGGGCTGATCAGCCCTGGCGCGCCTTGTAGCGCTTCTGGGTCTTGTTGATGATGTAGACGCGGCCCTTGCGGCGCACGAGACGGTTCTCGCGGTGACGGCCGAGCAGCGACTTCAGGGAATTGCGGATCTTCATGACAAACTCGCTCGTGTCGAAATTCGGGGCCGACCGCGGCGCGCTTGCCGCGCGGCCTATCGACACCGGGAATTGCATCGGAGCCGGCGTGATAAGGGGCCGAACCCCGGATGTCAATGCGAGCAGCCGATTCCCGCGCCGCTCGCTCAAGCCCGGTGGTAGGGATGCCCGGCGAGGATGGTAACCGCCCGATAGATCTGCTCCGCCAGCATCGCGCGCACCAGCTGGTGGGGAAAGGTGGCGGTGCCATAGGCGATCATGAGGGATGCCCGCGCCCGCACCTCTTCCCCGAGACCATCCGCCCCGCCGATGACAAAGGCAAGGGCGGCAAGCCCGCCATCTCGGTCCAAGGCGATACGGCGGGCGAAGTCCTCGCTGGAGAGATGACGCCCGCGCGGATCGAGCACCACGATGCCGGCACCCGCCGGGATGGCCGCGAGGAGCGCGGTGGCTTCCTCCGCCATGCGGTCCTCGGCGCGGCGGGCGGCGGATTCGGCGATCTCGACCATATCGCACGGACCAAGCCCCAGCGGCCGGCCGGCGGGGCGGATACGATCCACGTATCGTGTCACGAGCTCGCGCTCGGCGCCGGCTTTCAGCCGGCCGACACAGGCGAGGAGGAGGCGCACGTCGTCTAGAAACCTGCCGGAGCGCGAAACCGCATCAGGAGCGGGGCGTCCCGGCCCACATCTTCTCGATATTGTAGAAGTTGCGGACCTCGGGTTGGAAGACGTGGACGATCACGTCGTTCGCGTCGATGAGCACCCAGTCGCAGGCCGGCTGGCCTTCGACGCGCACCTGCTTGATCCCCACCGCCTTGAGCGCCTCGATGAGGTGCTCGGCGATGGCGCCCACATGCCGCTGCGAGCGGCCGGAGGCGACCACCATGTAATCGGCGATGGAGGTTTTGCCGCGCAGGTCGATGGAGACGATGTCCTCGGACTTGTCGTCTTCCAGCCGGGCTTGGACGAGGGCGAGGATTTCCGCAGCGTCGGGAAGCGCCTCGGAAACCTTGGCGTCTGAAACCGTGGCGGGCGGTGTCATCTCAGCGGCCGCCAGAAGTGCCGTCGTGGACAGGGGTCCAAATCCTCTCGCTCAAGGCGACGGTCCAAACCGCCGCACCCCCTCAGAATGCCTGCAAATCAATGAATTTTCAAGACGTGTGGCGAGCGGTCTCGATTCGGCGGCCCTACCGCACCCCGCGCGCGGCCCGAATTCCCGTTGAGGACAGGGGGGATTTCAGCCCGTGGAGGAACACCCAGGCGGGTGGCGCGCAGTCCGCCAGAAGGCGTGCCTCGTGCTCGCCGAGGCGATAGCGCGCCAGCGCCTGCGCGGCGGGGGAGGCGGTAGCGGCGAGGCTTTGCCCCATGCGGTCCACCACCGCTATGGGCACGAGGTCGGCGATGCCCCGCCAGTGCTGCCAGCGGTTGAAATGGGCGAGATTGTCCGCCCCCATGATCCAGACGAAGCGCACGCCCGGCAGCCGCCGCACCAGATAAGCCAGCGTTTCGTAAGTGTAGCGGGTGCCGATCCCGGCCTCGAAACCGGTCACATCGATGCGCGGATGGCGCGCCACCGCGCGGGCGATGCCGATGCGCTCCTCCAGCGGCGGCAAGGCGCGATTGTCCTTCAGGGGGTTGCCCGGGGTCACCAGCCACCACACCCGGTCGAGGCCGAGGCGGCGCAGGGCGAGGAGGCTCGCCGCCCGGTGCGCGTCATGGGCCGGATTGAAGCTGCCGCCGAACAGCCCGACCCGCAGCCCCGGCGTGACGAAGGGCAGTCGCCGCGCGGCACGCGGCGTCACAGGCTCCACGACGGGGCCGGAGGATGTCACGGGCGGGTCTGTCCCGATCCGTGGATGCGGTACTTGAAGGAAGTCAGCTGCTCGGCGCCCACCGGCCCGCGCGCATGCATCCGCCCGGTGGCGATGCCGATCTCGGCCCCGAAGCCGAACTCGCCGCCATCGGCGAACTGGGTGGACGCGTTGTGGAGCACGATGGCGCTGTCCACCTCGGCGAGGAAGCGATCGGCGGCCGCCGCATCCTCGGTGACGATGGAATCGGTGTGATGGGAGCCGTGCGCCTCGATATGGGCGATGGCATCGTCCACCCCGTCCACCACCTTCGCAGCGATGATGGCGTCGAGATATTCGGTGTCCCAATCCTCGGGGACGGCGGGCTTCACCCGCGCATCCACCGCTTGAACATCGGCATCGCCGCGGATTTCGCAGCCGGCGTCGATCAGCATCTCTACCAGCGGCTTGAGATGCGTTCCGGCCACCGCGCGATCCACCAGCAGCGTCTCGGCCGCGCCGCAGACGCCGGTGCGGCGCATCTTGGCGTTCAGCACCACGGTCTTGGCCATGTCGAGGTCGGCGGCCTTGTCCACATAGACGTGGTTGATGCCGTCGAGATGGGCGAAGACAGGCACCCGCGCATCGCTTTGCACCCGCGCGACAAGGCTCTTGCCGCCACGGGGCACGATCACGTCCACAGTGTTGCCGAGGCCCGCCAGCATGTGGCCCACCGCCGCGCGGTCCGGCACGCTCACGAACTGCACCGCATCCTCCGGCAGGCCTGCGGAGGCAAGTCCTGCAACGAAAGCGCGATGGATGGCGCCGGAGGAATTCAGGCTGTCCGACCCACCGCGCAGGATCACGGCGTTGCCGGCGCGCAGGCACAGCGCAGCCGCGTCCGCCGTCACGTTGGGCCGGCTTTCGTAGATAACGCCGATGACGCCCAGCGGCGTGCGCACGCGCTCGATGATGAGGCCGTTGGGGCGGGTCCAGCGCTCGGTGACGAGACCGATCGGGTCGGCCAGCTCAGCCACCTGCTCCACGCCCTCGGCCATTGCTTCCACCCGCGCGGGGGTGAGAGTGAGCCGGTCGAGGAAGGAGCCGGTCATGCCGTCCGCCTTGGCCTTGGCCACGTCGATGGCGTTGGCCGCCAATATCTCGCCGGACGCCATGCGGATCGCCGCGGCGGCCGCCTTCAGCGCCTGCGTCTTCACCTCGGGCGCGGCGAGGGCGAGACTGCGGGCGGCGGCGCGGGCGCGCTTGCCCATGGCGAGCATCACCCCCTCCAGCTCCGCCGGCGGCACGGGCCGGCCCGCAATGGCGGCGGCATCGGTGCGGAGGGCGGAGGCGGTGGACATGGGGTGACTCTCGAAAAGGGGTGAGCCAACAGCATATAGAGCGCCGGCCGCCGCTTCACCAGCCGGTCGGTTCACTCCACTCCGAGCGCCAGATCGTCCCGGTGCACCATCTCGGAGCGGCCCTTCACGCCCAGCAGCGCCTCAATCTCCGAGGTGGAGTGGCCCATGATGCGGGCGGCGTGGGTGGAATCGTAGGCGACTAGGCCTCGCCCCACTTCCGCGCCGTCGGGGCCGCGCAGCACCACGGCGTCGCCGCGGTCGAACAGGCCGTCGATGCGCTTCACCCCGGCCGGCAGCAGGCTCGCCCCGCGCCGCAGCGCCGCCACCGCGCCGTCATCGAGATGCAGCGTGCCGCGCGGCTCCAGCGCGCCGGCGATCCAGCTCTTGCGGGCGCGCACGGGATTGGCGGAGGTGAGGAACCAGGTGCAGCGGCCGCCCTCCATGATGCGCTTGAGCGGATTCTTCACGTGGCCGGAGGCGATCACCATGTGGGTGCCGGCGGAGGTGGCGATCTTGCCCGCCTCGATCTTGGTACGCATGCCGCCACGCGAGAGTTCGGAGCCGGCATCCCCGGCGATGGCCTCGATCTCGGCTCCGATGCGCGGCACGACGGGGATCAAGGTCGCGTGGGGGTCCTGGGCCGGCGGGGCGGTGTAGAGGCCGTCGATGTCCGAGAGCAGCACCAGCAGGTCGGCGCTCGCCATGGTGGCGACCCGGGCGGCGAGGCGATCGTTGTCGCCGTAGCGGATCTCGGTGGTGGCGACCGTGTCGTTCTCGTTGATGATCGGTACGGAGCGCAGCTCCATCAGCCGGCCGAGGGTGGAGCGCGCGTTGAGATAGCGGCGGCGCTCCTCGGTATCCCCCAGCGTCAGCAGCACCTGCCCGGCGGTGATGTTGTAGTGACCGAGGATGTCCGCCCACGTCTTGGAAAGCGCGATCTGCCCCACCGCGGCGGCGGCCTGGCTGTCCTCCAGCTTCAGCGGCCCAGACGGCAGGCCGAGCACGGTGCGCCCCAGCGCGATGGCGCCGGACGAGACCACCATCACCTCGCAGCCCCTGGCGTGCAGGGCCGCGATGTCCTCCACCAGTGAGGTCAGCCAGGCGAGGCGCACCCGCCCCTGCGCCCGGTCCACCAGAAGGGCCGAGCCCACCTTGATGACGATGCGGCGGAAATCGGCGAAGGCGGGCGTCTTCGCCGGCGCGTCGGAGGGTTCAAAGGAAGCAGACGCGGTGGAAGCGGTCTCGGGGGAAGCCATGGACTTGTGAACCGGCAGGGCACGTCAGGCGTGCGGGCGGCGCACGTCGGTGCGGGAGATGTCATCCCCCTTGAAGAGGAGCGGCACGTCATGCGCCTTGGCCACGGCATAGGCCATAGCCTGCCCGAAGTTCAAGCCCGGGTTCCTGCGGTCAAGCTGAACGGGCCGGGACGGCAACCCGCTCAGGGCTGCCACCCCTCCCGCGGCGCCGCCTCTTCCTTCTCGACGCCGCGCGCCTCTTCCACGACCGCAAGAAGCGCCCTCAGCGCCTCCGGCACGCCTTGGCCCGAGGTGGCGGAGAGGAGCAGGGGCTTCTTCTTCGCCGCGCGCTGCAAGCGCTCCTTCTGCTGCTTGAGCAGGTCGGGCGAGAGGGCGTCCACCTTGGAAAGGGCGACGATCTCCGGCTTTTCGTCGAGCCCGTTGCCATAGGCGGCAAGCTCGGCGCGGACGGTCTTGTAAGCCTTGCCGGCATGCTCGGACGTGCCGTCCACCAGATGCAGCAGAGCGCGGCAGCGCTCCACATGGCCCAGGAAGCGATCGCCGATGCCGACGCCCTCGTGGGCACCCTCGATCAGGCCGGGAATGTCGGCGAGCACGAACTCGCGCCCGTCCACCCGCACCACGCCGAGGCCGGGGTG
The DNA here is from genome assembly GCA_023442085.1 of Pseudomonadota bacterium. Taxonomy (GTDB): domain Bacteria; phylum Pseudomonadota; class Alphaproteobacteria; order Rhizobiales; family Xanthobacteraceae; genus Xanthobacter. The sequence continues at coordinate 5,195 of JAEZMT010000351.1, read as the reverse complement.
CAGGGTGGTGAAGGGATAATCGGCGATCTTGGGCTTCGCCGCCGTGGTCGCCGCAAGGAAGGTGGACTTGCCGGCGTTGGGCAGGCCGACGAGGCCGGCGTCGGCGATCAGCTTCAGGCGAAGCCAGATCCAGCGTTCCTGACCTTCGAGACCCGGATTGGCGCGGCGGGGAGCCTGATTGGTGGAAGTCTTGAACTGGGCATTGCCGAAGCCGCCGTTGCCACCCTCCAGAAGCTTGATGCGCTGGCCGACCTCGGTCATGTCGGCGAGGATGGTCTCCTCGTCCTCATCGAGGATCTGGGTACCAGCCGGCACCTTCAGCACCACATCGGCGCCCTTGGCGCCGGTGCATCTGGCGCCCCGGCCGTGGTCGCCCTTCTTCGCCTTGAAATGCTGCTGATAGCGGTAGTCGATCAGCGTGTTGAGGCCGTCCACGCACTCGATCCACACGTCGCCACCCCGCCCGCCGTCGCCGCCGTCGGGACCACCGAACTCGATGAACTTCTCGCGCCGGAACGAGACGCACCCGGCCCCGCCGTCACCGGAGCGCACATAGACCTTGGCCTGATCGAGGAATTTCATGGGTTCGAGGTAGACGCGCGCAATCTGGAACGCAAGGGGAGAAACCCCCTTTGACCTTTCCCGCGCGCCGGACCAAAAGACGAACATGAGCCCGCGCACCGTCGACGTCCTGCTCCCTCTCGGCCTCGACGCCGGCTATTCCTACCTCCTGCCCGAGGGGATGGATGTGTCGCCCGGTGACCTCGTGCACGTCCCGCTGGGCACCAAGAGCGTCATCGGGGTGGTCTGGCCGCGCGCGGCAGGCGGCGGCAAGGCAGTGGAGGCCGGCAAGCTCAAGGCAGTGAAGGCGAAGCTCGATTACGTCCCCCTGCCGCCCGACCTCATCAAGCTGATCGACTGGATGGCCGACTACACGCTGGCGCCGCGCGGCATGGTGCTGCGCATGGCGCTGCGCCACGGCGAGAGCCCGGGCGCAGCGCGCGAACGGGTGGGCGTGCGCCTCTCCGGATCGTCGCCAGCCCGCATGACGGCCGCCCGCGCGCGGCTTCTGGACATGCTCGCGGACGGCTTCGTGCGCGGAAAGACCGAGGCGGCGCGGGAGGCCGGCGTCTCCCCCTCCGTGGTGGACGGGCTGGTGGATGACGGCACGCTGGAAGCTGTCGTCATGCCGCCCGAGCCCGCCGCTTACCCGCCCGATCCCGACCATTCCGTGCCCGAGCTCTCGCAGCCGCAGGCGGAGGCGGCGCAGGCCATGGTCGCCGCGGTGAAGGCGAAGGCCTTCGCCGTGCACCTGCTCGACGGCGTGACCGGCTCCGGCAAGACCGAGACCTATTTCGAGGCGGTGGCGGAGGCGATCCGCGCCGGACGGCAGGCGCTGATCCTGCTGCCGGAAATCGCCCTCACCCAGGCCTTCCTCGACCGCTTCACCGAGCGCTTCGGCATGAAGCCGGCGGAATGGCACTCCGGCGTCTCCACCCGGCGCCGCGCCAAGGTTTTGAACGAGGTCGCTTCGGGGCAGGTCAAGGTGGTGGCGGGGGCGCGCTCCGCCCTTTTCCTGCCATTCCGCGATCTTGGCCTCATCATCGTCGATGAAGAGCACGACCCTGCCTACAAGCAGGAGGACGGCGTCTGCTACCACGCGCGCGACATGGCAGTGGTGCGGGCGCGCCTTGCGTCGGCGCCCATCGTTCTGGCCTCGGCGACGCCGTCCATCGAGACCGAGGTGAATGCCCGGCGCGGCCGCTACCGGCGGCTGGCGCTTCCCGTGCGGTTCGGCGGTGCCAAGGTGCCCGGCCTCGCCCCCATCGACCTGCGCCGGGAAGGCCCGCCGCGCGGCCGCTGGATCGCGCCGCGGCTGGAAGCGGAGATCAACACGACGCTGGAGGCGGGCGAGCAGGCGCTCCTTTTCCTCAATCGCCGGGGCTATGCGCCGCTCACTCTGTGCCGGTCCTGCGGCCACCGGATGCGCTGCCCCTCCTGCACCGCCTGGCTGGTTGAGCACCGCTTCCGCCGCCGCCTCACCTGCCACCATTGCGGCTATCAGGCGCCCGTGCCGGAAAAATGCCCCGCCTGCGACGCGCCGGACAGCCTCGTCCCGGTCGGGCCGGGCGTGGAGCGGCTTCAGGAGGAGGTGCAGACCCTCTTTCCAAATGCCCGCGCCCTTGTCCTCTCCTCGGACCTGCTGGGCGGGGTGGAGCGGATGCGGGCCGAGCTTGACGCCGTGGCGAAAGGCGACGTGGACGTGGTGGTCGGCACCCAGCTCGTCGCCAAGGGCCACAATTTCCCCGGCCTCGCGCTGGTGGGTGTAGTGGATGCGGACGTCGGCCTCGGCCATGGCGACCCGCGCGCCGCCGAACGGACCTTCCAGCTGGTGCACCAGGTGGCCGGGCGCGCCGGGCGCGGCAAGGCGGAGGGGCGCGGCTTCATCCAGACCCACATGCCCGAGCATCCGGTGATGCGCGCGCTGGTGACGGGCGATCGCGACGCCTTCTATGACGTCGAGATCGCCGCCCGCGAGGAGGCACAGCTTCCGCCCTTCGGCCGCATGGCGGCGCTCATCGTCTCGGCCAGCGAGGCCCACGTGGCGGAAGGTCATGCCCGGCGCCTCATTGCCTCCGCTCCCATCGTCCCGGAGGTGCGCATCCTCGGCCCGGCGGAAGCGCCTTTGGCCCTGTTGCGCGGACGCCACCGCTGGCGGCTGCTGGTGCGCTCGCCGCGCAATTTCGATCTGCCGGCCTATCTCAGGGAATGGCGGGCCGTGGCGCCGAAGGTGACGGGCAACATCAAGGTGGCCATCGACGTGGACCCGCAGAGCTTCCTGTGAACAGCACCATGGACGATGCCATCGAACGTCCGGCCGCCCGGCTCCTCGTGCTGGATGGCGAGGACCGGCTGCTGCTGTTCCGCTTCGCCTATGCCGAGGGTGCCTTGGCGGGGAACGTCTATTGGGCACCGCCCGGAGGAGGACTGGAGCCGGGAGAGACCTACGAGGCTGCCGCCTGTCGCGAGCTTCTGGAGGAAACCGGCCTCGCCATTGCCCATCCCGGCCCAGCCCTCGCACGGCGCACGGTTTCGTTCGTGATGCCGGACGGGCGGCGCGTGCGGTCGGACGAGCGCTATTTCCTCGTGCGCGCGCCCGGCCTCGTGGTCTCGTCGGCCGGCTGGTCGGAGGATGAGCGCAAGGCGCTGGTGAATCATGCGTGGTGGACGCGGGATGCTCTGTCTTCCCTCACCGAACAGGTCTGGCCCGAGGATGTCGCCGGGATGCTGGAGAAGGCGGGTATCTGGCGCTGATGGTGCGTCAATGCCGGCGTCACGGCTCCGCTTGCTCACGGCGCCGCGTTGGGCAAAATCCGCCGCCATGCTCGCCCTCGCCGAATCAGCTGACCTCTCCCTCGCCCGGATCGACCTCCGTGGCGCGGAGCTGGAGCTTGACCCCTCCGGTGCCCTGCTCTGGCCGGACGAGCGGCTGATGGTGGTTGCGGACCTTCACCTCGAAAAGGGCTCCGCCTTCGCCCGGCGCGGCCAGATGCTGCCGCCCTACGACACCCTCGACACGCTGAAACGCCTCTCCGCCGTCGTGGCCCTGCACCAGCCGCGTATGGTGATCGCGCTGGGCGACAGCCTGCATGACCGCTGGGCCGGCGAGCGCATGGCGGACCCGCTTCGCGACGAGATCCGCCGCATCCAGACCGGCCGCACCTTCATCTGGATCGCGGGCAACCACGATCCCCTGCCCCACGATCTGGGCGGCGAAGGCACCGCCATGCTCGCCCTCGGCCCATTGCTGTTCCGTCATGAGCCGGATCAGGGGCCGGCGCCGGGCGAAGTGTGCGGTCATCTCCATCCTGCGGCGCGCGTCGTGACGCGCGGACGGGGCGTGCGGCGCCGGTGTTTTGTCACCGATGGCAGCCGGATGATCCTGCCCGCCTTCGGCGCCTATGCCGGCGGGCTGAGCGTCGCCGATCCTGCCATCGCGCGCCTGTTCCCGGCACGCCGCTTCACTGCCCACCTGCTCGGGGCGGGGCGCACCTATGGCATGCCCGCTTCCGCCTGCCTGTGACCTGATGTCCCCTCAGCGTCGGCGGCGGATGCGGACATAGAGCGCCCCCTCGCCACCATGGCGGCGTCCGGCGGATTCGAACCCCACGACCACGGCCCGCAGATCGGGCTCGGCGAGCCACAGCGGCACCGCCCGCTTGAGCACGCCCCGGCCTTCGCCGAAGGCCGGGCCTGAACTCATCAGGCGCTCGGGATCACCCTTGCCGGTGATGACCAGCACCAGCGCGTGGCCGCTCGCCTGCGCCTCCATCAGGAACAGGCGCAGCCGGCGATGGGCGGCGGCCTGGGTGAGGCCGTGCAGGTCGAGGCGCGCATCCACCTCGGCCCCGCGCGTGAGCCGCCGGCGGGTCTTCGGCTCCAGCGCCGCGAGCGGCGGCGGCGGAGGCACCGCAGGGGCGACCACCTTGGGTGGAGTGCCGGCCTTGGCTTTGGCTTTCGGCTTCGCCTCCGGCGCGGGCTCCACCACCTGCGGAGGCTCGAGAGCCGGCGTCACCGGCGGCGCCGCAATCGGCTTTTCGGGGCGCAGGCGCTTCACCGAGCGCACCACATGGTCCCAGAGCGCGCGCTCTTCCGCATCGAGCAGCCGGCGGCGGCCGCGGCGGCTCATGGCGCGCGGTCCGCGAAGCGCGGCACCAGCATGGTGAATTTCCCGGCATGCCGGAGGCGACCAGCCACCGCGCCCGCAGCATCGCCGGCCCCGAAATAGAGGTCCGCCCGCGCCGGACCGACGATGGCAGAGCCGGTATCCTGCGCGATCATCAGCCGGCGGAACGGCTCGGCCATGCCGGGGCCGGACAGCGGCAGGTCCGCCTCCACGAAGATCGGCGTACCGTAGGTGTGAAGCTTCCGGTCCACCGCCAGCGACCGTCCTGCCGTGAGCGGCACGCCCTGCGCGCCCATGGCGCCCTGATCATCGCCCATCGGCAGGACCTTGAAGAACACAAAGGAGCGGTTCTCCCGCCGCAGCGCGCGACCGGCGTCAGGGTCAGACTCCATGAAGGCGCGGATGCGCGCCATGGACATTTCCTCCCGCGGGACGAGCCCCCGCTGGATGAGCAGCCGCCCGACCGGAAGATAGGGCTGGCCGTTGAAGCCGTCATAGCCCAGCCGCA
>JAEZMT010000291.1 GCA_023442085.1 Pseudomonadota bacterium | reverse complement strand
CCCGCCTCATTGGCCTCGGTGGCGGCCATGAGGGTCTTGGGGGCGGAAAAGCCCATCAGGTTGATGATGCGGGTGAGCGCCGATGTGCCGCTGCGGTGCATGCCGAGCACCAGGACGGCGCGCTTTTCCTGTGTCACTTGCTGATGTCCTCAGACAAGGCGGGGCCGGCGGGTGGCCATAAGCCCAATTCGGCCATGTCCATAAACTCAGTGCTAGGCGGCTTCAACCGCCACGACGCCGGGAATGGCCTTGATCGCCCCGGCGATCTGGGGCGACACGGAATACTTGCCGGGCAGGCTTACCTCCACCTCGGCATGAGCATCGTCCACCAGAAGGATCAGGCTCACCTCGCCCGCGCCCTTCTCGCCCGCCTTGCCGTCGGCCAGGCGTCGCGCGATGCCCTCGATGGGCTCTGGCGAGCGCAGGAAAATGCGCAGGCCCTTCTGGTGCTTGGCGGTGACCGGATCGAGCTTTTCGCAGGAATTGATCCGCACCCGCACATCCTCGCCGTTCAGCTCGGCCGCGACCATCATGAGCAGGGGTGTGCCGGGCTCCAGAAGGTCGCGATAGTGGGCGAGGCCTTCCGAGAAGATCACCGCCTCGTAATGGCCAGAGGGGTCGGAAAGGCCGACGATGCCCATACGCGTGCCGGACTTGGTGCGCCGCTCCTGCTTGGAGACCACCGTTGCCGCCAGACGCCCCGCCGCCGCGCCCGAGCGCACGGCGCGGGAGAAGTCGGCAAAGGACTGCACCCGCATCTTCTTCAGCGCCTCGGCATAGTCATCCAGCGGATGGCCGGTGAGGAAGAAGCCGATGGAGTCGTACTCGCGCTGCAGCCGCTCGGACGGCAGCCACGGCGCCGCCTCCGGGATGGGGAGCGATGCCGCCGCGGCCGGCCCGGAGCCGAACATGTCGTTCTGGCCGGACTGGGCGTTCGCCTCCACCCGCTGCGCCTCGGCCACGATGGGCTCGATGGCGGCGAAGGCGCGGGCGCGGTTCTTCTCCAGCACGTCGAAGCAGCCGGCGGCCATCAAGCTTTCCAGCGTGCGCTTGTTCACGAGCTTCACCGGCAGGCGCGCCGCAAAATCGCCGAAGCAGCGGAACGGCCGGTCACCCCGCGCCTTCTCCAGCGCCTCCACCGCCGCCTCGCCCACGCCCTTGATGGCGGCCATGGCGTAGATGATCTTGCCGTCCTTCACGCCGAACTCGCGGGCGGAGAGATTGATGTTCGGCGGCACCACCTCGATGCCGAGGCGCTGCGCCTCCTGCCGGAATTCGGCGAGCTTGTCGGTGTTGCCCTTATCCAGCGTCATCGAGGCGGCGAGGAATTCGGTGGGGTAGTTCGCCTTCAGCCATGCGGTCTGGTAAGCGACGAGCGCGTAAGCCGCCGCGTGGGACTTGTTGAAGCCGTAGTCGGCGAACTTGGCCAGAAGGTCGAAGATGGTATCGGCCTGCGCCTTCTCGATGCCCCGCCCGGCGGCGCCGGAGACGAAGCGCTCGCGCTGCTTCTCCATCTCGGCGCGGATCTTCTTGCCCATGGCGCGGCGCAGAAGGTCGGCTTCGCCCAGTGAATAGCCGGCCATGGCCTGGGCGATCTGCATCACCTGTTCCTGGTAGATGATGACGCCGAACGTCTCCTTCAGGTACGGCTCCAGCATGGGGTGGAGGTAGTCCGGCTTGGCGCGTCCGTGCTTGCAGTCGCAATAGACTGGGATGTTGGCCATGGGCCCGGGCCGGTAGAGCGCGACGAGGGCGACGATGTCCTCGATGCGGTCGGCCTTCATGTCCACCAGCGCCCGGCGCATGCCCGCGCTTTCCACCTGGAACACGCCCACCGTCTCGCCCTTGCCGAGCATGTGGTAGGTCTTGGCGTCGTCCAGCGGGATCTTCGAGATGTCGAGGTCGATGCCGCGCTGGCGCACCAGCTTCACCGCCTTCTCGATGGTAGTGAGAGTCTTGAGGCCGAGGAAGTCGAACTTCACGAGGCCGGCCTGCTCCACCCATTTCATGTTGTACTGGGTGACCGGCATGTCCGACTTGGGATCGCGATAGAGCGGCACCAGCTCATGGAGTTGGCGGTCGCCGATCACGATGCCGGCGGCGTGGGTGGAGGCGTGGCGGTTCAGCCCCTCCAGCTTCACCGCGATGTCGAAGGCGCGCTTGACCACCTCTTCCTGATCGCGCGCCGCCTGGAGGCGCGGCTCGTCCTCGATGGCCTGCTTCAGGGTGACGGGATTGGCCGGGTTCTGCGGGACAAGCTTGCACAGCTTGTCCACCTGCCCATAGGGCATTTCCAGCACGCGCCCCACGTCGCGCAGCACGCCGCGCGCCTGGAGCGTACCGAAGGTGATGATCTGCGCCACCTGCGCGCGGCCGTAGCGCTCCTGCACGTAGCGGATCACCTCGTCGCGGCGCTCCTGGCAGAAGTCCACGTCGAAGTCGGGCATGGACACGCGGTCCGGGTTCAGGAAGCGCTCGAACAGGAGGCCGAACCGGAGCGGGTCGAGGTCGGTGATCTGGAGAGAATAGGCCACCAGCGAGCCGGCGCCCGAGCCACGCCCAGGCCCCACGGGAATGTCGTGCGCCTTGGCCCATTTGATGAAGTCCGACACGATGAGGAAGTAGCCGGGAAACTTCATCTTGGTGATGACCGAGACCTCATAGGCGAGGCGCTCGTGATAGGCGGCCTCGTCCAGTCCCGGTGCCGGCCCGTGCTTGGCGAGGCGCTCGGCAAGCCCCTCCTCCGCCTGCCGCTTCAGCTCGGCGGCCTCTGCCTCCAAGGGGTCGGAGCCCTCGGCCTTCTCGTCCGCCGTGGTGAAGCGCGGCAGGATGGGCTTCACCGTGCGCACGCGGTAGGCGCAGCGCTTCGCGATCTCCACCGTGTTGGCGGTCGCCTCGGGCAGATCGGCGAACAGCTCCAGCATCTCGGCGCGGGTCTTGAAGCGATGCTCCGCCGTCAGCCGCCGCCGGTCGCCTTCCGAGAGCAACCGGCCCTCGGCGATGGCGAGGAGGCCGTCGTGGGCCTCATAGTCGGATTTCGCCGCGAAGAAGGGCTCGTTGGCGGCGACCAGCGGAATGCCCTTGGCGTAGGCCAGCTCCAGCAGAGCCGGCTCGGCCAGCCGCTCGGGATCGGCGCCGTGGCGCTGCACCTCCACATACAGCCGGTCGCCGAACAGGGAAGCGAGCAGATCCAGCCGGTCCGCCGCCATCTCCGGATGGCCGCCGACGATGGCGCGGTCAAGCGGGCCGGAGGGGCCGCCTGTGAGGCAGATGAGACCGTCGTTCGCCTCGGCCAGCCAGTCCGGCAGGATGCGCGGCTCGTCCTCGCTCGCGGTTTCGAGGAAGGAGCGGGAGACGAGGCGCATGAGGTTGCGCCAGCCGGCATCATTCTGGGCCAGCAGCACCACCCGCGGCTTCTTAGGCCTGAGCCCGCCGCGCGGCCCGGCCGGGTCCGGCAGATCAAGCGCCAGCGACACGCCGGGAATGGGCTGGATGCCCGAGCCCGACATCTTCTCGGAGAATTCCAGCGCGCCGAAGAGATTGCCGGTGTCGGTGAGGGCGATGGCCGGCTGGTAGTCCGCCTTCGCCAGATCCGCCAGCTTGCCGACGGAGAGGGCGCCCTCCAGCAGCGAATAGGAGGAATGGACATGCAGGTGGATGAAGCCGGGATCGGTGGACATGAAGCTCGGGGCACCGTTCGCAGAGCGTGGATTCGTTCTCGCTTAAGGTAGCCCCGATTGCCGCGCAGAGAAGAGCGGCTCGTTGTCCAAACACCAGTCGCCGCGACCATGCCCCCGCTATCCTCTGCGGGGCGCACCCGTATGCTGCCGGGAGCAACAGGATGGAGCCGACATGACGCGGTCGCTTCTCGCCAACTGGGTGTTCTGGGCCGTCCTCTCGGCCGCCTTCGCCGCGCTCACGGCCATCTTCGCCAAGGTCGGCGTGGCGGGGGTGGATTCGGACTTCGCGACGCTCATTCGCACCGTCGTCATCCTCGCCCTCGTCGCAGCCATCGCGGGGGTGCGCGGAGCATGGCAGCCGGTGGGCGAGGTGCCGGGGCGCACATGGGTGTACCTGCTCCTGTCCGGCCTCGCCACCGGCGCGTCGTGGCTGTGCTATTTCCGCGCGCTGAAGATGGGCGATGCCGCCCGTGTGGCGCCGGTGGACAAGCTGAGCGTCGTGCTGGTGGCGGTGTTCGGCGTGATCTTCCTGGGCGAGAAGCTATCGGCCGTCGCGGCGCTCGGCGTCGCGCTCATCGCGGCCGGGGCGGTGCTGGTGGCGCTCGGCTGAGGGCAGCTTTCAGAAGTGGCTGTAGCTACCGCTGCCGAGATCGAGCGGATGGCCGCCCGCATCGGTGACGTCGAGCCCGCTGCCCGCCCGCGTCTCGCCGATGAGCGCCACGGGCGCACCGACCTGCGCCGCCTCAAGGGTGAAAGCCGGAATGGCCGCATGGGGCACGCAGGCGAGGATCTCGTAATCATCGCCACCCGACAGCGCCACGGCGAACAGGGCGGGATCGGTCTTCACGGCCGCCGCAGCCGCCGCCGAAAAAGGCACACGCCGCGCCTCCACCCGGCCGCCGCATCCGGAGGCAGACAGCATCTTGGCGAGGTCGCCCGCCAGCCCGTCCGAAACATCCATGGCCGCCGCCGCATGCCGGCGCAGCACCGGCGCGAGCGCGAGGCGCGGCTGCGGGTTCAGGTAGCGGTCGAGGAGATGCGCGCGCTGCTCGCCGGACAGCGATGCAAAGGCTGGCGCATCGCCCTCCTGCCGCAGCCTGAGGCCCAAAGCGGCATCGCCGATGGTGCCGGAGACGAAGATGGCCATGCTCGGCTGCGCCCCGGTGCGCGGCACGAACTCGCCCTTCGGCACCGCGCCCAGCGCCGTTATGGTGATGGTGACCGGTCCCGGCGTGGAAACCGTATCCCCGCCGAGGATGGGACAGGAAAAGGCGTCCGCATCGGCCCCGAGGCCGGCGGCGAAGGCTTCCATCCAGGCGTCCGGCGTGCCCTTGGGCAAAGCGATGGCCATAAGCGCCCCGACCGGCGCGGCGCCCTTGGCGGCGAGGTCGGAGAGGTTCACCCGCAGTGCCTTGCGAGCGATGGCGGCGGGCGGATCGTCGGGGAAGAAATGCACCCCGGCCACCACCGCGTCCTTGGTCAGCACCAGATCGCAGCCCGGCGGCGGGGACAGGAGCGCGGCGTCGTCCAGAAGGCCGAGCGCCC
>JAEZMT010000181.1 GCA_023442085.1 Pseudomonadota bacterium | reverse complement strand
GAAACTGGCGGAGAGAGAGGGATTCGAACCCTCGATACGGTTTCCCGTATACACGCGTTCCAGGCGTGCGCCTTCAACCACTCGGCCACCTCTCCAGCCGCATGCGACGGGCGCATGCAGAACTTTACTCATAGACGGCCGCCGAAGGCGGCCTGTGCGCCTTCAAACAACTCGCCATCTCTTCAACCGCATGCGCCGGGGCACATGCGGGACACGGGGTTACGATCTTGAGGCGGGCTGGTTGATGGCCCGCAATTTCGTCACCCCTGTTTCCAGCCATCGCCGCAAAGGCGGGGCCGGGTCTCGCCGGTCGTCTCCAAGAAGGCTCGGGGAAGGGAGCGGGCCGCAGGGGCGTCGCATCCGGGCGAGGCGGCGGAATATAGCGGCTCGGCCTTGGTTGGCAAGCCGGAATCTCCGCCTTGCCAACAGGTCGCATCCGAGGCGCATCCGCCGCGCCGGCGGTCCCCGCACGCCACCGGCGAAAGGCGTTCGCGCCCGTGCCGGCGGGCGCGATCTCAGTCGCGCAGGAGGTCGTTGATGGAGGTCTTGGAGCGGGTCTGCTCGTCCACCCGCTTCACGATCACCGCGCAATAGAGCGAGGGGCCCGGGGTGCCGTCGGGCAGCGGCTTGCCGGGGAGCGCTCCGGGCACCACCACCGAATAGGCCGGCACCTCGCCGATGAACACTTCGCCCGTCTGCCGGTCGATGATCTTGGTGGAGGCGGAGATGAACACGCCCATGGAGAGCACGGAGCCGCGGCGCACCACCACGCCCTCCACCACCTCGGAGCGGGCGCCGATGAAGCAGTCGTCCTCGATGATGACCGGGCCGGCCTGGAGCGGCTCCAGCACGCCGCCGATGCCGACGCCGCCGGAGAGATGCACATTCTTGCCGATCTGCGCGCAGGAGCCGACCGTGGCCCAGGTGTCCACCATGGTGCCCTCGCCCACATGGGCGCCGAGGTTCACGAAGGAAGGCATCAGCACCACGTTCGGCGCAATGAAGGCCGAGCGGCGCACCACGGCTCCGGGCACGGCGCGGAAGCCGGCGGCGCGGAACTCGGTCTCGCCCCAGTTCAGAAACTTGGAAGGCACCTTGTCCCACCAGTGGGCACCGCCTGGGCCGCCGGGAATGGCTTCCATGTCGTTTAGGCGGAAGGAGAGCAGCACCGCCTTCTTGAGCCACTGGTTCACCGTCCACTGGCCGTTGGCGCTCTGCTCGGCCACGCGGGCGGCGCCGCCGTCGAGCAGGGTCAGCGCCTCGTTCACCGCGTCGCGCACGGCGCCGGTGGTGGCAAAGCCGATCTCGGCGCGCTTCTCGAAGGCGTCGTCGATGGTCGCAGCAAGCGCGGACAGGCGGGCGTCGGTCATGTCATCCTCCGGACGGGCGGCGTGGAGACGCGCCCTTTGATCGTTTGGGAAAGGGGATCAGGCGCGTTCCTTGACGGCCACGAACTTGAGCTTGGGATATTCCTCGATGGCGCGGTCCAGCACCCACTGGCTGCGGGCGAGATAGACCGGCGCCTCGTCGCGGTCGCGCGCGGTGGAGGAGCGGTTGAGCTCGAGGAAACGGTCCACCTCGGCCCGCTCGCCGACGATCCAGCGGGCGGTGACGAAGGAGGTGGTCTCATAGCGGATCGGCACGCCATATTCCTTCTCCAGCCGCGCGGCGAGCACGTCGAGCTGGAGGGTGCCGACCACGCCGACGATGGGGGCGGGATCGTTGACGGGCTTGAGCACCTGCACGACGCCCTCTTCCGCCATGTCTTGCAGCGCCTTCTGCAGCTGTTTGGCCTTCATGGGGTCGGAAAGCAGCACGCGGCGCAGGATTTCCGGGGCGAAATCCGGCAGCCCCTCGAACTTGATGCTCTCGCCCTCGGAGAGCGTGTCGCCCACGCGCAGCATGCCGTGGTTGGGAATGCCGATGATGTCGCCGGCCACCGCCTCGTCCACCGTCTCGCGCTCCTGGGCGAAGAAGAAGATGGGGTTGGCGATGGCCATGTTGCGCTTCTCGCGCGGGTTGAACAGCTTCATGCCGCGCTTGAAGCGGCCGGAGCACAGGCGCACGAAGGCCACGCGGTCCCGGTGGTTCGGGTCCATGTTGGCCTGCACCTTGAAGACGAAGCCGGAGACGAGATCCTCCGCCGGCTCCACTGTGCGGTCGCCGGCGGCGGAACGCGGCAGCGGGCTCGGGCCGACGGAGCCGAGGCCGAACAGCAGCTCGGCGACGCCGGCCTCCTTCAGCGCCGAGCCGAAGAAGACCGGCGAGAGATGCCCCTCGCGGAAGGCGGCGAGATCGAACGGCGGCAGCACGCCCAGCGCCAGCGTCAGGCTCTCCACCGCCTCGTTGAGGATGCGCTCCTCCACGCCGTCGAGGCCGATGAGGTCCTCCGGCGTCTCGAACGGCACCTCGCGCACCAGCGGGCCGCCGCGCTCCGTGGCAAGCAGCGCGCGCTTGTTGGCGATGTCGATGAGGCCGCGGAAATCCACGCCCATGCCGATGGGCCAGGTGAGCGGGGTGAGATCGAGCGCGAGGGTGGACGACACCTCGTCCATCAGCGCGATGGGGTCGAGGCTTTCCCGGTCCACCTTGTTGACGAAGGTGAAGATGGGGATGTCGCGCAGGCGGCAGACCTCGAACAGCTTGCGGGTCTGGCTCTCGATGCCCTTGGCGGCGTCGATCACCATCACCGCCGCGTCCACGGCCGAAAGGGTGCGGTAGGTATCCTCGGAGAAGTCCGAGTGGCCGGGCGTGTCGAGCAGGTTGAAGACGATGCCGTCGCGCTCGAACGTCATCACCGAGGAGGTGACGGAAATGCCGCGCTGCTGCTCGATCTCCATCCAGTCCGAGCGCGTGCGGCGGCGCTCGCCGCGCGCCTTCACGTGGCCGGCCATGCGGATGGCGCCGGAGGCCAGCAG
>JAEZMT010000125.1 GCA_023442085.1 Pseudomonadota bacterium | reverse complement strand
CACCAGAACGCCGCCGTCCTCCACGATGACGTAGTCGAGGATCTCGATCGACCCGATCTCGGAATCGACGGCCACGACCACCGCGTGGGCGGCGTAGGAGAAGGTGCCGCTGTCGCGCTTTGGCTTGTAGCCGGCGGTGACCTCCAGGCCGCCGCCATGCGCGCCGAGCGGCAGATCCTGCGGGCGGCGATACCAGACCCGCGCGATCTCCGAGAGCGCGACGTCTCCGTTCGGCCCGACCACGCGACCCATCTCGAAGCGCACGTCGGAGACGTCGGCCTGTAGCAGATGCGCGCCGATCGCCATCGCCCGCTCGACGAGCTCCTCGCAGGCCGTCGCGACGGCGCCGCCGGTCATCACCATCATGCGCGAGCCCCAAGCGCCGGTGGAGTACGGCGTCATCGCGGTGTCGCCATGGACGAGGCGGATGCGATCGGTCGGAATGCCGAGGATCTCGTTGGCGACCTGCGGCAGCGTGGTCTCAAGGCTCTGGCCGTGGGAATGCGCCCCGATGCGCAGCTCCAGGCCGCCGTCCGGCGTCAGCCGCGCGCCGGCCTGCTCGTGGCCCGGCACCATGGGGATGCCCCAGCCGGAATAGACCGAGGTGCCATGCGCCGCCTGCTCGCAATAGATGGAAAGACCAAGGCCGATGCGGCGGCCGCCCGGCTCCCCCGCGCGCTGGCGCGTGCGCACCATATCGGCCTTGATGGCGTCGAGCGCCTGCCGCAGTGCCTCAGGGTAGTTGCCGCTGTCGAAATGCTTGTTGGTGATGTTGTCGAACGGCATCTGCTCGGGCCGCACGAGGTTCTTCAGCCGCACCACTTCGGGGGCGAGGCCGAGTTCGGCGGCGAGCGCGTCCAGCGCCACTTCCAGCGCGAAGCACACGCCGGTGCGGGCCACGCCGCGGTAGGGCAGGATGGGGCACTTATTGGTGGCAACCGACCAGGTGCGGCAGCGATAGGACGGGAAATCGTAGGGACCGGGCAGGATGCTCGCCACCTGCGCGGCTTCGAGGCACGCGGAGAAGGGGTAGGCGGAATAGGCGCCGCTATCCACGCTCGCCTCGCAATCGATGCCGCGCAGCGTGCCGTCGCGCTCGGCATAGAGCGTGATCTCGTAATGGTGCTCGCGGCAATTGGCGCCGGCGGTCAGATGCTCGCGGCGGTCCTCCAGCCATCGCACGGGCCGGCCGATCTTGCGCGCGAGCCAGCCGAGGCAGACATCCTCGCTGAGGAGGATGGCCTTGTAGCCGAAGCCGCCGCCCACGTCCGGGGAGATGATGCGGACCTGGCCCTCTTCAAGCCCGAGGCACTCGGAGAGGCCCGAGCGCACGATGTGCGGCATCTGGCTGGCGGTGTGGACCACCAATTGGTCGGAGCGATGATCGAAAAGCACCACCGTGCCGCGCCCCTCGATGGGGGCCATGCACTGGCGGGCGGTGGAGATGGTGCGCGACACCTTCACCGGTGCGTCAAAGGCGGCTTCGATGTTGATGTTCACGAGGCTTTCGAGGAAGACGTTGTCGCCCCAGTGATCATGCACCAGCGCCGCGCCGGGCTTGCGGGCCTCCAGCATGTCGTGGAGGGCGGGCAGCTCTTCGAGGTCGAGTTCCACGCGGGCGGCCATGTCCTCGGCCTCGGCGCGTGTGTCGGCGACGCACATGGCGATCAGCTCGCCCACCTGCCGCACCTTGCCCGTGGCGAGCACGGGTTGCTCGGACACCTTGAAGCCGGGGAGGCCTGAGACGGCGCGGATGGGCTTCACCCCGTCAAGGTCGACGGCGGTGAAGACGCGGCCTTTTAGATCCTCCGGCACATGGATGGCGCGGATGCGCGCATGGGCCAGCGGGCTGCGCACAAAGGCGACATCCTGCATGCCCGCCAGGCGGATGTCGGCGATGAACTGGCCGCGCCCGCGCATCAGCCGGTCGTCTTCCTTGCGGGGAAGCCGGGCGCCGACGCCCTCTTTCGTGCGCGGCTCGGTCATGCCTTGGCTCCCGCCATCAGGTCGAGCGCGGCGCGCACCAGAAGACCGTCCGGGCGGCGCAGTTCGTCGAGGATGGAGAAATGGTCGGCCCCGAGGATGGGCAGCAGCGCGCCGGGCGCGTGAGCGGCCACACGCTTTGCCGCCAGCGCGCGGGAATCATGCACCAGCGCCGGCACTTCCGCCGTGCCGTAGGCGATGGCCAGCGGCTTCGGTGACGGCGCATGGCGCAGCGGCGAGCAGGCGGCGATTTCCGCGTCCGAGAGATCGAGCGCGGCGTTGAGGAAGGTGTCCCGCAGCGGCGCCAGCTCATAGACGCCGGAAATGGCGAGGCCGGCGGCGACGGCGGGATGGTCGAGCTGCATCACCGCCAGTTGCGCGCCCGCCGACCAGCCGGAGAGAACCACCGGGCCGGTGAGGCCATGAAGGGCACCGTCCTTGGCGATGAGGTCGAGCGCCGCGCCCATCTCGGCGACGATCGCGCCGAGGCGCGCCTGTGGCGCCAGCGTGTAGCTCGGCATCGCCACGGACCAGCCGTGGGCGAGGAGGCCCTCCGCATAATGGGCGAAGACCTCGCGGCTGTTCCTCTGCCAGTAGCCGCCGTGGATGAAGACGAGGCAGGGCGCGCCCGGCGTGCCAGGATAGATATCCAGCTTCTGCCGGGCGCCGGGGCCGTAGGGAATATCCAGATGGGCGGGCGTGGCGGCGCGGAAGCGCGGGGCCGCCTTGTCGCGCGCCTCCACCCATGCCGCGCTGGTCTTCACCGCGGCATTGTTGTTGTAGGCAGCATCCCGCTCGGCCTGGGACAGGGTGTCCCAGACCTCCTGCGGGGCCGGCCGCACTGCTGCGGAAAGCGGGCTCACGCCGCCACCGCCCGGGGCAGGATGACGGCGTCGGCGTCGAACTTCTTCCCGGCGCGCAGGCAGAAGGCGGGGGTGAGCAGGCGCTCGGCCACCACCTTGGTGTCTTCGTTGTCGCGCAGCAGGAACCGGCCGCGATTGTCGTCCAGCACCGAGATGTCGGCCGCATAGCCCACGGTGAGCGAACCCACCCGGTCGGTGAGGCCGATCATCTTCGCCGGATTGATGGTGACCATGGGCACCACCTCTTCCAGCGAGAGGCCGAGCGCCATCATGGAGCTCATGGCCTGGGTGAGGCTGAAGCGCGCCTGGCCCTTGAAGGGGTGGTTCTCGTCGTCATAGTGCTCCTCCGGCGTACCGGCGGGGGCGGGGACATGGGTGTTGTAGCCATGCATGTCGGCGCCCAGTGTGTGGGGCACGACACCGGCGGCGATTGCCTTCTTCGCGAGGCGGTAGGAGAAGTGGCTGCCGTGGCCCACATCCACCTTCAGGCCGCGATCGAGGGCCGCCTGGATGACGTGGTGAACTTCGCCCTGCTGGTTCACGAAGCCGCCGGGGTGGCGGGTGAAGGGATGGGCGAGCACGTCGCCTTCCTTCAGGAGGGGGATGACGCGCTCCAGGATGGTGTCCGCGTCCTCGCCGTTGGCGCCGCTCTCCGGCAGGCCCCAGAGGGTGCCGAAGTGGACGTAAAGCGGCACTTCCGCGCGGCGGGCGATCTCCGCCGCCATCTCCATCACCTTGATGCCCCAGCGGGCGAAGCCGCCGATCTCCGCATGGCCCTTGATGCCGCGCACGAGATCGCGGTTGGCGACGGCGGAACGCACGGTGGCGTCGATGTCCACGCAGTCCGGGCTGTAGAGGTTGGGGTAATAGTGGCCTTCGAGGCCGCCGACGAGATAGGCCGAGAGGAAGGCGTAGATGCGCGTCTCGGAGGGCTCGGCGATGAACTTGCGGAAGCCCGGCAGGGTCATGCAGGAGGGGCCGCCCTGGTCGATCACGGTCGTGACGCCGGAATGCACGCCCACCATGTCCGGGTTCAGGCCGAAACGGCCGGTGACATATTGATAGACATGGCCGTGGGTGTCGATCATGCCCGGCAGCACCAGCTTGCCGGAGACATCGATGGTCTCGGTGGCGCTGGAGGGGAGGATCGTCTCCTCGACGGCCGCGATGCGCCCGTCGCGCACGGCCACGTCGCGGATGCCGTCAATGCCATTGGCAGGGCAGATGACATGTCCGCCCTTGAGGAGGATATCGTAGCCGGCGGGTTCAGCCATCAGGGTCTCCGTCCATGCATGCGCGGCCGTTCGGGCCGGATTGGAAAAGCGAAGCATGCTTCGTATTCCCATTATGCAGGGCGCGTGCCAGAATTTGATCTGGATCAATTTTGGCGGGCCGGACTGGCGGTCGGAGGTGCAGGGACGTGACGGGATCGTTTGAAGATTCAAAGGGCTCCAATGTGGAACCGGAATTCATCGTGGACACGGACTGGCCGTTGTCCGACCGCCCCGGGTTCCTCGCGCGGAGGGTTCATCAGATCCACGTCAGCCTGTTTTCTGAGCTGTGTGCCCCGTTCGGCGTGACACCGGTGCAGTACAGCCTCTTGTCAGCCCTCGCGGACCGGGCGGAGGCCGACCAGACCACGCTCTCGCGCATCGTCGTGCTGGACCGCACCACGACCACCGGTGCCCTGAAACGCCTTGAAGCGCGCGGGCTGGTGCGGCGCGGCACCTCGTCCACGGACCGGCGGTCGCAGAGCTGCTCGCTGACCGCGGAGGGCCGCCGCATCCTGGCGGAGATGGAGGCCGCCGCCCGCCGTGCCCACGCGGCGACGGTGGAGATGCTGGCGCCCGAGGAGCAGCGTCAATTCATTGAAGCTATGAAGAAAATTGTCGCGGCTCACGCCGGACGGCAGGCCTCATCCGATCTGCTCTGAATGCGGTCTTGATGCCCAATAATTGGGCGCATGCACAGGAGGCAGCGGTCTAAAGCACCGGCCCAAGCATGGCGATGGTGTTGTTCCACAGGCGGCGGGGGGCGCTGAAGGCGTCGGCGTCGTCCCGCGTGACCGGCGTCGCCGCATCGAGGAAGACCTGCTGGCGGGCGCGCATGGCGCGGGTGAAGGTAGCATCGCACAGGAGGATGTTATTCTCCGCATTCAGCTCGAAGCTGCGGCGATCGATGTTGGCCGAGCCGATCAGGGTCACTTCGCCGTCGAGGGTCAGGGTCTTGGCGTGCAGCAGGCCGCCGACGTACTCGCGGATGTTCACCCCCGCCTCGAGCAGGTCGCTGTAATAGCTGCGGCTCGCTGCGGCGACGATCCAGCTGTCGTTGCGCTTCGGGAACACGATGGTGGTCGAAACCCCGCGCCGGGCCGCGGCGCACAGGGCCGCCTGGAGGGGCTCGTCCGGCACGTAATAGGGCGTGGTGATGACGAGTTCGTCCCGCGCCGCATTCATCAGCGCCACGAACGTCTCCGGCATGGCCGAATAGCGCACCCCGGCCCCGGTGCCGATCACCTGCGCCACGAAGCCGGGCTGCGGCGCCTGCAGGGGCTCGGCGAAGAGCGGGGCGAGGTCCTCCTCCACCTGCGCCATCCAATTGCTGGCGAACAGATGCTGGTTCTGCCGCACCACCGGCCCCTCGAAGCGGGCCATCACGTCCACCCAGGGGGCGAACTTCGCCTTAACCGCGAAGGCGGCGTCGGCGCAGTTCTGGCTGCCGCAGTAGGTGATGCGATTATCGATCACCACGATCTTGCGGTGGTTGCGCATGTCGATGCGCCCCTTGAACGGGCGCAACAGCGGGTTGCCGATGGGCAGGGCCCTGGCGAGCTTCACCCCCGCCGCTGCCATGTCGCGCCACAGGGGCGAGTGGATGAGCGCGCGGGAGCCGAGATCGTCCGCCATGGCCCGGCAGGTGACGCCGCGTCCCGCCGCGCGCTTCAGCGCGTCCATCACGGAGCGCCCACTGGCGTCGTCGAGCCAGATGTAGAAGAGCACATGGACGCTCGAGCGGGCGGCATCGATGTCCTTGACCATGGAGGCGATGGCGGAGGCGGAATCCGGCAGCAGCTCGGCCCGGTTTCCCCCCACAGGCAGGAAGTGATTGACCGACTGGCCGACGCGGAACAGCGGGACGTGGCGCTCCGCGATATCCGCTTCCGCAGAAGGCCCGGCGATGCTCTCGGCCGGCGGCAGTTCCGCCACCGCCGCGCGCAATTGCTCCACAGCCTTTCGTCCGAGGTTGACCTCGCCGAACAGGATGTAGGCGACGACGCCCACCACCGGCGCCAGCGCGATCACCAGCACCCAGGCCATGCGCGAGGAGGGCTCGCGGTGGGGCCGCAGAAGGGCGCGGACAATGAAGATGATCTGAAGGCTCAAATGGGCGGCGAACAGCGCCCAGGTGATCACGGTGGACTCATCCATGTGTGCGGCACGCCCGGCGAGAGAAGCACCGCCGTTCTAAAGCATTTTCCAGCGAAATGGATTCCGGTTCGCGTGAAGAACATGCGTATCGTGCGCAGCCGGGACGCCGTCGCCGGCGCGGACGCTCAGGCCCCGGCGTAGAGCTGACGCAGGGTGTCCGCCGTTGCGAGCGGTCGGTTGAGCAGTCGCGCGGCCTCCGCCGCTCGCCGCACCTGCGCGGCATTGTTTTCGGCGCGGGTGCCGTCCGGCGCGAAGAGATTGTTCTCGAAGCCGACGCGCATATGCCCGCCGAGGCCGGCGGCCACGGTGGCGCAGGCGTTTTCCTTCGGCCCGAAGGCGCACATGGCCCACAGCCGTGGCGGCGTGCCGGCAGCGGCGAGGAAGGGCACGAGATCGGCCGGCGTCGAGACCTGTCCGCTGGTGTAGCGGCCGAGGACGAAGAGCGGGAAATCCTCGCCCTCGCCCAGCACGCCGCGCCCCTTCAGCGCGTAATACCGATGCACCTCCTCCGCCGAATAGAGGATGATCTGCACCAGGGTGCGCTCGCGCCGCAGCCAGGCGAAGAAATCGGCGGCGGCGGCTTCATGCGCGTTGTCCGGGATGATCTCGCGCAAGGCGAGGGAGACCGCTTCCGGCCGCAGCGCCCGCACCACCGCGATCTGCTCCGGCGCGGTGTAGCGCCCTGCCGCCTCGGAGGTGGCCTGCACCACCAGCCTGTCGCCCACCTCCCGGCGGATGGCGGCGGTGGCGTCGCGATAGGCTTCCGCATCCAGCAGATGCCGGCCCTCGGCGTCGCGCACATGGATGTGGATGAGGGCCGCGCCGGCCTCGACGATCTCGGCCGCGTCGCGCGCCAGCTCCGCCGCGCTCATGGGCAAAGCCGGGTGGTCCGCCTTGGTGCGGGTGGCGCCGTTGGGGGCGTTGGCGATGACGAGGGGCGGCCAGAGGAAGGCCTCGGCGGGGGCGGTAGCGGTCATGAACGGTCCGGATGTGTCAGTCGGTGGTGGCGAGGCCCAGCCGCTTCATGCGGTCATGCAGGGTCTTGCGGGGAATGTTGAGGGCGAGGGCGGCGGCGGAGACGCGGTGGCCGGAGGCTTTCAGCGCGTCTTCGATGACGAGGCGCTCCACCCGGTCCAAGAGTTCATTGAGGCTCGGCGCGGCCGCGGCGCCGCCGGTGAAATCCGGCGCGAGGAAGCCGAGCATGTGGCGCTCAGCGGCGTTCTTCAGCTCGCGCACGTTGCCGGGCCAGTCCGCCAGCATCAGCGCCCGCCGAAGGGAGGGCGGAACCTCCACCACCGGCCGCTGGTACTTCACCGCCGCCTGCACCAGGAACAGCTCGAACAGCAGCGGAATGTCCTCCCGCCGCTCCCGCAATGGCGGCAAGGCGAGCTTCACCACGTCGAGGCGGAAGAACAGGTCTTTCCGGAAGCCGCCGGCATCGGCCAGCGCGCCGAGGTCTTCCTTGGTGGCGGCGATGACGCGCAGATCCACCGGAACCGGCGTGTTGGAACCGAGCCGTTCGATGCGCCGGTCCTGCAGCACGCGCAGCAGCTTCACCTGCATGGCAAGCGGCATGCTCTCCACCTCGTCGAGGAAGAGGGTGCCGCCGGAGGCGTGCTCGATCTTGCCGATGCGCCGCTTGCCGGCCCCGGTGAAGGCGCCGGCCTCGTGGCCGAACATCTCGCTCTCGAACATGCTCTCGGGTATGGCGCCGCAATTGACCGCCACGAACGGCCTGTCGCGCCGCGCGCCGCCCTCGTGCAGGGCGCGGGCGACCTGCTCCTTGCCGGCGCCGGTCTCGCCCAAGACCAGCACGTCGGCGCTGGTGGAGGCGAGCTGGGCGATGTCGTCCCGCAGCCGCCGCATGGCCGCCGATTGGCCGACGAGATGCCGCTCGATGGCATCGCTGCGGTCGAGCGCGGTCCGCAGGCGCCGGTTCTCAAGGACCAGCGCCCGCTTCTCCAGCGCCCGCTTCACCACCTCCACGAAGGCGTCGCTCACGAACGGCTTCTCGATGAAATCGTAGGCGCCTTCGCGCATGGCGCTGACCGCCATGGCCACGTCTCCATGGCCGGTGATGAGCACCACCGGCAGCTCGGGATCGCGCCGGCGGATATCCGCCAGCAGATCCAGACCGTCGCGCGCCGGCAGGCGCACGTCGGTGATGACGATGCCGGGATAGTCCCGGCCGATGGCGGGAAGGGCGGCCTCGGCGCTCGCGAACGAGGCCACATCGATGCCGGCGAGGTCCAAGGTCTGCTCGATGGAGAGACGGATCATCTCCTCGTCGTCCACCAGCAGCACGCGGGGGCGGCTGGCGTGGCGGGGGGCCTCGGCCTCGGCGGAGAAGGCGCGTTCAGGAAACATGGCGCAGCGGCTCCGCACGCAGGGTAAGGGGCGCGTCGGCCTCGGCCGCGTCCATCACGAGATCGAAGGCGGAGCCGCCTTCTGCGCGGGTGCGGGCGGTGAGGGTGGCGCCGAAATCGCGGGCGATGGCGAGGGAGATGGGCAGCCCCAGCCCCAGCCCCTCGCCCGCCGGCTTGGTGGTGAAGAAGGGGTCGAAGATGCGCTCCGCAGCGCCATCCGACAGTCCCGGCCCATTGTCCTCCACCGTGAGGACAATGCGGCCGCCCTCGCGATAGGAGACGATGCGGACCGCCGCGTCCGGCCGCCCCTTCACCGCGTCGAGGGCATTGCCCACGAGGTTCACCAGCACCTGGCTGAGGCGGATGGGCTCGAACATCACCTGCGTCGCATCCGGGGCGAGATCGCTGACGACGCGGGCGCCGGATGCCCGCAGGCGCGGGGCGAGGATGGCGAGGCTTTCCGCCAGCACGGCGGCGGCATCCACCGGCCCTTTTTCGCTGGAGGTGCGGCGGGCGAAGGCGCGGAGCTGGCCGGTGATCTTGCCGAGGCGATCGACGAGCGCGGCGATGCGGGCGAGGTTCGCCTCCGCATCCTCCTCGCGGCCATGCTGGAGCAGCTTGGCGGTGTTGTCGGCCAGCGCCCGGAGCGCGGTGAGCGGCTGGTTCAGCTCGTGGGTCACGCCGGCCGCCATCTGGCCGAGGGTCGCCATCTTGGCCGCCTGCACCAGCTCGTCCTGCGCAGCGCGCAGCTCGCTCTCGGCGCGGCGGCGCTCCTCGATCTCGGCGGCGAGCCGCGTGTTGGCGGCGGAGAGGTCGGCGGTGCGTTCCACCACTTTGCCCTCCAGCTCGCGATGGGCGGCGGCCAGCGCCGCCTGTGCGGCGAGACTTTCCCGCGCGCGCTTGAGATGCTGGCGCCAATAGAGACCGACGAGGCCGAGGATGACCAGCGCCAGGGTCATTCCTACGCGCGCAGAGCGACCGGCCAGCACCACTGGGGCGGCATCCGTGAAAAGCAGCAGCCGCCAGTCGTAGATGGGCAAATCCTTCTCGTCGCGGATGACGCGGCCGGCGGGGCTGATGTCCGAGCCCGACAGCACCCTGAGGCCGCCTTCGTTCTCCCCTTTTCCCATGCGCAGCAGAGGATAGGACTTGTGGCCATACTGGCGGGTGCGGGCCATCTCGGCGGCGGCCGTGGCGTCGATGGGGCGCAAAGCGCGGAACTTGAACTTCGGGTC
>JAEZMT010000231.1 GCA_023442085.1 Pseudomonadota bacterium | reverse complement strand
ATCTGTCCAAGGCCGGACTGTCGCCGGTGGTGCTTGAGGCCAACGGCATCGGCTGGGGCGCCAGCGGGCGCAACGGCGGGGTGGTCTCGGGCAAGTTCCGGCTGGGCTTCCGCGACATCGCCACCCGACACGGCATCGACACCGCCCGCCGGATGCACGATCTCGGCCTGGAGGCCATCCAGCATGTGGGCGAGATCATCGCAGAGCTCGGCATCGAGGGGGCGGACTACCGCCCCACCGGCTCTCTGCGCTGCGCCCACAATGCGCATACGCTGGAGCAGCTGAAGATTGAGGCGGAGTGGCTGCAGGGGGCCCTCGGCGACACCGCCATCTCCATCTTGAGCGCGGAGGAGGTCGCTGCGGAGACCGGCTCGCGCGGCTTCACCGGCGGCATGCTGAACACCCATGGCGGCATCATCCATCCGCTGAACTTCGTGCTCGGCCTCGCCACCGCGCTCAAGGCCGCGGGCATCGCCATCCATGAGCGCGCGCCGGTTCTGAACCTGCGGCGCGAGAGGGCGGGCGTGGTGGTCGAGACCCCGGAGGCGCGCATCACGGCGCGGCAGGTCGTGATCGCCACCAATTCCTATTCGGATCTGACGCCCGCCACGGCGCGCGTGCGCACCTCCATCATCCCGTTCCGCTCCGCCATGATCGCGACCGAGCCGCTGACCGGCACGCCCGGCGCCCATCTGCTGCATACCGGACGCAGCTACACCGAGACCCGGCGCATGATGCGCTGGTTCCGCAAGGCCGGCAACCGCCTGCTCTATGGCGGCCGCGGCGCCTTCGGCAAGACTGACCGGGACAGTGCGTTCACCGCATTGGAACAGGCGATGGTGCGCCAATTCCCCGAGCTTGCGCAGGTGAAGGTCACGCACCGCTGGTCCGGCCTCGTGGCCATGACCCTGGACAGCCTCCCCCATCTCGGGCGGCTCGACGAGAGAGTGGTCTATTGCATGGGCTATAACGGCACCGGCGTCGCGCTGGCCTCCGGCATGGGACGGCATGTCGCCGATCTGGTGACGGGGCGCCAGCCCGACCTCGGTCTCATCACCCGGCACCCGCTCCACCCCATTCCGTTCTATGCCCTGCGCGAGCCCGCGGTGCGGCTGGTTGCAGGGGCCTATCAATTCCTCGACGCCATCGGGAGATGATGGCGGACAGGCAACGCGCTTCCAGAAGGCAAAGGCCCAAAGCGGCCAAGAGGAGAAAAAGCATGCGCTTTTCAGTCTCGATCCCGGTGATGACCGCGGTGCTGGCCCTGTCGGCCGCGACCGCCCATGCAGAGCAGATCACCTTCGTCTCGCAGGGCGGCGCCTATCAGGAGGCGCAGACCAAGGCCATCCTCAATCCGGCGGCCAAGCTGCTCGGCATCACCATCAACCAGGACAGCGCCCCCGATGCGTGGCCGGTTCTGAAGACCCAGGCCGCCACCGGCAAGGCCATCTGGGATGTCATCGATTCCCCGACCACCATCTGCATCCGCGGCGGCGAGCAGGGCATGGTCGAGAAGCTCGACTTCTCGAAGATTCCCAACGCCGCGTCCATGCCGGCGCAGTACAAGACACCGTATTCGGTGGCCTACGAGTTCTATTCCTCGGTGCTTGCCTACAACAAGAAGAAATTCGCCGCCAAGGCGCCCCAGACCTGGGCGGACTTCTGGGACGTGAAGGCCTTCCCCGGCACCCGCGCCCTGCGCAACCACCCGCAGGCCACCATGGAGGCCGCGCTGCTCGCCGATGGCGTGCCGGCCGACAAGCTCTATCCGCTCGACGTGGACCGCGCCTTCAAGAAGCTGGAGCAGATCAAGCCGCACATCACCGTGTGGTGGACTTCCGGCGCCCAGTCGGCGCAGCTCCTGTCGGATGGCGAGATCGACATGGAAATGGCCTGGAACGGCCGCGTCGCCGCGGTGATGAAGGAAGGCGCCCCGGTGGGCTTCACCTTCAACCAGGGCCTGCTGCAGGAAACCTCCCTGTGCATCGTGAAAGGCGCTCCCAATCTCGAGACCGCCTACAAGTTCGTGAATGCCGCCATGACGCCGGACATTCAGGCGAACTTCCCTGCCTACATCGACTACGGCCCGGGCAACCCGGCCGCGTACGCCACCGGGAAGATCTCGCCCGAGCGCGCGGCCCAGATGCCGAGCGCGCCGGAAAACGCGGCCAAGCAGGTGCTGGTTTCGCAGGCCTGGTGGGCCTCGCCCGCCGGTGAGGACGCCATCAAGCGCTGGGCAGGGTTCGTCCAGAAGTAAGCCAGCGGGCCGCCGGATCGCTTCTCGGCTCAAGGCGCCGGGAAGCGATCCCTCCCCGTGACGCCGGGCTCGCCATGTTGCGGGCCGGCCCGCCCCGCACGACTGCTCCAGGAGCCCGCCATGTCGGCATCGTCAACCGATCCGTCGCTTGCCCAAAAGAGGGGAGAACAGCGCCTCGTCCTGATGCTGCTCGCCCCCTCGCTTGTCGTGGTGGGATGTCTGCTGATCGTGCCATTGTGCTGGCTGGTGTGGCAGTCGATCCGCCAGGACGGGGGCTTCACGCTGGCCCATTATGCCCGCATCTTCAGTGATGCGGTCTATTGGAACACCTTCCTCCAGACTTTCCGCATCGCCTTCATCGTCACCGGGGTGACGCTGCTTTTGGGCTATCCCATCGCCTATGTGGCGGCCGGCGCATCCCGGCGATGGAGCATCGTCATCCTGGCGATGGTGATCCTGCCGTTCTGGACCAGCGTGCTGGTGCGCGCCTATGCGTGGCTGATCCTGTTGCAGCGGCGCGGCCTCGTGAACACGCTGCTGACCGATCTCGGGCTGATCCAAGACCCGCTCGCGCTGGTGAACAACGAGCTCGGCACCGTGATCGCCACGGTGCATATCCTTCTCCCCTTCATGGTGCTGCCGCTCTACGCCACCATGCAGAAGATTCCGGCCGAGCTCACCATGGCGGGCGCGAGCCTCGGGGGCACGCCGTTCTATGTCTTCACGCGCGTCTTCCTGCCCCTGTCGATGCCGGGCATCGTCGCAGGCATGGTCCTCGTCTTCGTGCTGACCCTCGGCTTCTACATCACCCCGGAACTGCTGGGCGGCGGGCGGACCTACATGGTCTCCATGCTCGTCTCGCGGAACATCGAGGTCTACAACGAGTGGGGCGCCGCCTCCTCCATCAGCATCGTGCTGCTCGCCTGCGTCTTTCTCATCTTCCGGCTGGCGAGCCTCATCATCCCGTTCGAACTCATCATGGGGGCGCGCTGATCATGTCCCTTTCCCGCATTGTCCTCTATGTGGCCGTGGGCCTCATTCTCATCTGGCTGATGATCCCCGTCCTCATCATCATTCCGATGTCCTTCTCGGGCGCGCGCTTCCTCGCCTTCCCGCCGCCCTCGTGGTCGTTCAGGTGGTATGAAGCCTATCTCCAGAGCGCCGCCTGGATGCAGGCGACGGGGGTCAGCCTGTTCCTCGCCGTATCGAGCGCCATCATCGCCACCGTGCTCGGAACCGCCGCCGCCTACGCGCTGAACCTCTCCACGTCGCGCATCGTGCGCAGCCTCCAGGTGGTTCTGCTCCTGCCGCTCGTGGTGCCTATCGTGATCACGGCCGTGGGCGTCTTCCTCGTCTATGCCAATGTGGGACTGCTCGCGACCATGAGCGGCCTGATCCTGGCCAACGTCATGCTGGGGCTGCCGTTCGTCATCATCTCGGTGCTGACGGGCCTCAGGAAGTTCGATCCGGCGCAGGAGATGGTGTCGCGCAGCCTCGGCATGAACAGGCTGCGGACCTTCTTCATCGTCACGCTGCCGCAGATCCGCCCGAGCGTCATCTCCGGCCTGCTGTTCGCCTTCATCTCGGCGCTCGACGAGACGGTGGTCGCCATCTTCGTCTCGGGCGGCGAAAACCAGACCCTGACGAAGCGCATGTTCACGGCGCTGCGCGACGAGATCGATCCGACGATTGCGTCCATCAGCACGCTGTTGACGGCGGTGTCCTTCCTCATGGTGATCCTCGTCGCCCTGAGCGCCCGCACCGCGCCGCGCAAGAACGCCGACGCCTGACACCTCACCCATGGCCCCCGCGCCGGCTCGCCCCCGCCTGCGTCCCGTCCTGCTGCCCGGAACCACGACCCATGAGCAACCTCATCGCCTTCGACCTCGCCGCACCCGGAACGCCGCGCGAAAGCAAGGCCGCGCCCGACCGGCTGATCGCCGGCGACCCGAGCTACAAGACGTGGGAAATCGCCGCGGCCGGCCACAAGGACATCCGCACCGGCATCTGGGAGGCGACGCCCGGCGTCACGCGCTCCATCAAGGGCGCGACGTGGGAATATTGCACGATCCTGTCCGGCGTCGTTGTCTTGACCGAGGATGGCGGCACCCCGCGCCGGTTCAGCGCGGGCGACACCTTCGTGTTGCGCCCGGGCTTCGTCGGGACCTGGGAAACGATCGAAACCGTCCGCAAGCTATGGGTCGCCGTTTCCTGATCTCTCACCATCCAGTTAGGTCCGTCCCATGGCACTCCTCTACATGGCCGATCCCGCCCGCGGCGAAGTCTGGCGCCGGCTGATCGGCGAAATGGCGCGCGACATCGACGTGCGCATCTGGCCTGACGTGGGCAACCCCGCCGACATCCGCTGGGTCGCCGTTTGGGACGTGCACGTGGACCTCACCGCCACGTTCCCGAACCTCGAAGTGATCTTCTCCACTGGCGCCGGCGTGGATCACCTGGATTTCTCCCGCATCCCGGCTGGGATTCCCGTGGTACGCATGGTCGAGCCCGGGATCGTCGAGGGCATGGTCGAGTATGTGACCATGGCCGTGCTCGCCCTCCACCGCGATCTGCCGACCTACATCGATCAGCAGAAAAAGCACGTCTGGATGCAGCACTATGAAACGCCGGCGGCGCAACGGCGCGTCGGCATCATGGGGCTCGGCTCCCTGGGACAGGCGTCGCTCGCGGGCCTCGCGCCGTTCGGCTTTCCGCTTGCGGGCTGGAGCCGGTCGCCGCGGGCCATCGCGAACGTGGAGACCTTCGCCGGCGAGGCCGGGCTCGGGCCGTTCCTTGCCCGCACGGACATCCTCGTCTGCCTCCTGCCGCTCACAGCCGAGACGCGAGGCATTCTCGATGCCCGCCTGTTCGCCCGGATGCCGGCGGGCGCGCGCATCGTCAACGCGGGGCGTGGCGGCCACGTGATGGCGGATGACCTGGTCGCCGCCCTTGATGCCGGCACCCTGTCGGGCGCGGTCCTCGATGTGACGGAGCCGGAGCCGCTGCCGCCGGAGCATCCGTTCTGGAGCCATCCGCGCATCCTGCTGACGCCCCACGTCGCGAGCCTCACCCGGCCCGAGACCGCCGTCATCAGCCTCCTGGAAAATCTCCGCCGCCATGCCGCGGGCGAGCCGATGGTCGGCCTCGTGGATCGCAGCCGCGGTTATTGAAAGACCTCGCCATGTCCCCCGCCGCTGAAAACCCGCTCGCACTAGCCGATCCGAGCCTCCTCGTCGAATCCGCCTTCATCGGTGGGCAGTGGTGTGCTGCCGAAGACGGCGCGACGTTCGTCGTCGAGGACCCCGCAACCGGCCGGCCCATGGGCACCGTGCCGGCCTGCGGCGCGGCCGAGACGCGGCGCGCCATTGAGTCCGCCGAGACCGCATTCCGTTCCTGGCGCACCGTGCCGGCTGCCGAGCGCGCCCGCCTGCTGGAGCGCTGGAACGAGCTGATCCTCGCCAACAGCGCCGACCTCGCGCGGATCATGACCGCCGAGCAGGGCAAGCCCCTCGCCGAGGCGGAGGGGGAAGTGCGCTACGGTGCCTCCTTCGTGAAGTGGTTCGCGGAGGAGGCCCGGCGCATCTACGGCCGCACCATCCCGGCGCCCGGCGCCGACCGGCGCATCCTGATGCTGGAAGAGCCCATCGGCGTCACCGCCGCCATCACGCCGTGGAATTTCCCCATCGCGATGATCACCCGCAAATGCGCGCCAGCGCTTGCCGCCGGCTGCACCATGGTGATCAAGCCCTCGGAACTGACGCCCTTCTCGGCACTGGCGGTGGTGAAGCTCGCGGAGCGGGCCGGCGTTCCCGCCGGCGTCATCTCCGTGGTGACGGGCCTGCCGGCCGCCATTGGTGATGAACTCACCTCCAACCCCGCGGTGCGCAAGATCTCCTTCACCGGCTCCACCCGGGTCGGCGCCCACCTCATGCGCGCGTCGGCGGGAACACTGAAGAAGCTGAGCCTGGAGCTGGGCGGCAACGCGCCCTTCATCGTCTTCGACGATGCCGACCTCGACCTGGCGGTGGATGGGGCGATGGCCTCGAAATTCCGCAATGCCGGCCAGACCTGTGTGTGCGCCAACCGCATTCTGGTGCAGGCCGGCATCCATGACGCCTTCGTCGCCCGCCTCGGCGCGCGGATCGCGGCACAGAAAGTCGGCCCCGGCACCGAGCCCGGCGTCGTCATCGGTCCGCTCATCAACCGCGCCGCGGCTGAAAAGGTGCACGCCCACGTCGCCGACGCGCTGGCCAAGGGCGCACGCGTGGAGCGGCAGGGCGGGACCTCCAACGCGGACGGAAACTTCGTCGCGCCACTCCTCCTCACCGGCGCCACCACCGACATGCGGCTCGCCAATGAGGAGACCTTCGGCCCGGTGGCCCCGGTGTTCCGGTTCGAGACCGAGGCGGAGGCGATCTCCATCGCCAACGGCACGCCCTACGGCCTCGCCGCCTATTTCTTCACCGAGGACATGCACCGCGCCTGGCGGGTCGGCGAGGCGCTGGAATTCGGGATGGTGGGGCTGAACACCGGCGCCATTTCCATGGAGGTCGCGCCCTTCGGCGGCGTGAAGCAATCCGGGCTCGGCCGCGAGGGTGGCTATCTCGGCATCGCCGAATATCTGGAGCCCAAAGCCTTCCACATGGGCGGCCTGCGCCTCACGGCGCCCGTCTGACCCCAATCCCACACATATCGCAGGAAACGTGACCATGGCCGCAAGACACCATCGCATCGCCGTCATTCCCGGAGACGGCATCGGCAAGGAAGTGATGCCCGAGGGCGTGCGCGTGCTGGAGAAGGCAGCGGCACTCTACGGCTTCAGCCTCGATCTTGACTGGCGCGACTTCGCCTGTTGCGATTACTACGCCCGCCATGGCGAGATGATGCCGGCGAACTGGAAAGAGCTAGTCGGCACCTCGGACGCCATCCTGTTCGGCGCGGTGGGCTGGCCCGACACGGTGCCAGACCATGTCTCGCTCTGGGGCTCGCTGCTCCAGTTCCGGCGGGAGTTCGACCAGTATGTGAACCTGCGCCCGGTGCGGCTGATGCCCGGCGTCCCCTGCCCCCTCGTCGGCCGCAAGCCGGGCGACATCGACTTCTGGGTGGTGCGCGAGAACACGGAGGGCGAATACACCTCCATCGGCGGGCGCATGTATCCCGGCACGCCCCGCGAGCTGGTGATCCAGGAAACGGTGATGTCGCGTCACGGCGTCGACCGGGTCCTGAAATTCGCGTTCGAGCTGGCCATGCGGCGGCCGAACCGCCACCTCACCTCGGCCACCAAGTCCAACGGCATCGCGATCACCATGCCCTATTGGGACGAGCGGGTGGAAGCGATGGCGGCGGCCTACCCCGACGTGCGCACCGACAAGTACCACATCGACATCCTCACCGCGCAGTTCGTGCTGCACCCCGACCGCTTCGACGTGGTGGTCGCTTCCAACCTGTTCGGCGACATCCTCTCCGACCTCGGCCCCGCCTGCACCGGCACCATCGGCATCGCCCCCTCCGGCAACATCAATCCCGACCGGACCTTCCCCTCGCTGTTCGAGCCGGTGCACGGCTCGGCGCCGGACATCGCGGGCAAGGGCATCGCCAACCCGGTGGGCCAGATCTGGTCCGCGGCCATGATGCTGGAACATCTCGGGGAGGCGGAGGCCGCCGCCGCCATCGAGCGCGCCATCGAGCGGGTGCTGGCGGATCCCGCGGGGCGCACGGCCGACATCGGCGGTTCAGCCAACACGCAGACCTGCGGCCAGGCCATCGCCGACGCTCTCGACTGACCGCCGGTCGCCTAGCCCGCCTGCCGGCCGCGAGAGACGTGCCTTTATCAGCTCATCATATGGCTCCGCGGCCACGAGGTCGCGGAGCCTCGATCTGGCAGCCGGGAAGCGTCTATCCCGCAAGAGTTTCGCGGGATTCTCGCGCTACGGCGAAATCGATCCTGACTGCCCTTCGATAGCCGAAACGAACGACAGTATCGTCTGCACAACGATCGATTTTCTTTGGTCGAGCCATTGGGACTCTGAAAAATCATGCTGGAACATGCTGCTCAGAGTATGTCGGTTTGACACATGGATGAAGCACAGACCTAAAATCGAAATGTACAAGCTCTCCGCGTCTACATTCTGTTTGAAAATGTTCTGCCCCTGCCCGAGCGTGAGAATATTGCTGAGCGAGTCGAGCAGGGGCCGCGTCATGTAAGGGATCGTGGCTGAGCGCTGGGCCGTCCGGCCCATCATGAGATTCTCATTCATGATCAGACGCACGAAATGCGGATCGGTACTGAGGAAATCGAATGTCAGCTCGATCAGCGCTTTCAGCGCCGATCGTGGATCGGTACCGGTGACATCCAGCGTCTGCTCGCGGTCCCGGATGATCTTGTAAGACGCTTCAAGCGCTGCGAGATAAAGATCGTCCTTGTTGCCGAAGTAATGATAGATCATGCCGACATTGACATCGGCGGACGCCGTAATGCGTTCGATACGGCTGCCGCTGTAGCCGTGCTCGGAGAACTCAGCCATCGCCGCTTCGAGAATGCGCTGGCGGGTGGCGGCGGCGTTGCGCTTTCCAGGTGAACGCTGCCGCGCGCCTTTCGCCGCCTTGGCCGCGTCCGCCGGCTCTTCGTGAGCGGTCTTATTCCGGCGTTTTCCGGCCGGCTTGGATGTGACGGTCGTCATCGGTTCTCCAGCCGAATGGGTCCGTCCGAGACGTTGCGCGCGGCGAAATCCCGAAAGTCCATATCCCTGCGGCGCTGAACCATGATCGAAAGTCCTTCCGGCGCTTCGCCCGCAATGCGGATGGGAGGAATGGCGCTGGCGAGCCCCGCCGCGCTCCGTTCAGATGTCCAACGGCATTCCCGGCGTATCGCGCACGGCATCGCGCGCCGCCTCGAGCGCGGCGATGATGGCGGGCTCGAACACGCGGGGGCCTTCGGCGAAATGGGCGGACACCCAGCCGAACAGATAGTCGTCGCGCCCGATCAGAGGCGCGACCATCTGCGAGCGGGTTCCGAAGATGCGGATTAGCGCCGGCGGCGGGGCGAGATCGGGATCGGCGAAGACATCCCCCTGGATCAGCGGTCGCCGGTTCGTCTCGATCCAGCGGACGCTCCGCGCCCGACGATGATCAACGGCGCTATTATCCATCATCGAGGCCGCCCCCGGCGCCAGCACCTCTGCGCAGGGCACGTTCACGCTGAGGCCGAGCGCAGGATAGTCGAGCCGCACCGTGCAGCGTATCGCGCCCGTCTGTTCCATCAGCGTGGCGAGGATGGGGGAGAAGGCCGCCCGCAGTGCGGCAGCGTCGGTGGTGGCGGTCATGGCGCGACACTCTCCGCAAGTTCGATGCGCCCTTGCGCGAGGCCGACGCAGAAATGCTTCACGAACGGCTCGATGGCTGCCAGCATCTCCTTGCGCGGGGCGTTGGCGGCAAAGATCTCCCGCGCGCGGTCGTTGAGCCGTGCGCGCAGCGCCGGATAGTCGATGGTGGTCAAACGTCCGTCCTCCACCACCGTGCGGCCGCCGACCATGACGCGGGTGATGCTGCGCCCCTCTTCGGCGAAGACGAGCTGGTAGAGCGGATCATTGAGCGGCGTGAAGTTCACGCTGCCGAGGTCGAGAAAGACAAGATCCGCCGCGAGACCCGGCCGGATGTCGCCGGTGATCTCTTGCAGCCCGAGCGCCCGTGCGCTGCCGCAGGTCGCCATTTCGAACACATCGCGCGGCGACAGCCAGTCGTCGGGATCGAACGAGGCGGTGCGGGAGAGATAGCAGGCGAGGCGCATGACCTCGAACAGGTTCTGGTGGTCCGAGCAGCTGCAGGCGTCCGAGCCGAGGCCGACGCGCACGCCGGCCGCCACCATGGCCGGCACGTTCGCGATGCCGCTGCCGAGCCGGAAATTGCTCGACGGATTATGCGCGACCGAACAGCCGCGCCTTGCCAGCAGTTCGATATCGGTGTCATCGAGCCAGATGCCGTGGGCGGCGGTGAAATCGGGGCCGAGGACGCCGAGTGCACCGAGGTGAGCAGTGAGGCTCATGCCGTAGCGGGCGCGTCCCGCGATGGCCTGGATCTTCGATTCCGCCAGATGGGCATGCATCGGCGCGCCGTGAGCATCCGCCAGCGCGCGTGCTCCCGTCCAGAACGCGTCCGAGCAGTGCAGCGGGATGGTGGGGGCGAGGCCCGGGCGCACCCATGACCGATCATGCGGCCATTCCCTCAACATGCGCTCGCAGGCTTCGAGGTTGGCATCGAGGCCGGCCATGCGGATGGTGTCGATCTCGGCCCGCGCATGGTCCGGCAGGGCATCGCGCAGGCCGGGGATCGCCTGCCAGAAGGTGCGATCGGCCAGCATCGGGGCGACGACGGCGCGCATCCCGGCATCGAGATAGCCGGCGGCGGTTGCGAACATGCCGTCCGGCGAGGGGTGCGGAAGCTCCAGCACCAGATCGTAACAGGCGGTGCAGCCCTTGAGCAGCATCTCGGCGGCCGAGGCCTGGGCTAGCAGGTGGCGATCCGAGAGGTTCTGGCCGCCGCCGGTCCAAGGGCCGTTGTGGAGATGCAGCTCAAGCGTCCAGGCACGCGAGACGCCCTTGGCGATGGCGAGATGGCTGTGGGTATGCGCGTTGACGAGGCCGGGCATGATCAGCCGGTCGGTCGCGTCGACCAGCTCCGCCTCCTCGGGCAGCGCGGCACCGGGCGCGACGATGGCGGCGATCCGCCCATCCTGGATCAGCAGATCGGCCGCGCGAACCTCCCCCTCCGAGGGAAAGGCCACGAGGCCGCCGCGTATGGCGAGCGGGCGCAGTGTCATGCCTCCTGCCTCCGGCCCGCAAGCACGATGCCGTCGACCATGCGTAGGCCGAGCCTGACACGTTCGCCCGGCGCGGGAAGCTCGCGTCCAACATTCTTCTCCAGCGACTGGACCGACGTGCCATCGGCTAGGCGCGACCAGATGCGCAGATCCGCGCCGATGGGATCGTGCCGTTCGACCAACGCGTCGAGCATGATTTCGGCCTGGTCGGAGGAGTGGAGGAGGGCAAGACGCTCGGGACGGATGCACAGCGTGACCGGGCCATCCGCTACGTCACGCGGAATGACCGGCAGAAATCCAAGGGCGGTCTCGACGGTCGCCGCACCGCCGCCGCGGCGGGAAAGCGTGCCGCCGATCCAGTTGGAATGACCGATGAAGTCAGCGGCGAACAGCGTGCGCGGGCTTTGATAGAGCCCATGCGGCGTGTCGATCTGCTCGATCCGCCCCTTGTTCATCAGCACGATGCGATCGGCGAGGCCCATCGCCTCTTCCTGGTCGTGGGTCACGATGATCGACGTACAGCCGAACCTGCCGAGGATGGTGCGGATCTCCCGGCGGAGCTGGAGCCGCAGCTTGGCGTCCAGATTGGACAAAGGCTCGTCGAGCAACATGATGTCGGGCCGGGTGACGAGCGCCCGGGCCAGCGCGACACGCTGCTGCTGGCCCCCGCTGAGCGCGCTTGGCCGGCGCTCCTCGATGCCGGGCAGTTGCACCTGCTCCAGCACCTCGCGGATGCGTTGGCTGATCTCGGCCCGCTTCACGCCCCGGTTCTTCATGCCATAGGCAATGTTCTGCGCGACGCTCATATGCGGGAACAGCGCGTAATCCTGAAACACCAGGCCGACATTGCGCTCGTAGGGCTGCCGTGTCGCCATGTCGGCCCCGCCGATGACGATGCGTCCCTCGTCCGGCCACTCGAAGCCGGCGATCATCCGCAGTGTCGTCGTTTTCCCGCAGCCCGACGGACCGAGCAGCGCGACGATTTCGCCGCGATCGACGGAGAAGCTCACATTGTCGACCGCCGCAGTGGTGCCGAAACGCTTGGTGATGTTCTGGATATCGAGAACAGACATGCTCAGCGCCCGTATACGCCGCGTCCGACCACCACATCGAGCCCCGCGACGCGGTCGAGCACGACGATGAGCAACACGGTGGCGACGATGAAGATGACCGACAGTGCCGCGATGGTCAGGTCGAGATTCGCCCGCATCTGCGCGAGAAGCGCGACAGGCAGGGTGAAGGTGAAGGCATCGGTCAGGAAGATGCTGATGCCGACATTGTCGAAGGAGGTGACGAAGCCGAATACGGCGCCGGCGATGATTCCGGTGCGGGCCAGCGGCAGCGTGATCTGCCACAGCGCCTTCCACGGCGGCGAGCCCAGGCTGAGCGCCGCCTCGTAATAGCTCGCCTTGATGCCGATGAGCGAGGCGGCAGTGGTGCGCATGACATAGGGAAAGGTGATGAGGATGTGCCCCATGATCAGCCGTGTCATGCCATCGATGATGCCCAGCCGGCTGGCGAAGATCAGCATGCCGAAGCCAAGAACGACATTCGGCACCACCAGCGGCGAGAGCAGCGCCGCCTGCAGCAGGGCGCGGCCGCGGAAGGTGGCCCGGCTGAGCGCGATGGCCGCCAGCGTGCCGACAACGGTCGCCACCAGCGTCGCCACGGTGGCGATGATCAGGCTGTTGACGAGGCCGTCCTGATAGTAATTGTCGGCAAGGAAGCGCTCATACCACCGCAGGGAGAACGCGCTGGGTGGAAACGGGCCGATGAAGCTGCGCGCATCGAAGGACAGCACGATCGCGACGAGGACAGGGATCAGCGAGAAGGCGATGAACAAGGTGACGAGCGACAGATAGGCAGCCTCGAACAGGGCATCCGCCATGCGCTTGCTGACCAATCGCCCGTCCACATGGGTCTCGCTCATTTGCCCGCCTCCTGCCAATTGGCGCGCACGAGGTGCAGCAGCCCGTAGAACAGGGCGACGGAGACCACCATCATCACGATCGACAGCGCGGCGCCGCCGGGGAAATTGGCGACTTCCGAGAAGCGCGAGTAGATGAGGTTCGACACGAAGAGGATAAAGCCGCGCCCCACCAGCATCGGCACCACCAGATTGCTGAGACAGAAGGCATAGGCGATGATGCCCGCCGCAAGAATACCGGGCAGGCTCATCGCCACGGTGACCTGAAAGAAGGTTTTCCAGCGCGGCGCGCCGAGCGACATCGCCGCCTCCTCGAGCCGCGGATTGATGTTCTGCAACGTTCCAACGAGCGTGAGGGCGACGAGAGGCAGCGTCGTGTTCATCAGGCTGAGCACCACCATCAGCTCCGCGCCGTCCGGGCTGGCCGGCGCGATGCCGAACAGACGTCCGAACCCCGAGAGCGGGCCGAGCGGGCCGAAGCTCACGGCGATGGCGTAAACCCGCACGATGATGCTGAGGAAGAGCGTTCCGACCAGACCGCCCATCAGCACCCGGCGCATCAGCGGACCCGCGCGCCGGGCGATGAAATGCGCCATGGGGAAGCCCAGCACCATGGCAAGGCCGGCGCTGATGAAGCTTATGCGGAACGTGTCGAGAAAATAGCGCGCATATTCCGGCGCTGCGATCTGAGCGTAGTTGTCGAGGGTGAGTGCACCGGCATCGTCACCGCCGATGCGCCCGCCCACGAACGGCTTCAGGCTCTCGTGACCGAGCGCCAGAAGGGGGCCGAGCAGCAGCGGCGCGACGATGATGAGCGCCGGCCACAAGAGAAGCGCCGTCAAGCCGTCGCGCCGTTTGCCACCCGCTCGTGCCATGTCGCCGTTCGCCCCTGTGCCCCTCCCCTCCCGATCAGCCGCGCCGCACCAGCGGCACGATCTCGCGCTCCCATCGGGCGTTCCACTCGTTCACCACCGAGCCGAGATAGGCGAAGTCGGCGAAGTAAGCGTATTTCTCCAGATCGCTCGGCGCGAAATACCAGTCCGCGAGCATCGGATTGGGCTTGGCGGAGGGCTGGGTCGGCCCGGAGCCAAGATTCATGTTGTAGAGCTCGTTCATCTTCGGCTCGGCGAAGAAATTGGCAAACTCGAAGGCGGCCTTCGCGGGCGAACCCTTCAGCACGCAGAAGCCTTCGTTGTACAGGAACACCTTGTTGCCGGGCATCCGGTTCTTCAACTTGACCGGAAAATTCTTGGCCGTGGCGAACCAGCCGCCATTGTTCCAGAAGCCGACCGAGTACTGACCGCTCGCCATCGCGTTGATATACTCGGAATTGTTGGTGGCGATCATGCCGATCTGGCCCTTCGACGCCAGCTCCTTGACCAGCTCCCAGCCGGGTTCGGCATTCCGCTCGTTGCCGCCGCGCTGGAGCGCGCAGCTCACGATGAAGAGCCCGGTCAGGCCGATGGGATAGGGCACGCACAGCTTGCCCTTGAACTCCGGACGCAGCAGGTCTTCAACCGAATTGAAGCCGCCCGGCAGCAGGTCCTCCCGATAGCCCCAGAACGCGCCGGCCGTGGAGAGCGGCACGCTCATCTTCTGGCCCTTATCGTTCTTCTGGATGAACTGGTCGGGGATCGTGGCGAGGTTGGTGACGATGCTCTCGTCGATCGGAAGAAGCCAGTCTTCCTTGATCATCGCCCGGAAGACCGGATCCCACACCGAGAGTACATTGTATTGGGTGTTCGGCCACACCGCCTTGATCTTGGCGACGACAGCCGCCGCACCGCCGGAGTGAAGCTCCCAGGCGATCTGCGTCGGGTTTGTCTTGTTGAAATCGGCTGCGATCTGCTTGGAGACCTCGATCCACTGCGCGCCCCACTGCACCACGAGCAGGCGGTCTGCGGCGCGCGCGGGGGTGATCAGCCCGCCGGGAAAGGCGCCGGCGGCAGCGAGGCCGGCACCGGTCAACAGGTTGCGGCCGAAGGCGCGACGGGTCAGCGACATGTCCG
Organism: Pseudomonadota bacterium; assembly: GCA_023442085.1. Lineage (GTDB taxonomy): Bacteria > Pseudomonadota > Alphaproteobacteria > Rhizobiales > Xanthobacteraceae > Xanthobacter. Next base: position 7,339 of record JAEZMT010000231.1, on the reverse strand, counting down.
AAATCTCCGGCTGTACGGCGGCGGCGGGCGTGTAAACAATTAAGTGCTTACTTAGTTTGTGCAGGCCGCCACGTCCGGTAAAGCCGATAGATTGGCCAGTCGCTTTTCCATTAAATGATTGTTTTAAATTGATAAATATGGGGCATGACGCTGTGCTGGGCGGTCACTGTTCGACCCGTGCCCAAATTTCGACCGTTCGTCGTCTGGGTCACGGGCGGCCAGCCGCCCCATAAACATCCCGCACGAGGTGGTGGGCGTGGGGTGCGAGCCGTCAGGCAACGTTGGCACGGGCCAATTGCCCTCCATCCCAGGCGATCTCGTAGAGACGGACGATCTCGTCTTCGGAGGGAACGCGCGGGTTGTTCCCCGGCGTGCCGGAGGCGAGGGCCTGGCGGGCCATTTCCGGGCGGAGGCGGAAATAGGCGTCCTCGTCCAGGCCATAGGCCTTGGGTGTGGGCACCTTCAAGCGGTCATTGAGATCGCGAAATCCCCGTACCAAGGCTTGCCCGGCCTCTTCGTCCCCCATGGCGCCCGTCGCCCAGCCGAGCGCGCGGGCGGCCGCAGCGTAGCCCGCAGGCGCGGCTGAGAGCGAATATTCCGTCACCAGCGGCAGGAGCATGGCGTTAGAGAGGCCGTGCGGCACATGGAAGAAGGCGCCGATGGGCCGGCTCAGCCCGTGGATGAGCGCAGTGGACGTGTTCGACACCGCGAGCCCGGCATGGGTCGCGCCCAGCATCATGGCCTCGCGCGCGGCGCGGTTCGAAGGCTCGCGCGCCACGGTCTCCAGATTGGCGCCGATCAGCCTGAGCGCGGAAAGCGCCAGTGCTTCCGCGTGGGCGTTGCCGTTGCGGTTGATGAGCGCTTCGAGGGCATGGGTGAGGGCATCGAGCCCGGTGTCCACGGTGACGCGGAACGGACAGGAGAGCGTGAGCTCATAGTCGACGATGGCTGCGGCCGGAAGAGCCGCTGTGCCGAGGATCAGCATCTTCTCCTGCGCCGCCGTGTCGGAGACGACGCAGGCGCGGGTAACTTCGCTGCCCGTGCCGGCGGTGGTGGGGATGGCCACGAGCGGCATCACCTGAAGATCCACGATGCGCGGCACCTTGAGGGCATGCACCGCCTCGCCCGTGCTCGCGAGGATCGCCGCCGCCTTCGCCGTGTCGATGGCGCTGCCGCCGCCGAAGCCGATGACGCCATCGTGGACGCCGGAGCGGATCTCGTTCGCCGCGGCGATCACGCTGACATCGGACGGATCCTCCACCACCACCGAGAACACGCCGAGACCCAATCCGGCCTCCCGCATCGCGGTGATGGCCGGATCAGCGAGCCCGAGGCTTAGAATGGTGGGATCAACGACCAGCATGGGCCGGCTCACGCCGAGGCGGCCGAGCAACGGCACCAGCTGGGCGAGGCTCCCGCCGCCGATCAGAAGCTCGCGCGGGGTCAGGATGCGATTGATCATGCGGAAGTCCTCCTCAGCGCATCACGAACGGATCGGGAATGGGGGCGTCGGAGGTGTTGATCCACACCGATTTGGTTCGCGTGTAGTCGCGGATGGAATCCATGCCCGCCTCGCGGCCGAGGCCGGACATGCCGTAGCCGCCGAACGGCACCATGGGCGAGACCGCGCGATAGGTGTTCACCCAGACGATGCCGGCGCGGATCTTCGCCGTCATGCGGTGGGCCCGGGCGAGATTGGTGGTGAAGACGCCGCTGGCGAGGCCGAAGACCGTATCGTTCGCCTTTGCCACGGCGTCCTCCTCCGTGTCGAACACCGTGGCGCTGAGCACCGGGCCGAAGAATTCCTCACGGAAGCACGGCAGGCTGGTGTCGCCGGAAAAGAGGATGGTGGGAGACACGTAATAGCCCTGCGACAGGCCTCGCGGCCGGCTGCCGCCCGTGATGCACTCGGCCCCCTGCACGATGCTGGCGGCCACCGTGCGCTCCATGTGGGCCACCTGTCGCGCGGTGGCGAGCGGCCCCATCTCCGTCTCCATGCGCTGCGGATTGCCGATGCGGATGGCACGCGCCTTGTCGCTCAGGATCTTCAGGAACGGGTCGGCGACCTTGCGCTCCACCAGCAGGCGCGACCCCGCCGTGCAGCTCTGCCCGCTGGCAGCGAAGATGCCCGCGATCACGGCGTTGGCAGCGCTTTCGAGGTCCGCGTCGGCGAACACTACGACGGGGGACTTGCCGCCCAGCTCAAGGGTGGTGAAGGCGAGGTTTTCCGCGCTGTTGCGCACGATATGCCGCGCTGTCGCCGGTCCGCCGGTGAATGCGATGCGGGACACCAGCGGATGGGTGGTCAGCGCCTGCCCGCACTCGGCTCCGAAGCCGGTCAGGATATTGACGACGCCCGGCGGAAAGCCGGCCTGATGCACAAGCTTGGCGAAGGCAAGCAGAGGCGCCGGGCCGTCCTCGGACGCCTTGAGCACCACCGCGCAACCGGCGGCGAGCGCCGGCGCGAGCTTCACCGCAGACAGGAAGAGCTGGGAGTTCCAGGGCACGATGGCCGCCACCACGCCGATGGGCTCGGGGCGCAGCGTCACGTCGAGGTCGGGCTTGTCGATGGGCACGACGGCGCCCTGGTGCTTGTCCGCGAGGCCGGCGAAGTAGCGATAATAGGCCGCCACGTAGCCGATCTGCGCCTTGGTCTCGCGGATGATCTTGCCGGTATCGCGGGTTTCCAGCTTGGCTATGTCGGCGGCGTTCTCCGCCACCAGGTCGCCGAGCTTGTAGAGCAGGCGCCCGCGCTCGGTGGCGGTCATGCGCGCCCATGGGCCCTCATGCATGGCGCGATGGGCGGCGGTGACGGCACGGTCCACGTCCGCCGCGCTCGCCTGGGGCATCAGGGCCCAGGCGGCTTCCGTCGAGGGGTCCACGCTCTCGAACCGGTCGGCGGAAGCGCAGAAGACCCCGTCGATATAGTGCTCGAATGTCTGCAAGGCGTTCATGGCTCGGCCTTCACTGGAGCACGCACCGGTCCGTTTGCATCGCAGTCAGATCGGATCACGTGTTCTCTTTCTTGAAGTTGGAGGGCGATTCACCGATCAAATTGGCTCATCTGGATCGGATCGCGCTCAAGGCTGGCGGCAGGCGCCCGTGCCTCGGCCAGGAAGGCGAGGAGGCTGCGGTTGACGGCATCGGGATGGGTGAGCGCCATCATGTGCCGCGCGCCGGCGAGAATTTCGGCCCGGCCTAGGGGCGCATGGGCCGCCATCTCCAGCGACATGGCGGGAGAGGAATTGGCGTCGTGCTCCGCCGTCAGGAACAGGGCCGGCGGGACGAGATGCCGGAGCGCCTCGGCGAACACCGCGTCGGAGCTGGCGAACAGACGATAGGTCAGGCGATAGCCTTCGGGCCGGACCTGCTCCAGAGCGGCACGGACCAGGGCGCAGACCTTGGCGAGATGATCCGGCACCGGATTGCCGAACCAGCGTGCGAGGGTCGGTTCAACGGAGGCGGCGACGCCCTTCGCATCCAGTTCGTCAGCGCGGGCCTCGACGGCGCGCTTCAGATCCGGCGGCCGGCAGAAGACCGCGTTCATGGCCACCAGCCGGGTGACGCGCGCGGGATGGCGCAGGGCCACCTCCATCGCCACCAGAGCCCCCATGGAATGCCCCACCAGGGCCGCCCGCTCGACACCCACCGCGTCGAGCAGCCCGACGACGGCGGCGCCATAATCCTCAAGCCGCGCCGGATCGGGCGGCAGGGAGCTTTCGCCATGGCCGGGCATGTCCATCGCGATGACATCGTGATACGCGCTGAGGACACGGATCTGGGGTCCCCACACGTCCGCATTCATGCCGACGCCATGGATCAGCACCACGGGCGTGCCCCGGCCCGCCCGAAGATAAGCGACCGAGCCCTCCGCGCCGCCGCGCAGGCGGATGGCGGCATGACGGCGGGTTGCTTCTGCGACCTCAGCCATGAAGGTCCTTCAGGGTCTCGAGGTCCTTGTAGCGATCGCCGATGCGATGATGCGGCCGCCCGCCGATGGAGGCACCGAGCGCGATCACCAGTTCGTCCGGTGCAGGCGCGTCGGAGATGGCGAAATGAACCGTCAGGTAGTGCGAACGCCGGCCTTCGTCCTGCTTGTCCATCAGCGGGATCATGATGGGGCCGCCCGGCCCGCCTCGAACGTTGGTGAAGGCGAGATAGGTCTTCGCGCCCACGGCGCGGCGGAAGTGATTGCCGAAATGCAGGGTGTGGATGAGCGCGGAGGCGTGCTCGATCTCGCCGGAGGTGCCGCACAGGGCGGCCTTGCCATAGCCCTCCACCGCATCGCCCGAGCCGACGCGGCGCACGATCTCCTCGGTCAGCAGAGCGCCAAGCTCCGGCGCAATCGCCATGATCTCGGGCTTGAGGTCCTCCACGAATCCGCGCCCGGCCCACGGATTGGCGATCACGGCCGCCGCACCGAACAGATGGAGGGGCGTCGGCGCCGCCTTGCCACCCTCGATCAACACCTTCTCGTCGTAGCCGACAATCTTGCGAAGTTTCAGCATGATCTCGTTTCCGTATTCCGGATTATGGTATGCCAAATCGGGAAGCCTGCCGGGGCTGGCCTCGCCCTCCGGCACAAGGTCAGTGAGACAAAATCTTTGAAAGGAACGCCTTCGCCCGTTCGCTCTGCGGGTCTTCGAAGAAGCGGGCGGTCGGGGTGTCCTCGACGATCTCGCCGCGATCCATGAAGACCACGCGGTCAGCGACTTTTCGCGCGAAGCCCATCTCGTGGGTCACCACCATCATGGTCATGCCCTCCTGCGCGAGGGAGACCATCACATCGAGCACCTCGGTGATCATCTCAGGGTCGAGCGCCGAGGTCGGCTCATCGAACAGCATGGCGATGGGATCCATGGCGAGCGCGCGCGCGATGGCGATGCGCTGCTGCTGGCCGCCCGAGAGCTGGAGCGGATACTTTCCCGCATGTGCCGTCATGCCGACGCGCGCGAGCAGGCCCATCGCCTTGTCCCGCGCCTCCTCGGGCTTTCGCTTCAGCACCTTCTCCTGGCCGATGCGCAGGTTTTCCAGCACGCTCATGTGCGGAAACAGCTCGAAGTGCTGGAACACCATGCCGACGCGGGCGCGCAGCTTCGGCAGGTTGGCCTTGCCGTCGGTGACCGAGGCGCCCTCGATGAGGATGTCGCCCGCACTCACTGGCTCCAGGGCGTTCACGCACTTGATGAGCGTCGATTTTCCCGAGCCCGAGGGGCCGCACACCACCACCACCTCGCCGCGCGCCACCGAGAGCGAGCAGCCCTTGAGCACCTGAAAGGTGTTGTACCACTTGTCGATGCCGCGGATGTCGACCACGGGGACGGAGCCTCGGACGGTCGGGCTGTCGTTCGCGTTCATGGCGCCCTCACCTCTGCTCGACCAGGCCGGCCTGGGGATCGAAGGCCCGGCCGAAACGGCGCTCGATGCGGCGCTGGATGAACTCCCAGGCGGTGGTCATGATGAGGTAGTAGATCGCCGCCACCACGAACAGCTCAAGGACCAGGAAGCGCTCCTGGATGAGCACCTGCGTGCGCCGCAGCAGCTCTTCCATGGAGATGATGGAGGCGATTGAGGTGGTCTTCAGCACCCCGTTCACCGAATTGCCGAGCGGGGGGATGATGATGCGGAACGCCTGCGGCGCCACCACGTAGCGCATCACCTGGAACGGTGTCATGCCAATGGCGCGCGCCGCGTTCACCTGTCCTCGGGACACCGCGGCGATGCCGGCGCGCACGATCTCGGACAGGTAGGCCGCCTCGTTCAACGTGAGGCCGATGAGGGTGGATTCCACCACGGAGAACTTGATGCCGAGCTGCGGCAGGCCCGTGTAGATGATGATGAGCTGCACCAGCAGCGGCGTGCCGCGCATGATCCATGTGTAGAAATAGGCGGGCGCCGACAGGAACTTGTACTTCGACATGCGCATCACGGCGATGACGAAGCCCAGGATGAGCCCGAACAACATGGAGAAGACGGTGAGCCCGAGGGTCACCAGCGCGCCCTCGATGAGGTAGCCGTTGGTGAGATACTCGAAGAAGCCGTCCCAGTGCCAACCTTTCACGTCAGCCTCGCGGGAATGAGGAAACTCTCGGGCTGCACGCGGTGCCCGGCGGAGCGACGGGGGCGCAGGCCCCCGGCCGCAAGCAGCGAGACGTCAGGTGTTCGGCCCGAGGACGCGCACGCCGCCTTCGGCACGGCCGACGCCGTACTCGCCCAGCAGCTTGTCTAGGGCGCCGTCCTTCTCCATGTCCTTGAGCACCTCGGCGACAGCGTCCGCCACCACCTTGTCGCCGAACGCCAGCGAACCCGGAGTCGGGTACAGGCGCGACAAGGCGTGGGTGAATTCGCCACGATCCTGGTACTGCTTGGCGACGGGATCGATGGACACCGCGGCATCCACCTGCCCCGCGCGCAGGGCCTGGTAGACGGTGGCGTAGCCGTCGAAGAGGCTGATGGTCATGGGCTTCAGGCCGCGGGCCTCGAAGTCCTTGTTGAGGTCGCGCATCTTCTTCTCGGCGTACCCACCAATGTCGGTGCTCACGGTCTTGCCGGAGAGATCGTCGAGCTTGGTGATGGGCGCGCCCGATTTCACCGCCGTCGAGATGGAGATGGCGAGGTTTTCATACGGAATCATGTAGAGGATCTTGGTGCGCTCGGGCGTCACGAAGAGGCCGGCGTTGATCATGTCCCACCGCTTGCCCTGCAGGCCGGGGATCATCGCCGCATATTCCGCGCTGATATATTCCGGCTTCAGGCACAGGCGCTTCGCGACCTCGTAGCCAAGCTCGATGCGGAGCCCCTTCAACACGCCCTTCTGGTCGGCATAGGCCATGGGCGGAAGCGTCGGGCTCGTGGCCATCACGAAAGTGCCGGGCTTCACCAAATGACTGTCGGCGATTTTCGGCTGACACGTCTGGGCGCGGGCGACCCCAGCCGACAGGCAGAGGGCTGCGGCCATCGCCGCGAGGGTCCCCGCCGTGCGCGCGGACCATGACAGAGAGGTCGGAAGCGTGATGGAGGCCATGAGTTCACCCCGAGGAATATTCTTGTATGCCGTACTATGGCATACCATAATCTCACGTCAATCGAGCTTCCGGGGCTCCAGGCTCTTTTCTGAAGCGACCAACGGTTGAGTTGAATATTCGGCGCGGGTGCGGCACCTGTCGCACAAGAGGGAATGCGAGCACATGAACGCCGTGACAGAACCCCTTCGGGTTGATCGCCCCGCCAAGACGCTGCGCGAGCTGACGCTCGAAAAAATGCGCGAGGCCATCTTCTCGCAGCACTTCCGGCCGGGCGACCGGCTGGTCGAGCGCGACCTGTGCGAGCGTCTGGGGGT
>JAEZMT010000057.1 GCA_023442085.1 Pseudomonadota bacterium | reverse complement strand
TGGCGCTGGTGCCGCAGGAAGTGGCGATCTTTGCCGACAGCGTACGCGCCAACATCCGCCTGGGACGGCCCGAGGCCACCGATGCCGAGGTCGAAGCGGCCGGCCGCGCGGCGCTGGTGGATGAGTTCGTTGCCCGCATGCCGCACGGATGGGACACTATGGTGGGCGAACGCGGCGTGACGCTGTCCGGCGGGCAGCGACAGCGCATCGTCATCGCCCGCGCGATCCTGCGCGGCGCGCCCATCCTCCTGCTCGACGAAGCCACGAGCGCGCTCGATGCGGAGAGCGAAACGCTGGTCCAGACCGCCCTGGAACGGTCCATGGAAGGGCGGACCACCCTGGTCATCGCCCATCGCTTGGCCACGGTGCTTTCGGCGGACCGCATCCTGGTGATGGAAGCCGGGCGGATCGTGGACGACGGCACCCATGCCGAACTGGTCGCGAAGGGCGGTCTGTACGCCCGCCTAGCCCAGCTCCAATTCCATGCGGCGGCCTAGCTTTCAGGCGCCGCGCCACTCCATCCGGTAGGTCAGCCGGCCGGACATGGGATTGGCGCCCTCCGAGACGATGGCCAACCCCATCTTCTCGTAGAACCGCACCGCGCGTGGATTATCCTGGTTCACGTCGAGGGCGACGAGGTTCGGGGAGATCCGTCGCGCCTCCGCCATCAGCGCCTCGGCCGCGCCCTTGCCCCACACCCGCGGCGCCACTGCTAGCTGATCGAGATAGCCGGTGACGGGATGGATGACGACAAATCCGGCGACCGGTCCGTCCTCGTCGCCTTCCCGTGCCACGCGGATCAGCGCGCCGCCGGCTGAAAGGCCATTCAGATGGTTTTCCAGCCAGGGCAGGCGGGCGACGAAGTCGATATCGGGCATGGTCTTCGCCCAGGTCTCCACCCAAAGCTGCGCCATGGCCGGACGATCCTTGGGCGTGGCGCTGGAGAGGACATAGGCGGGGAATGGGGGCGGCGCGGTCTGGTCGGACATGGTGGCTCCGGCTGTTGTCCCACACTGCGCCCCTCCGGTTGCCGCGGCTTTAATGCCGCTCAGGCGTCGAAGCCGAGGCGCAGGACGTGAGCGCGGACGTCGGCGGGCCAGCCTGCGGTCGTTCGAACCAGCCCATTCCGGTCGTCTGCGAACAGGGCGCGGGTGGCCTCCTCATAGCCCGGAAAGTCGCCGGCCAGCGCCTGCATGAAATGATAGGCGGCGGACTGCGCGGTGCGGCGCTGCTGTTGTGGGGCTTCGCGACGGCGGGCCTCGTCGACGAGCCGGCGGAGGGTGGCGGAAGCGCCGCTCGGCTGGGCTGCGAGCCAGTCCCAGTGCCGGGGCAGAAGGGTCACCTCGCGGGCGACGACGCCAAGCTTGGGGCGACCGCGGCCTTTGGGTGGGGGGCTTGGCTCGGCCGCGGCCGGGGCCCCCCGCATATCCAGTCGGGCGATGACTTCAGCGTCGCTGCCACGCAAGTCGAGATCGATCACGCGGCCGGTCGTATCGTCGAAGACGAGAACCGGGGCGCTGTCCTCGGCCATCGCCGCCTTCACCGCCATCGCCACCTCGACGAGAGGGCCACTGCGGAGAAGGCGTGTTCCGGCGAAGGCGGTGCAAGGTCTGGAGGGGAAATGCGACACGGGATGCTTCCTGCTATGGGCAAAAAATACCCGGATAAAATTAAATGTCCAGACTGTCCGGACGGGCGTCGTAGCCTCCCGCCATCATCCCCGTCGCGCCAGCATCGGCCCATAAATGATGACGAAGCCCGCAAAGGCGGCGCACCAGAACGCGGCCGCGGCCAGCATGAGCGGTGCCGTCCACACGGGAAAACAGGCCATGGCGATGCGCGCAACCAGTGCAGCAAGGACAAGCAGATAGATGGCAACGGTGCCGCGAGTCGCGGAGAGCGCCTGGCCTGAATGGCCGAGGGTGGCCCGGGTCATCATGGCGAGGGTCATGCCGCCGATGCCCCCGATGGCCCAGATGTGGAGGCCGACTGCGCTCGGTACCTGATGAGGCGCCAAGGCCGACGCTCCGGCCGCGACGAAGCCCAGCGCGACCAGCAGGAAGGCTGCGTGCAGGACGAGAACGAGCGGGTCGGAGACGGCTCGCCAGCCGCGCCAGCGGGTGAGCCGGGCGAGGGTCGCAAGGCCGGCGGAGAGCAGGGCGATGCCGGTCAAGCCACTGTCCGGAAGAGCAATCCAGGCGAGGAGCGCCAACGCGCAAAGCGCAAGCGCATAGGCATCCCACGTGTCGAACGGGGCGGGTCGCTTCGCCTCGCCACGGCGGGCCAGCCAGTTGCCGGTGAAGCTCGGCACCACCCGTCCGCCGAACAGGAGGATGAGGAACACGATCAGCGCCAGGGCTGCACGTCCGGCATGGTTGGCGAAGCCGGTGACATGGGCTTCCAGATGGAAGCCGAGGTTGGCGAGGGCGAGCAGGCCGATGACGGCTACGACCTTGAGATTGCGCCAGTTTTTCCCCGCCGCGATCTCCCGCGCCACCACCAGTGCGAAGACCACGAGAAAGGCGACGTCGATCGCCGCCGCCGTGACCCAGCCGATCCGGGCGGAGACGAGGACGGCGGCGCGGCCCGCAAACCAAAGCAGGACAAGGCTTCCAAGGGAATTGCCCGCGACTGGCAGGCGGCCGGTCCAGTTGGGGATGGCGGTGAGGAGGAAGCCGGCGATCACCGCCGCACCATAGCCGAACAGCATCTCGTGGGCGTGCCATTCGACAGCAGAAAATGCAGTCGGAATAATAACTTCTCCGAGGAATACCGCCGGCCACACGGCGATGGCGACAAGGGCGAACAGGCCGGCGCCGAGGAAGAAGGGGCGGAAGCCCCGGCTCAGCAAAGCGGCGCCGGCGAAGGTGCGGAACGTTGCAGCGGTACGCATGATATCATCCTGAAAATCATGAAGAAAATCGCTTACCCGCCCAGCGCGGACATGTGCCGGGACAGGGCCGGACTACGGCCGCGGCTGACGACGAAATCATGCCCGCGTGGTTTGTCGCGGATGGCCCCGGAGATGGCGTCCGCCAGCGCGGCCTCGCCCCCGGTGCGCAGGCAAGTCTTTAGATCTACTGCATTTTCTTGGCCAAGACAGGTGTAGAGAACGCCCGTCGCGCTGACCCGGACACGGTTGCAGCTCTCGCAGAAGGAGTGGCTCATGGGGGTGATGAAGCCGATCCGGCCGCCGGTTTCCTTGACGCGGGTGTAGCGGGCCGGGCCGCCGGTGCGCTCGGGCGTGTCGATGAGGGAAAAGTGCTGCTCGATCAAGGCTCTGAGCCGGTCGAGCGGGAGGTATTGGTTGACCCGGTCCACGCCCACGTCGCCAAGCGGCATGGTCTCGATAAAAGTGATATCCATGCCGTGCCGATGGGCGAAATCGATGAGTTGAACCACGTTTCCGGGTGTGGAATCGGCGAGTGCGACGGCATTCAGCTTTACAGTCAGTCCGGCCGCCAGCGCCGCGCGGATTCCATCCATTATGATCGGCAGAGATCCCCGTCGCGTGATCCGTCGAAAGGTATCAGGATCCAGCGTGTCGAGCGACACATTCACCCGCCGCACCCCGAGCCTCGCGAGATCGTCCGCATGGCGGGCGAGCTGGGTGCCGTTGGTGGTCAGTGTCAGCTCCTTCAGCGCGCCGGAGGCGAGGTGGCGGGAGAGGGAGGCGACGAGGTCCATGATGCCCCGCCGCACCAGCGGCTCGCCGCCGGTAAGGCGCAGCTTGGTGACGCCCTGGCGGATGAAGGCGGTGGCGAGGCGGTCCAGCTCCTCGATGGAGAGCACGGCGTTGCGCGGCAGGAAGGTCATGTCCTCCGCCATGCAATAGACGCAGCGCAGGTCGCATCGGTCGGTCACCGATAGGCGCAGATAGG
>JAEZMT010000477.1 GCA_023442085.1 Pseudomonadota bacterium | reverse complement strand
ACGATCTGCCCCTTCTGGAGCTTCGCGCCCACGGCGGAGAGCTTGTTCACCAGCCAGGCGATCCCCGCCGCCGGATGGCCCATGATGGCGGCCGAGACGCCGCTTTCCTCGATGATGCCGTTCTTGCTCAGCGTCGCGCCCACCCAGCGGATGTCGATGTCCATGGGGCGGATGACGCGGCCGCCCACCACGATGGCGGCGAAGGCAGCATTGTCGGCGATGGTGTCCACGATGGCGCGGGGCACCTCGGTGCGATAGTCGATGATCTCCAGCGCCGGCACGACGAACTCGGTGGCGCGCATCACGTCATAGATGCGCACGCCCGGCCCTTCGAGGTCCTCGCCCATCACGAAGGCCAGTTCCACCTCAAGGCGCGGCTTGATGAAGCGCGCGGCGGGGATCTGCGCGCCGTCATTGAACAGCGCGTCGTCGAGGATGCGGCCATAGTCCGGCTCGGTCATCTTCGAGGCCATCTGCATGGCGCGGGAGGTGAGTCCGATCTTGTGGCCGGCCACGCGGGCACCGTTGGCGATGCGCGCCTGCGCCCACAGATCTTGCACGCGGTAGGCGTCCTCGATCTCCATGTGGGGAAAAGTGCGGCTGAGCTGGACGACGGGCTTGCCCTCGCGCTCGGCCTTGAGAATCGATTCAGCGCCGAGGCGGCGCTCCTCTTCGGTCATCATGGGTGCGTGTTCCGGCGCGGTTTCACAGGAGGGCGAGGGGACGGACCGGCGAGCCCGTGGCGCCGGTGATCCGGAGCGGCTGCGCCACGAAGGCAAACGAGCCCTGGCCCGCCGCGCCCAATTCGTCCAGCGTGAGGTTCTCGATGATGTGGATGCCGTTCTGGGCAATGAGGATCATGTGAACCTCCAACGTGATGTTGTGGTGATTCATCACCTCGAACGCCGACGTATCGGAGCCCACGGAGAACGGCTTGCGCGCCGCGAGCCAGCGCCCGCCCTCGACGCCCGGTCCAGGCGCGCCGGCGGAATCGAGGCCGAGATATTTGGGCGAATCCTGCCAGTAGGCCGCCCAGCCGGTGCGCACCAGCACCACGTCCCCTTCCCCCACCCGCGTGCCGGACGCGGCCTCGGCCGCCTCCAGCTCCGCGACGGTGATCTCGTGGGCCGGATCAAGCGTCTCCACTCCGATCGCGCGCGCCACATCGAGCAGCACGCCCCGTCGGAAGATAGGGGCGATGGTCTCCGCCCCGTGCACCTTGAACAGGCCGGTGCCCTGTTGCTCGCGGCCCGCATCATATTTGCCGTAAAGCGCGCCATGCTCGGAAACGTGGCACAGGGCATCGATGTGGGTGGACGAGTGGGTGCTCGTCACTATCAGCTCGTTGGACGAGGAATGGCCGCAGGAGCGCAGCACGTCGCCGTGCCGGTTGTTCAGGGTGATGTGGAAAGGCGGATGCGCCGGGTGAATGGGCATGCCTTTCTGCATCGGATGACTGAGGTCGATCCGGCGGGCGGCCTGCGCGGCCTTCAGCCAATCCTCGAAATCGAAGCCGCGGGTCTGCGTGGGGGTGACGGCATTCATTGGAGCTTGGCTCCCTTGGTCTCGGGCAGGAAGATGAGGACGATGAGGCCGGCGATGAGGAAGAAGCCGGCGGTGAAGGCGAGCGCACCGGAGAGGCCGTAGCCCGCCGAAAGGAAGCCCACCATCATGGGGGCGAGGGCGCTCACCGCGCGTCCCGCGTTGTAGATGAAGCCCTGCGCCGTGGCCCGCACATTGGTGGGGAACAGCTCGGCGAAGGTGGGGGCAAAGCCGGAATAGAAGCCGGTGCCGAAGAAGGCCACCACCGGGCCGAACGCCAGCAGCACCGTGGGGCTCGAGATCATCGTGTAGACCGGCACCGCGACCGCCGACAGCACGAAGTAGACGATGAAGGCCACCTTGCGGCCCAGCGAATCCGCCACATAGCCGAAGGAAATGAAGCCGAGCGCCGCGCCCACCTGCATCACCACGATCCAGGTGGTGGACTTCACGAGATCGAGGCCGGGGCCGCCATTGGCGACGGGGGTCGCGAGCCAGGTGGGAATCCAGGTGAACAGGCCCCAGTAGCCGCACATGGCCGCCGCCGTGAAGGCGAAGCACACAAGCGTACTGCGTCCATGTTCGCCGCTGAGCATCTTGACCGTTTCCATGAAGGTCAGGCGGCGGGTCTGCTGCTTCCAGATCTCCGGCTCCGGCGTATGACGGCGGATCCAGAAGGCGAGAAGCGCCGGCGCGATGCCGAAGAAGAACACGCCGCGCCAGCCGATCACCGGCAGCAGCACGGCCGCGACGATGGCGGCCAGCGCATAGCCCGAGGCGAACGCGCTCTGCACCCAGGCCATCACCTTGCCGCGGTGCTGGGCGGGCCACGTCTCCGTGATCAGGGCAGCGCCCGCCGACCATTCGCCGCCGACGCCGAGGCCGACCACCATGCGGAACAGCAACAGCTGCGCGATGCTCTGCGAGAACCCGCACAGCAGGGTGCCCACCGAATAGCAGAGGATGGAGAGCACCATGGACCGGGTGCGGCCGATGCGGTCGGCGAGGAAGCCGAAGACCAGGCCGCCGAAGGCTGTGGCCACGAGGCTCGCGGAGGCGATCATGCCGGCAGTAGACCGCTCCATGCCGAGGTCCGCGCTGATGTGGCTGATCAGCATGGCGAACAGGAGCAGGTCCATGATGTCGAGGGCCCAGCCGAGATAGGCGGACCAGAACGACTGCCACTGGGCCTTAGTGGCGCCCACATACCAGCGCGTGCCGGCGGCCGCGGGGCGGCTGCCAGAGACATCGAGGCTCATTGGTATTCCTCCACGATTATTGCTTGCCGCGCCCTGGCGCGGGCCTTTCCGCCTCGGCTTCAAAATGCGTTGGCGAACAGGGCTTTGGACCTTGATAGGAATGGCGGCGGCGGGCCGCAATTGGTCAATTTTCAAGCGGGATGTGAGCGGAATTGACATGCGCGCGGCAGAGCCCCATGCCTCTTGGGCATTTCTCCGCGGCCCGGGTGTGAAAACTGGAATGTCTCAACTCTATCGCTCCCTGCCGTCGCTCCAGACGCTGCGCTGCTTCGAGGCGGCGGCGCGGCTTGGCAGCTTCACGTCGGCGGCCGAGGAGATGTGCATCACCCACAGCGCCGTGAGCCACCAGATCCGCGCCATGGAGGAGGCCGTCGGCCAGCCGCTGTTCACGCGGCAGGGCAACCGCATGGCGCTGACCATGGTCGGCCGGAGTCTGGCGGCCGAGACGCGGCGCGCGCTCGACTATCTGAGCCAGGCCTATGCGGTCGCCCATGCGCAGGCGGTGCCGCGGCCCGAAATGCTGAACCTGTCACTCCAGGTGGCGCTGGCCGAGCATTTCCTGCTGCCCCGCCTCAACGCGTTCAAGCAGGTGCTCGGCCCGGTCGTGCTGCGCATGACGAGCCTGCCCGACCTCGAGGAAAAGTGCCCGGACGACACGGATATCGCCCTCGTCTACGGCACCGGCGATGTGCCTGGCATGATCGTGGAAAAGATCGTGGACGAGGAGGTTTTTCCGGTCTGCAGCCCCGCCTTCCTGGCGCGCTATCCCGACCTGTCGCTGGAGCGCATGCCCGAGGTGCCATTGCTGCTGCATTCCCAGGTGACGTGGAATCTGTGGCTTGAGAAGGCGGACCTGCCGATCCTCTATCCCACCCAGTCGACCCTGCTGGACGACATCGCCCTCACCATCCGTGGTGCGCTCGCCGGCCAGGGCATCGCCATGGCCCGCTCGCTGGTCGTGCGGGACTATCTGCGGACCGGCGAACTCGTGCGTCTGTTCGACCTCTCGGTGCCCGGCATCTTCTCCTATCACCTCGCCTGCCGCAGTCAGGACGTGCGCACGCAATACGCCGATCAGATCGCCTGGATCGTCGGCGAGATGCGCGCGCTGCGATAGTCACGGATGTGCTGCGAGATCACCCCCGCCTGCCGGGGGGCGCCCAGTTCCGTCCGCAACTGCTGCAGCACTCGCGAGGCGGCGACCGTCCTTGGCGGGGATCGGCCGCCATTCGGTCCTCGTGAAGACAGACAGGGGCGCTGTTACGCTCGGGCCTCCCAATCATAGCGCCTGACGTAATCCAGAAAGGCGCGCATGGCAGCGCTCGGGAGGCGACGGCTCGGATAGTACAGGAACCAGTGTGGCAACGCCGGGCTCCAATCGGGAAGGAGCTCGACGAGCCCGCCGTTCCGGATATGGGGTTTGGCATAGTCATCGAAGACATGCGCGATCCCTCTGCCGGCCAGCGCCGCCTGCAACTCGTTGTGCGCGGAGCTGACCAACAGGCGGCCGGCAGGGGTGACTTCAAACTCGTCATGGCCATCGGAAAACCGCCACGTGACCAATGTGCCGCCGGGAAACCTGCGCTTGATGCAGTCGTGATCGACGAGGTCTTGTGGTGTTTGTGGATGGCCATGCCTTTCGATGTAATCCGGTGAAGCCACGATCGCATAGCGCAGCGGCGGGCCGAGCGGCAGCGCGATCATGTCCTGCGCCAGTTGATTGCCGAACCTCACGCCGGCATCGAAGCCTTGCTCCACAATGTCGATGACCGCCGCATCGCTGATGATGTCGATGTTCACCTCGCGATAAGCATCCATGAAGTCGAACGCCAACGGGCAAAGAAAATGATCGACCGCCGGCGCCGGAGCGTTGATCCGCAATGTGCCGGAGGGCGTGTCCCGTAACTCGTCGACTTCCGCGATCGCCAGCCTGATGTCGCTCAACGCGGGAGCCAATCGTTCGAGGAGGCGCTGTCCGGCTTCCGTGGGCGACACGCTTCTCGTCGTGCGATTGAGGAGCCGGATGCCCAGTGTTTCTTCGAGCGCGTTCATCGTTTGGCTCAGGGCCGATGACGACACGCCGCGCTCGAGCGCCGCAGCGCGAAAACCGCCACAGCGGACGATCGACACGAAGACATCGAAGCTGTCGAGGCGGACCCGGTTCATTGCGAAGCAGAGCTAACCAAGCTGATCGTGGGTGCGCACCTTATCGGCTCAATAGCCGCATGTCATGGTTGCCGTAGGGGCAACTGACGCGCGTCGCTGGCCGGAACCCGCTCGCCGGCCCCTCCGGCCCTGACGCTGGAATGAAGCACGTGCGTCCAACCGCAAGGGAAGACCGATGAATGCCTTCACCCTCAACCGACGCGCTATCATGCTGTCCGCCGTCGCAGGCGCATCGGGCGCGATGGTCCCTGTCATTGGCGGTTCCGGAAGAGCCAGGGCCCAGGCCGCACCCGCACCGGATGGCAATTCCGGCTGCTACCGCTTCCGTGTCGGCGACATCCGGGCAACCGTCTTGAGTGACGGTGTCATTGGCGGTCCGCCGCGCGTCTATGCCAGCGACGCGCCCGAGGCGGAGCTTCAGGCGGTGCTGCGGCGCGCATTTCTCCCCACGGACCACATGACGCTCAATCTCAACACGCTGCTGATCGAAACCGGCGGCCGGCGGATCCTGATCGAGGCGGGCGCGGGCAAGACGATGGGGCCGAACGGCGGCCGCATCTTCGAAAACCTGGCGGCGATCGGGCTCGGTCCTGCCGATATCGACGCGATCGTCATCTCGCACACCCATCCCGACCATGTGGGCAATCTGAGAACGGCGGACGGCGGCAAAGCCTTCCCCCGCGCCATCGTCTTTGTCCCAAAGGCGGACTGGGATTTCTTCGTCCGCACCGACCCCGATCTCTCCTACATGCCGGTCCCGCAGGATTTCCGTGTTCGCTTCGCGTCGGCCATCAAAACCAGCCTTGAGCCGGTGAAGAACGAGGTGACGCTCTATGAGGCCGGCGCCGAGATCATGCCCGGCCTCACGACCATCGCCGCGTCCGGCCATACGCCGGGCATGGCCACGTTTCTCGTCCATTCCGGCAACGACCAACTGCTCTTGACGGCCGACCTTGCCTATCACCCGGTCGTCAACGTCGATCGGCCCTGGGTGCCGGGTCCGGACCGCGACAAGGACACGGCCCTTGCCTCCCGCCGGCGCATCTTCGACCGGGCGGCGGCGGATCGCATACCCGTGCTCGGCTTCCACTTTCCGTTCCCTGGCCTCGGCCGGCTGCTCAAGACCGATGGCGCTTACGTCTGGGTGCCGGCCAATTGGCAATTTTGACGCTCGGGACAGAGGAGGACCTCATGAACCAGTCCAAGATCAACCGACGCGGTTTCCTCGGCACGATGGGCGCAGCTGCAACAGGGCTCGGCCTCGCCACGCAGGCCAATGCCCAGACCCAGGGGACGGGGGTGGCCTCGCCCGCTTCCGGTCCCAGCCCGGCTGTGTTGACCCGCACCCTGCCGCGCACGGGCGAGCAGCTCACGGCGCTCGGCCTAGGCACCTTCCTGACCTTCGATCTGAAGCCCGGCGCGCGCCGCGACGCTTTGCGTCAAGTCTTCGAGCGGTATGTCGCCGCGGGCGGCCGCGTCGTCGACACCTCGCCGCTCTATGGCTCGGCCGAGGTCAGTGTCGGTCAGTTCATGGGGGAATATACGGGATCGGACGGGATGTTCCTCGCCAACAAGGTCTGGGCCACCGGGGAATATCTCGGGGATGAGAGCCACGCCGAGGAGAGCTTGCGGCAGTCGCGGCTGCGCACCTGGCGCAACACGATCAATCTGATGCAATGCCACAGCATCACCAACGCGCCGGTCATCATCCCGCTGATGAAGGCCTGGAAGCGGGAGGGCCTGATCCGCCACGTGGGCGTGACCCACCACGAGTCGGCGGCGCAGGACCAGTTGACCACCATCGTGGAGCGCGACGATGTGGACTTCATCCAGACCAACTATTCGATCTTCAACCGCACGGCCGAGCGCCGCCTGCTTCCGGCGGCGGCCGACAAGGGCGTGGGCGTGCTCATCAATCTGCCGCTCGAGAAGGCGCGCCTGATGAAGGTGGTCGAAGGACGGCCGCTGCCGGGCTTCGCGCAGGAGTTCGGCGCGACCAGCTGGGCGCAGTTCTTCCTGAAATGGGTCATGGCGCATCCTGCCGTCACGACCGTCCTGTGCGGCACGTCCAATCCCGACCACATGAGCGACAATGTCCAGGCCATGAGCGGTCCGCTGCCCGACCAGCGCATGCGCGCCCGCATGGTCGCGCACATGGAGACAATTCCCGGCTTCGACTCCATCGGCACCATGCCTTGGTATCCCGGCAAGGAGACTATGTATCCCGGCCTGATCCGGGAGGCGCAGGCCAAGGCCATCCAGCGCCTGCAATGATCGTTGGCAACCCATCAAGGGACGAGGTTTGCCAGCGGTCAGGCCTCCGTGATTGGGCGAGACCCGCCGGGGGGGGGCGGGGAGGGGCATCGCCGTGGCGGGGACGACATCGATATCCGCCAGACGTTCCGAGACACCCCCGGGCCTCCGATCAAGGGTGGTCAGCCGAGGGCGGTCACCTGCTGCCGCTGCCGGCCAAGCCCAGCGATTTCAAGTTCCACGACGTCACCCGGGCGCAGCCATACCGGCTCGGGCTTCATCCCCATGCCGACGCCGGGCGGGGTGCCGGTGGCGATGATGTCGCCGGGCAGGAGCGTCATGTAGCGGCTGCAATAGGCGACGAGCTGGCGCACGCCGAAGATCATCGTGCGGGTGTTGCCGGACTGCATGCGCCGGCCGTTCACGTCGAGCCGCATGTCGAGGTCCTGCGGGTCGGGCACCTCATCCTTGGTGACGAGGAATGGCCCGACGGGGCCGAACGTGTCGCAGCCCTTGCCCTTGTCCCATTGGGACGACTGCATCTGGAAGGCGCGCTCCGACACGTCGTTCACCACGCAATAGCCGGCGACGTGATCGAGCGCCTGCGCCTCGTCGACGTAACGGGCGGTGGTGCCGATGACCACGCCGAGTTCCACCTCCCAATCGAGCTTTGTCGCGTGCGGCGGCGCGATGATAGGATCGTCAGGGCCGGACAGCGCAGATGGCGCCTTGAGGAAGATGATGGGCTCGCTCGGCACCGCCATGCCGGCCTCGGCCGCGTGGTCCGAATAGTTCAGGCCGATGCAGATGAATTTGCTCATGCCGGCGAAGGGCACGCCGAGCCGCGGCTGACCCTCCACCACCGGCAAGGTCGCAGGATCGATTACCGCGAGGGCGGCGAGCCGCTCCGGAGACAGTTCGCGCGGGCCGATATCCGCACACACGCCGGAGAGATCGCGCAGCCGGCCATCGCGGTCGACAAGCGCCGGCATCTCGGCGCCGGGAACGCCATAGCGACAGAGCTTCATGAGACATCCTCGGATTGGGAAGGGCTGAGAAGGGACGATCAGGGCACCGTGGCGCCGGCGTCCACCGTCCAGGCGGCGCCGTTGACATGGGCGGCGGCCGGCGAGAGGAGGAAGGCGACCACGGCTGCCACATCCTCGGGCGCGGCATAGGCGGCGGTCCCCGCCCGACGGATGCCGCCGGCGGCGGCCGCCTTCTCGTCCAGCGCATGGATCATCCGCGTCTCCACCGGGCCGGGCAGAACGGCATTGACCCGGATGGCCGTGCCCGCGACATCCAGCGCCGCGACGCGGGTGAGGCCGAGCACCGCATGCTTGCTTGCCACATAGCCGGCGAGCCCCGGCCGGCCGCGGATGGAGGAGGTGGACGCGGTGTTGACGACAGCACCCCTCCCTCTCGGCCGCATCCGTGCCAGCACGTGCTTGAGCCCGAGGAAGACGCCCCGCACGTTCACCGTCATCACGGCGTCGAAGGCATCGTCCGGATACTCGAAGATGGGCGCGACCGTCCCCTCGATGCCGGCATTGTTGGCGAAGAGTTCGATGGGGCCAAGCTGCCCCTCAATCTCGGCGACGAAGGCCGCGACCTCCGACCGGGAGGAAACGTCGGCTGCGAGAAAGAGGGCGGCGGTTCCAGCCTTCTCGACCAGTCGCACCGTCTCGGCCCCCAGCGCCACGTCCCGGTCGATCACCGCCACGTCGTGACCGGCGGCGGCAAGCTTCAGGGCGATGGCGCGCCCGATGCCCCCACCGCCGCCCGTGACCAGCGCGACGCTCACGACTTGACCAGCGAACAGCCGCCTTCCGACAGCGGACGCCACACCTGCTCCGGCGGAATGGACTTCACCACCGTGTAATAATCCCACGGATACTTGGATTCGGCCGGCGTCTTCACCTGGAACAGGAACATGGGGTGGATCTTGCGGCCGTCGACGCGGATCGAGCCCTTGCCGAACAGCGGATCGTCGGTGGGCAGGGCCTTCATCTTGTCCACCACGGCGACGCCGTCCGTAGCCGCGCCAACGGCGGACACGGCCTTGAGATAGTGCAGGGTCGAAGCATAGGCCCCGGCGTGCAGCGCGCTCGGATAACGCCCGTCGTTGCGCGGCGCGAAGCGCTTGGTCCAGGCGCGGGTGCCCTCGTTCAGGTCCCAGTAGAAGGATTCCGTGAACTGAAGCCCCTGCGCCACCTTGAGCCCCAGCGAATGCACGTCGGTGACATAGAGCACGGTGGCCACCAACCGCTGCCCGCTCTGCGGGATGCCGAACTCCACCGCCTGCTTGATGGAATTGATGGTGTCGCCGCCAGCATTGATGAGGCCGACCACCTGCGCGCCCGACGCCTGCGCCTGCAAGAGGAATGACGAGAAATCCTGCGTGTTCAGCGGGGCGCGTACGCCGCCGATCACCTTTCCGCCGGTGCGGGCGACCACGTTCCGGACATCCTGCTCCATGGCATGGCCGAAGGCGTAGTCGGCGGTGAGCGTGAACCAGTTCTTGCCGCCGGATTCCACCACGGCGGTGGCCGCGCCGGTGGCAAGGGCGTAGGTGTCGTAGGTCCAGTGCACCGTATTGGGCGAGCAGGCCTTTCCGGTGAGGTCCGAGGAGGAGGGACCGGAGGCGATCATCACCTTGTTCTTCTCGCGGGCGATGGCCGCCACGGCGAGCGCGACGGCCGAATTCGGCACGTCCACGATCATGTCGACACCCTCGGTGTCGAACCACTTGCGGGCGATGCCGGCGGCGACATCGGCCTTGTTCTGGTGGTCGGCGGCGATGACTTCCACCTTCAGAGGCTTGCCGGCGGCGTTGAAGTCCTCCACCGCCATCTGGGTCGCCACCATCGAGCCCTTGCCGGTCACGTCCGCATAGAGGCTGGACATGTCGGTGAGCACGCCGATCTTGATCGTCTTCTGGTCCTGCGCGAGGGCGAGGCCCGGCATCGCCAGCATCAGCGCGCCGGCGGCCACCACGGCCCGGCGGGAAAGCGTTGGCGGGCGCCGGAGCCGGGCGATGGTCTCGTCTGTCTTGCGGGTCATGGTATTCCTCCCTTCGTTCTTGTTCTGGTGGCGGCTCAGGGAATGAGCCGCTTGAGCAGACGCCGGTCCTCCACCGCAAAACCTCCGCCGTACACGTCGGAGACCATGAACTGCGCGGAGAGGACTTCCGGCTCCAGCTCGGTCAGCGGATCGAAGGCACTCGCGTGCAGGTTCATGACCGCGCGGCCGGCGACAGGCGCGGAATAGGCGATGGGCGTGCGGCGGTAGACGACGTCGGCATAGGCCGTTTCCAGCCGCTCGGGGTGCGGCAGACGACGCACATGGATCTCGCCGCCGGGCTGCTCGGCACCGTCCACGAGCCGCACGATGGGGGCCTCGGGGTCGGGCGTGAAGGACACTTCCGCGAGCGGCACACCGCGCCGGATCACCGCGCTTTCGATGGCGCCGGTCTCGGCCTCGTCAAAGCGATATGTGCAGTCCTTCTTGGTGTATCCGAACAGCTCGCGGCCGGCCGCGATGCCCATGGGGTCGGAGCAGTACATGTAGATATGGGTCTGGGTGAACAGGTCCTCGTAGCGCACCGCCACCGTCACCATCAGGTCGAACATGCGGCCCTGGTGAAGCGACAGGGTGTGGCCCGGCGAGGCCATGAAGCGGAAGGCGACGCGGTCATTCACCAGCTCGAACGGCGTGTCCGCGAGCAGCGCCCGCGTCTTCGCGGGATCGACGCGTGTCATCACCTCCAGCGTGCGCAAGGCGCATTCCCACTCCACAGGGTAGGCCGGGGAATAAGGCGGGTTGACCCCGCTGCCGGGGTGCATCTGATACTTGCCGAACATCAGTCGTCTCCTGTGGTCGCGGGCCCCGGCGCGCGGGGCATGTCGTTTAGACGGGCGCAGCGAGGCGCGCGGCGGGTTCGCGATGAGTGGGCGCTTCCAGCAATGCGCGCGCGGCGTCGGCCGTGTCGGTGATGCCGCAAAGCGCCATGGTGAGGTCGAGTTCCCGGCGGATGAGTTCGAGGCAGCGCGTCACGCCCGCCTCGCCCATGGCACCGAGGCCGTAGAGAAACGCCCGGCCGATGAGCACGCCGCTGGCGCCCAGCGCCAGCGCCTTCAGCACGTCCTGTCCGGAGCGGACGCCGCCGTCGAATAGCACCTCGGTGCGGGCGCCCACGGCCTCGGCGATGGCCGGCAGCGCGGAAATGCTGGACGGCGCTCCGTCGAGCTGGCGGCCGCCGTGGTTGGACACGACGATGGCATCCACCCCCGCGCGGGCAGCCGCCCGGGCGTCCTCGGGGTCCATGATGCCCTTCACGATGAGCTTGCGGTCCCAAAGGCGCCGCAGCCACCGCACGTGCTCCCAATTGAGGGTCTGATCGAACTGCTCGGACACCCAGTGAGCCAGGGAGGAGGCATCGCTCACCCCCTCCACGTGGCCCACGATGTTGCGGAAGGTGCGCCGCTGCGTCCGCGCCATGTTCAGGCACCAGCGCGGCTTGGTGGCGAGGTTGACGAGATTGCGCAGCGTGGGGCGCGGCGGGGTGGAGAGCCCGTTTTTGATGTCGAGGTGGCGCTGGCCCTGCACGGGCAAATCCATGGTGAGCACCAGCGCCGAGCAGCCTGCGTCATGGGCGCGGGCGACGAGCCGTTCCATGAAGGCGCGATCCTTCATCAGATAGAGCTGGAACCAGAAGGGGCGCGAGGTGTGGGCGGCCACGTCCTCGATGGAGCATACGCTGACGGTGGACAGAGTGAAGGGCACGCCGAACCGCTCGGCGGCGCGCGCGGCGAGGATTTCCCCGTCCGCCCATTGCATCCCCGCAAGACCGGTCGGGGCCAGCGCCACCGGCATCGCGACATCCTCGCCCAGCATGCGGCCGGAGAGGCGGCGCCGCGAGATGTCGATGCCGACGCGCTGGCGCAGGCGAATGGCGGCAAGGTCCTGCTCATTCGCGCGGTAGGTCGCACCGGTCCAGGAGCCGCAATCCACGTAGTCGTAGAACATGCGCGGCACCCGGCGGGCGGCCAGGCGGCGGAGGTCCTCGACCGAGGTGATGGGCGCGTCCGGGAAGATCACTCTGACTGTCCTGAAGCGTGGCCAAAAACGTACTTTGGATTCAAAGTACGTTTTATGTTAGAAGCCATGCGACGGGTCCTGTCAAGGGTGCGGACCTCTTGCATCGGGCTGTCGCTGCCGATAGGCGCGAACGATGCCGCGCGGAACCGGAAGAACGGAGCAGGCCATGGGGGTGGAAAAAGCCGGCAAGGACGCTGACGCCGCGGCGGGCGGCTCCCTTCAGGACCGGACCTATCTCCAGCTCCGCGAGATGATCGCCGCCGGCCAGATCCGTCCCGGCGAGCGCCTGCTGGAGGCGGAGGTGGTCCGCGCTTTCGGCATCAGTCGGTCGCCGGCGCGACAGGCGCTGGAACGGCTGCGCCGGGATGGCGTGGTGGAACCGCTCGAAGGGCGTGGCTACCGGGTTCCCGGCGGCGAACCATCCGACACGGCTGTGCTCGATCCCGTGGACATGTCAGCGCCCCGGCAGTGGGAGCGGATGTATCAGGAGGTCGAGCAGGAATTGTTCGTACGCACCCTGTTCGGCTCGGTGCGTCTGAACGAGCTGCGTCTGGCCGAGCATTTCGGCGTCAGCCGGACGGTGACGCGGGACCTGCTGGCGCGGATGCACGGCGTCGGCCTCATCGCCAAGGATCATGCAGGCCACTGGATCGCCGAGCAGATGACGCCGGATCGCATCCGCCATCTCTACGAGCTGCGCTGCCTGCTGGAGCCGGCGGCCCTGCGCCAGGCGGCCCCCCGCGTGCCTGCGGCCGTGCTGGCCGACATGCGCGCCCGCATCCTCGCCACCCGCGCCGAGACACCCATCAGCAGCACCCGCTTCGACGAGGCGGAAACCGATCTTCACATCACGCTGCTCGGCTATTGCGCGAACCCGGAGATCATGCGCGCCCTGAAGCGCACGCACCTGCTCTTCGGCCCCACCCGCCACCTCTTCGATCCGTTCCTGGGCATTCCCATCCGGTTGATCGTGGCGGCGCTGGACGAGCACATCGAGATCATCGACCTGCTGCTGGAGGCCCAGCCGGAGCGGGCCGCGCAGGCACTTGAGGCCCACCTGAGGGACGCCGTCGAGCGCTGGCTCCGCCGCTTCGAGATCACCGCCAAGGGCAAGCCGATCCCCGTCCCGTCCTATCTCCAGGCCGTCGCGGACTGAACGGCCGGCCATGTCCTCGCGAGGGTCCATCGTGGATCCCTGGCCGGTGGTGATTTCAGATCCAGCAGGCTGATACCTACAGGCATGAAGTGACTGAAGAGTCGGGGAAGGTCGACGAAGAAGTACTCGCCAAAATGAACGGCATGGGCCAAGTATGCCGGGCGCGTTGGTGAGAATACCGGGGTCTGGTTATTTTACCTCCGTGCCAAAAAGCGGGGGGAGGCCCCATGATACCGTATCCTTGTACCCGATTCCCGTGCCCCTCGCCGGGCTGCGAACACTGCGACCCGCTCATCATGAGCCTGCCTGTCCCGGATACGACGCTGCCGCCCTACCGCCCGGGCTGGGAATGCCCGCGCTGCCACAAGATCAATACGCGGGGGGTGGCGGAATGCG
>JAEZMT010000471.1 GCA_023442085.1 Pseudomonadota bacterium | reverse complement strand
GCGCGTCCAGCGCCGCATCGGCCCGTTCGACGAAGGCGGGGATGGCAGAGACCGGCACGCTGATGTCGTGCTTCACGCCCTTGCCCGCATGGGCCTGCGCTTCCGCCTGCGCCTCGCGCAGCGCCCAGAGATTGCGCCGCTGCGCGCCGGAAGAGGCGATGACGGCGTCAAGCACCAGCCCATCCTCCAGCCCGTCGCCGAGCAGCGCCTCCAGACCGGCCTCAAGGCTGTCGGAACCCTCATGCGCGCTCGCTTCCACCAGCAGCAACCACGGGTGCGCCTCGGCGAAGGGCGCGACGAGGCCGGGCACCGCGGCGATGGCGTGGGTGAGGCTCGGCGCGCGCATCAGCTCGAAGGCGGTGAGGCTGTCTCCCAGCCGCGCCTTGGCGCGCCCCAGCAGCGCGATGGCCGCCGCCGGATCGGGGATGGCCGCGAAGGCCGTTGCGATGGCGCGCGGGCGCGGGAACAGGCGCAGCACCGCCGCGGTGATGATGCCGAGCGTGCCTTCCGAGCCGATGAAGAGCTGCTTCAAATCGTAGCCCGCATTGTCTTTCCGAAGGCCGCGCAGGCCGTCCCAGATGCGCCCGTCCGGCAGCACCACTTCCAGTCCGAGGGTCAATGCGCGCATGTTGCCATAGCGTAGAACCTGCGTGCCGCCGGCATTGGTGGCGAGGTTGCCGCCGATGCGGCAGGAGCCTTCCGAGGCGAGGGTGAGCGGGAACAACCGGTCCACCCGCTCCGCCTCCGCCTGCACCTCGGCCAGCGTCACGCCGGCCTCCACGGTGAGGGTGTCATTTGCCACGTCCACCGCCCGCACCTTGCGCATGCGATCGACGCTGAGGATCACGGCGGTGCCCGAGCCGTCCGGCTGGGCGCCGCCGGCAAGGCCGGTATTGCCGGCCTGCGGCACGATGGCAATGCGCGCCTCGGCGCAGAGGCGCACCACCTCCGCCACCTCCTGCGTGGAGGCCGGGCGCAGCACCAGCGCCGCCTCCCCGCGAAAGGTGGCGCCGAAGGAGGTGCGGAAGGGCTCGGTGTCGGCCGGGCCTTCCAGCAGGCCCGCCGGGCCTACCGCCTGACGGAGGCGATCGAGGACGGCGGCGTCGGGGTGGGCCGTCACGGCCGGAACGCGAAGGCGCCGGCGTGGCGCCGCTCCACGCCCCTGAGCGAGGCCAGATCGCGGACACCGAGCTGGCCCATGGCCACCTGCACCTCTTCCGTGAGGAGTTCCGCCACATAGTCCGCGCCGCGATCGCCGATGCCGGCGAGTCCGATCAGGAAGGCCCGGCCGCAGAAGGTGCTGGTCGCCCCCAGCGCCACCGCGCGGGCGACATCGAGGCCGGAGCGGATGCCGCTATCGTAGAGGACGGTCGCCCGCGTCCCCACCGCGGCGGCGATGGCCGGCAGCACGTCGATGGCGGCGGGCGCGGCATCGAGCTGGCGGCCGCCGTGGTTGGAGACGAGGATGCCGTCCACCCCGATGGAGATCGCTATCTCCGCATCGGCCGGGTGCATAATCCCCTTCATCACCAGCGCGCGCGGCCAGGCATCGCGCAGGCGCTTCACCGCCTCCCAGGAAAAGGTGCCCTTGATCTCGCTCTGCACGAAGCCGGCGGTCTTCGGCAGCGTCGCGGGCGCTTCCACGTAAGGCGCCATGTTGGCGAATTGGGGCGTGCCGGCCTTCGCCAGCGCCAGCGCCCACGGCAGAGCGAACGCCACGTCGCGCACGGTGCGGGCCGTGGTGCGGAAGGGCACGACGAGGCCGTTGTTGAGATCGCGCGGGCGCTTGGAGCGCACAGGAGCATCCAGCGTCGCGACGAGGGCGCGGGCGCCCGCCGCCTCGGCCCGGCGCACCAGATCGAGGGTCACGAGATGGTCGCGCCCAGGAAGGCCATAAAGCTGGAACCAGGTGCAGTCGCCGGCGAGCGCCGCCACCTCCTCGATGGAGGCGCTGGCGAGCGTGCCGACCACATAGGGGATGCGCGCCTTCGCCGCCGCCTTCGCGAGGAGTTTCGTGGCGCCGGGCCAGACCAGGCCATCCACGCCCACCGGCGAGATGCCGATCGGCGCGCTGTAGCGGGTGCCGAAGAGATCGACGCCGCACTCCACCGGGCCGGGCGCGCCATAGCGCGGAACCAGCTTCACGGCGTCCAGCGCCGCGCGGTTCTCGGCGATGCCGACATCGGCGCCGGTACCGCCTTCCAGGAAATCGTAGGCGAAGCGCGGAATGCGGCGACGGGCGGCGCGGTCGAGATAGTCCAGCGTCGGCATCCGCTGCTTCAACCGCGCGGCGGCGCTGGTGCCGGAGCCGGCGCCCCAGGCGGCCGCAGGCGGTGAAGCTACGGCGGCGGGGGCGGCTGTGGGCGGAACCGTCCCGGCGCTCACGCCCCGGTCTCTTGCCACGTGTGCCATGGCGTTTCCTCGTCTTGTCTCGTTAGCGCTGTGGTAGAGCGCGGGCAGCCATCAGCGCAAATAATTACGGATTATCGGATAAATCAGCTGGCCTGATCTTGCCTCGCCCGCGCCGCCGCGCGGGCGGCACCGGCACCGCCGCACGCACGAAGGTGGCGGCCGAGGTGGCGGCATCCACCAGATCCTGCCGGATCACCTCCACCACCGCATGGGCCGCCGCCGAAATGGCACGGCGCGGATGGTGCACCACGGCAATGGAGCGGGTAAGCGGGGTGGCGAAGCGATGCCCGCGCACCCGTCCGGCCGCCAGCATCTGATGCAAGGCGATGGTGGGCAGCACGGTGGCCAGGTCCGTCGTCGCCACCACCTCGCAGATGGCGGAGAGCGTGTCGATCTCGATGCGCGGCTTCAGCTCGATGCCGGCCTCCGCCGCCTGCGCCTCGAGGATGGCGCGCAGGCCGTGGCGCTTGGAGGGCAGCACCAGATCGAGCCCGCCAAGATCGGAAAAGCCGAGGCTTTCCGGCACATTGAGGGGTGAATCGGTGCGCGTGGCGAACACCATCTCCTCATCGAGGATGTGCTGGGAGGCGAGCCCCCTTTTCTGCCGTGGAACATTGATGATGGCGAGGTCGAGTTGGCCCGTCGTCACCCAGTCCATCATGGTCTCGGTGTAGCCCTCGCAGGCGGAGAATTCCACGTCCGGATAACGCGCGGCGACGGTGGCGGAGGAATTCGCCAGCGTGCTTTGCGCCACCGAGGTGATGAGCCCCACCACCACCCGGCCGGACACCCGCCCATCGAGCCGCGCCATCTCCTGCATGGCATGCTCCACGTCCCGCACGATGGGCGAGATCAGCCGCGCCAGCGCCTCCCCCGCGGGCGTCGTGGAAACGCCGTGGGCGGTGCGGTCGAACAGTTTTTTGCCGAACTCGGCCTCCAGCTTGGCGATCTGCATGCTGAGCGCCGGCTGCACGATGTTGAGCTGCCGCGCCGCGCGTGTGACGTTGCCGGTCTCCGCGAGGCACAGGAAATACTGCATCTGTCTGAGGTCCATCGCGGATTGTCCTTCGCGGCCACGATCAAAATCAGCACGAATGATGGAGCCGATAATCATTCATTATTTGCAGTGATTACGACCTTTGTCTATGACTCGGTAACCGGCTCATGAAGCCGTCGCCCAGAAGGCCGAAACGGCCCGTGGCGGGGAGGGATCGTCGGCAAGGACGGGCGCACGGCGCCCGAATGATGCGCCTTGCCTTTCTCCACATCTCCCGTCCGGCCTCAGCCATGCGTGCGGCGGCACGCGGAGGAGATGCCATGCAGGATCACAAGCGTCTCGTCGTCGGCATCTCCGGCGCCTCCGGCGTGATGTATGGCGTGCGGATGCTGGAGCTGCTGCGCGCCGCCGGCATCGAAACCCACCTCGTGATGTCGCGCACCGCGGAGATCACGCTCGCCCACGAGACCGACCGCAAGGTGGCGGACGTGAAGGCCCTCGCCAGCGTCTGCCATTCCAACGACGACATGGCCGCCGCCATCTCCTCCGGCTCCTTCCGCACCATGGGCATGGTCGTCGCGCCCTGCTCCATGCGCTCCATGTCCGAGATCGCGTCCGGGGTCACCTCCAGTCTGCTCAGCCGCGCCGCCGACGTGGTGCTGAAGGAGCGCCGCCGTCTCGTGCTGATGGCGCGCGAGACACCGCTGCACACCGGCCACCTGCGCACCATGACTGAGGTGTCCGAGATGGGCGCCATCATCTCCCCGCCCATGCCGGCCTTCTATTCGCGCCCCGCCAATCTCGAAGAGATGATCGACCACACGGTCGGGCGGGTGCTCGATCTCTTCGACATCGAGGTGGGCGCCGTGCGCCGCTGGGGCGAGGAGAGCGGCCCGCGCCGCCGCAAGGCCCCGCTGCGCCAGATGGCGCCCGCCAGCTGACCCCTGAATTTCCCGACCAGCGGAACCTGAAATCATGTTGGAACCTCGCCCCCGTCCCGCCGCTCAGACCCCGCCGGATCTGCGCACCTGGCTCGCCGACCTCGCCGCGCATGGCCGTCTGGCGGTCGCGCGGGAAAACCTGCCGCTGGCCGACAACCTCGCCGCCGTCGCGAAGCGGACCGAGCGCGACAAGGCCGTGCTGTTCCCCCATCCGGTGGGCGTGAACGGCAAGGCGCACGACATGCCGGTGGTGGTGAACCTTTTCACCCAACGCGCATGGGTGTCGGATAGTCTCGGCGTCAGCGAGGACCAGCTTCTCGCCCACGTTCTCGCCGCCGCCGCGAAGCCCACGCCGTGCGTGGAGGTCACCTCGGCCCCGGTGCAGGAGGTGGTCCATACCGAGGTCGATCTTCTCGCCCAGCTTCCGATCCCCTCCCACAACGAACTGGACAGCGGGCCCTACATCACCGCCGGCTTGCTGATCGCGCGAAACCCCGTCACCGGCGTGCAGAACGTCTCGATACACCGCTGCCAGATCAGCGGGCCGAACCGCATCGGCGTGCTGCTGCTGCCGCGCCATACGCTCGCCTACTACCGCATGGCGGAAGAGGCGGGCGCGGCGCTGGAGATCGCCATCGTCATCGGCGCCCATCCCGCGCTGCTCCTCGCTTCGCAGGCCATCTGCGCGCTGGATGAGGACGAGATGGAGATCGCCGGATCGCTGCTTGGCCGCCCGGTCGAGGTGGTGAAGTGCAAGACCAATTCCGTGCGCGTTCCGGCCGCCGCCGAGATCGTGGTGGAAGGCCGCATCCTGCCCAAGGTGCGCGAGCCGGAAGGCCCGTTCGGCGAGTTCCCGCAATACTACGGCCCGCGCGCCGCGCGCGAGGTGATCGAGGTGGATGCGGTGACGCACCGTCGCCACGCCATCTACCACACCATCGTCGGCGGCTCGTTCGAGCATCTGGTGCTCGGCGGCGTGCCGCGCGAGGCGACGCTCCTGCAGCACCTCAAGCGGTCCTTCCCGAATGTGCTGGACGTGCGCCTCACCCGCGGCGGCACCTGCCGCTATCACCTCGTCGTCAAGATCGACAAGCAGCGCGAGGGCGAGGCCAAGAACATCATCCTGTGCGCCTTCGGCGGCCATTACGACGTGAAGCAGGTCGTCGTGGTGGACAAGGACGTGGACATCTCCAGCGCCGACGAAATCGAGTGGGCGGTGGCGACCCGCTTCCAGGCCGACCGCGACATGGTGATCGTCGCCGGCGCGCTCGGCTCCAAGCTCGACCCCTCGACCGACGAGGCCGGCATCAGCGCAAAGCTCGGCCTCGATGCCACCGCGCCACTCTCGGACGATCCCCTGTCCTTCCGCCGGATTCACGTGAAGGGCGAGGAGAGCGTGGACCTTGCCGAGGCGCTGGTGAAGGACCCCAACGCCGCTTTCGCCCGCATCGTCGCTCAGGTCTCCTGATCCCAGCGCGGACGGCGTCCGCGCCCCAACACAGAAGCCGGGCGCCGAGCGCACCGGCCGCCAGCCCGGGAGGAATTTTTGATGTTCAAGACGACGACCCGCCGCCTCTTCTGCGCCGGAGCCTTTGCCGTCGCCTTCGCCGCCGCCGGCAGCGCGCAGGCCGCCGACAAGGTGAAGGTCGGCATCAACAATGTGGTGTCGGACGTGGTGTTCCACCTCGGCGTGGAGCGCGGCATCTTCGCCCAGGAAGGCTTGGAGGTGGAGCTGATCGCCTTCGATTCCGGACCGAAGATGGTCGCCCCGCTGGGCTCGGGCCAGATCGATGTGGGCGCCGGCGCCTCCTCCGCCGGACTCTACAATGCCGCCGCACGCGGCATCAACATCAAGGTGGTGGCTGACAAGGGCTCCACCCCGGTCCATTACGACTACATGCCCCTCATGGTCCGCAAGGAACTGGTGGACTCAGGCAAGGTGAAGACCATCGCCGACCTCAAGGGCATGCGCGTCGGCTCTGTCGGCCCGGGCGCGGCGACCAACGCCAAGATGGCCCACATCCTCGCCAAGGCCGGGCTCACCTATAAGGACGTGAATCACAACTACATCGGCTATCCGCAGCAGATCGCCGCCTTCACCACGGGCGCCATCGATGCCGCCATCACCACCGAGCCCTCCGTCACCCAGGCGGTGAACAATGGCGTCGCGGTGCGCTTCCTGGTGGACGGCTATCCCAACCAGCAGGTGGCCGTGCTGCTCTATGGCGGCGATTTCATCGCCAAGCGCCGCGACGTCGCCCAGCGCTTCATGAACGCCTATGTGAAGGCGGCCCGCATCTTCAACGATGCCACCGCGGGCGGAAAGTTCGACGGCAAGGGCGCGGACGAGGTCATCAAGACCATCATGCGCACCACCGGCCTCAAGGACGCCGAGCTGTTCAAGACCATGATCCCCAACGGCATCGATCCCGACGGCAAGGTCGATACGCAGAGCATGGCGGAAGACCTCAAGTTCTTCACCGAGAACGGCTACATCGAGCGCCCGGCCAAGGTCTCCGACGTGGTGGACAGCTCGTTCGCCGAGAACACCCTGAAGGCGCTCGGCCCCTACAAGGCCGCCCAGAACTGATGCGCGACTAACGCGCGCGGGCGCCCTGCCCCTCCCCTTGGGCGCCCGTCCCATCCGGCATCCGGAGGAAGAATTCATGGCCGTGGTGAGCATGTTGAACGTGAAACCGAGCCCCGCGGAAGCGGCGCCTCCGGTGCAGATTTCCATGCGCGGCGTGCGCAAATACTTCGGCTCGTCCGGGTTCGTCGCGGTGGACGGCATCGACCTCGATATCCCGCAGGGCCAGTTCTTCGTCATCGTCGGCCCGTCCGGATGCGGCAAAACCACCCTTCTGCGCATGCTCGCGGGTCTCGAGAGCGTCAGCGAGGGCACCATGAAGCTCAACCGGACGGACCCGAGCCGGCCGGAGAATTCCATGATCTTTCAGGGCGACAGCCTGTTCCCCTGGATGACCGTCTACGACAACGCCGCCTACGGCCTCAGAATGCGCGGCGTGGCGGAGAAGGACGTGGCAGAGAGCGTGAAGCTCTGGCTGGAGCGCATCGGCCTCTACCGCTTCCGCGACCGCTATCCCAACCAGCTCTCCGGCGGCATGCGCCAGCGCGTCTCCATCGTGCGCGCCTTCGCCAACGATCCGGAAATCCTGCTCATGGACGAGCCGTTCTCGGCCCTCGACGAGCAGAACAAGATGCTGCTGCATGAAGAATTGCTGCGCATCTGGGAAGCCACCAAGAAGACCGTGGTCTTCATCACCCATTCGGTGGACGAGGCGGTGACGTTGGGCGACCGCATCATGATCATGACCGCCAATCCGGGGCGCGAGAAGGCCATCATCGACGTGCCCTTCGCCCGTCCCCGCAACGTGCTGGAACTGCGCCACGATCCCGCCTACGGCGATCTGGTGTTCCACATCTGGGAGCAGCTGCGCGACGAAGTGCAGCGCGCCCGCATGAATGCCGAGGGAGGCAAGTGATGGCAAAACGGTCCGGCCTCGTCGGCGAACGCTTCATCGGCCTGCTGACGCCCCTTCTTCTCCTCGGCCTGTGGGAGGCGGCGGCGCGCATGGGGCTCATCGATGCCCGCTTCTTCCCGCCGCCCTCCAGCATCGTGCACACCTTCGGTGCGCTGGTCGCTTCCGGCGAATTGTGGACCAACCTCCTCGCCAGCCTGCGCCGCCTGTTCCTCGGCATGCTGCTCGGCGGCGTGCCGGCGCTGTTCCTCGGCCTCGCCATGGGCATCTCGAAGCCCCTGCGCGCGGCCATCGACCCGCTCATCTCGGCCACCTATCCGATCCCGAAAAGCGCCATCCTGCCGCTCGTGCTGCTCATCTTCGGCCTCGGCGAGATGTCCAAGGTGGTGATGGTGGCTTTGGGCGCCTTCTATCCCATCCTCATCAACACGGTGATGGGCGTCGCCAACATCGACAAGATCTATCTGGACGTGGGCCACAACTACCGCGCCAGCCGATGGCAGGTGTTCCGCACCATCGCGCTGCCGGGGGCGCTGCCGTCGATCATGGCCGGGGTGAAGCTCGCCATGGGCATGGGCCTCATCCTCATCGCCATCTCGGAGATGGTAGCCGCCTCCGATGGCATCGGCTACATGATCTGGAACGCCTGGCAGGTGCTCACCGTTGACACCATGTATGTGGGGCTGTTGGTTATTGCGCTGCTCGGCTTCGTCTTCTCCGTCATCCTCGACGAGATCGAGCGGATGCTGATCCCCTGGAAGGCGAAAGCTTAAGCGGAGATAGAGGCCGGATGTCGAACGCACTCCGGATCGCGCACGGGGCCTTCGGGCGGGTCGCCCTTCTGGACATGGACCGCCCGCTGGTGCGCCACGCGCATCCGCACTGCCACGTGCTGCTCAAGGTCGAGGGCGCGGACACGCAATTCGCGGTCGGTGAGGGGCTCGTCCCCCTCACCGACCGTTCGTGCGTTCTGGTCAATGGCTGGGAGCCCCATGCCTATGTGCATGATCCGAGCCGGCCAAAGACCATCATCCTCGCCCTCTACATCGAGCCGGACTGGCTGAAGACCTTCCGCCCCGGCTGGGTTGCCTCGGGCGGCGCCGGCTTCTTCGAACAGCCGGGCGGCGAGGTCTCGCCGCGCATCCACCGCCTCACCCACGACCTTGCCGCCGCCATGATGGCCGAGCCTGATGCCAAGGCGGTGCACGAGGCGCTGCTGGCGGATCTGATGATCGCCGTGGTGGAGCGCTTCACCCCGTGGCGCAGCTTCTCCATCCGCGCGCTGGACGGCCAGCGCCGCATGGACTGGCGCATCCGCCGGGTGGTGGACGGCATGCGCGCCAACCTCGCCGAGGAGGTGGACACCACAAGCCTCGCCAAGGAAGCGGGGCTCTCCCGCGCGCATTTCTTCCGCCTGTTCGAGGCCTCGACCAACGTGCCGCCGCGCATCTATCTCAACGTGATGCGGGTTGAAGCGGCTGTGGCCGCCGTCACGGCCGAGGACGACAGCTTCACCGATATCGGCGAGCGCCTCGGCTTTGCCGCGCCCTCCCATTTCACCCGCTTCTTCCGCGACCATACCGGAGTCACGCCGAGCGAGTTCCGCACCATCTCCCGCATCGCAATGTGACGCGTCGGGGCGCGGGAAATCCTTGGCAGCAGGGGATTTTCGGCCGGCTGATGGCCCGTTTCTCCCACCGCATCGCACAACACGGAATGAGACTCCTCGGTAAAAGCTGAGACGGCTCGGCATGGTCCGCGCCGCCCTCGCCCGGCACCTTCCCGCCAACCAACGCACCCGCCTCGGCGGGGCGAAGAAGGGAAGCGCCGGGATGCTGGACACGCCGCAAGACAAGGCGGGGGAATGGGTCGGCCGCGCCATCGAGCGCGTGGAGGATGCCGCCCTTCTCACCGGCGGCGGCCGCTATCTGGACGATCTGGGCGTCAAGCCCGGCACGCTCCACATGGCGATCCTGCGGGCGCCCCACGCCCATGCGGATATCGTCTCCATCGACATCACCGCCGCCAGGGCGCTGCCCGGCGTCGCTGCCGTGCTCACCGGCGCGGACGTAGCACAGCTCACCACTTCCCTCGTGGTGGGCGTAAAGGCGCCGGTGGAATGCTGGCCCATGGCGGTGGACCGGGTGCGCTTCGTCGGCGAGCCGGTGGCCCTCGTGGTCGCGCAGGACCGCTATGTGGCGGAGGACGCCCTTGACCTCATCGAGGTCTCCTACGAGATGCGCCCCGCTGTGGTGGACCCGCTCGCCGCCATGGAAGAGGGAGCGCCCCTGCTGCACGACGGCTTCCCCCGCAACATCGCGTCCGACCGCACCTTCCGCTATGGCGATCCGGAAACGGCGTTCGCCGAGGCCGCGCACCGCATCGCCATCTCGGTGCGCTATCCGCGCAATTCCTGCACGCCCATCGAAACCTACGGGCTGGTCGCGGAATATGACCCGCACGAGGACGCCTATGACGTCCTCGCCAATTTCCAGGGCCCCTTCTCCATCCATGCGGTGATTTCGCGGGCGCTGAAGGTGCCGGGCAATCGCCTGCGCCTGCGCACGCCCCGCGACAGCGGCGGCTCCTTCGGCATCAAGCAGGGCATCTTCCCCTATATCGTGCTGGGCGCGGTGGCGGCGCGGGTTTCGGGACGGCCGGTGAAGTGGATCGAGGACCGCCTCGAACATCTCATGGCCTCGGTCTCCGCCACCAACCGCGCCACCACGCTGACCGCGGCGGTGACGGCGGACGGCCGCATCACGGCGCTCGACTACGATCAGGTGGAGGATTGCGGCGCCCATCTGCGGGCGCCCGAGCCGGCGACGCTCTACCGGATGCACGGCAACCTCACCGGCGCCTACGACATCCGAAGCCTCACCGTCCGCAACCGCGTGGTGGTGACCAACAAATGCCCCACCGGCCTCAACCGGGGCTTCGGCGGCCCGCAGGTCTATCTCGCCCTCGAACGGCTGGTGCAGCGCATCGCGGTGGAGCTGGGGCTCGATCTGCTGGAGGTGATCCGTCGCAATCTCGTGCCGGCGGATGCCTTCCCCTATCGCACCGCCTCCGGCGCGCTGCTCGATTCCGGTGACTACCAGAAGACGCTGGATCTCGGCCTTCAGGCCGGTGATCTGGCCGAGCTTCTCGCCCGGCGCGACAAGGCCCGCGCGGAGGGCCGCATCTACGGCATCGGCTATGCCGCCGTGGTGGAGCCGTCCGTCTCCAACATGGGCTATATCGCGACCGTCCTCACCCCGGCCGAGCGGCACAAGGCGGGGCCCAAGAATGGCGCGCAGGCCACCGCCACCATCGCCATCGACCCGGTGGGCTCGGTGAGCGTGCACGTCGCCTCCGTGCCGCAGGGCCAGGGCCACCGCACTGTGCTCTCGCAGGTGGTGGCGGACGTGCTGGGCCTGAAGCCCTCCGACATCCGCGTGAATGCGGAGATGGACACGGCCAAGGACGCCTGGTCCATCGCCTCGGGCAATTATGCCAGCCGCTTCGCCGCCGCCGTAGCGGGCGCCGCCAAGCTCGCGGCCGACCGCATCGCGGCGCGCCTCGCCCGCGTCGCGGCCGCGCAATTGAACGTGCCGGCGGAGGACGTGATGTTCGCCGGCGGCAAGATCGCCGCACGCTCCAATCCTGCCAATGCGGTGCCCTTTTCCCGCGTCGCTGCCCTCTCCCACTGGTCACCGGCGCAATTGCCCGAGGGGGTCGCGCCCACCATCCGCGAGACGGTGTTCTGGACCCCGCCCGAACTCACGGCGGCGGACGAGGGCGACCACATCAATTCGTCCCTCTGCCACGGCTTCATCTTCGATTATTGCGGCATCGAGATCGACCGCGACACGGGCCAGATTCGCATCGATCGCTATGTGACCGCGCATGACTGCGGCACCATCCTCCACCCCGGCATGGTGGACGGGCAGATCCGCGGCGGCTTCGCCCACGCGCTCGGCGCCTCCCTGCTGGAGGAATACGCCTATGGCGAGGACGGCAGCTTCCTGACCGGCACCTTCGCCGACTACCTCGTGCCGACTGCCATGGAAGTGCCCGAGCCGGTCATCGTCCATATGGAGACGCCCTCCCCCTTCACGCCGCTCGGCGCCAAGGGCGTGGGCGAAGGCAATTGCATGTCCACCCCCGCCTGCCTCGCCAATGCGGTGGCGGATGCGCTGGGCATCACGGACGTGCGCCTGCCGCTCGTGCCCTCCGCCATCGCTGCCCTGATCCATGGCGCGGAGCCGCCGGCTCCGGCGGGCGCCCCTGCTGCGCCCGCGCCGGCTCCCTCCGGCAAGGGCGAGCGGGTCATGCGCGGCGCGGGCAAGGCCCGTGTTGCAGCCGCCCCGGAAGCGGTGTGGGCCATGCTGCTCGACCCGGACACGCTGGCCGCCATCATCCCCGGCGCCCACGACGTGCGCAAAGTCTCGGACACCAGATTCACCGCCGACGTGACGCTCGGCATCGGCCCGGTGAAGGGCCGCTACAAGGCGCAGGTGTCCCTCTCGGATCTCGACCCGCCGAAGGCCGTGACCCTCTCCGGCAAGGTGGACGGCAACCTCGGCTTCGGCGGTGGCTCCGGCCGCATCACCCTGACCCCGGATAGCGCAGGTGGCACGGAGCTGTCCTACACCTACGAGGCCTTCGTGGGCGGCAAGGTGGCGAGCGTCGGCGGGCGGCTGCTGGATGGCGCGGCCAAGGTCATCATCGGCCAGTTCTTCGCGGCGCTCGCCCGCAAGGCGGGCGGCGGCGCGGCGGCAGAAGGCGGCCTCGTCTCCCGCCTCCTCGCCCGGCTCTCCTTACTTTTCGGGAGGGCCGCGCGATGAAGCCCGCGGCCTTCGATTACGTCCGCGCCGAGAGCGTGGAGGAAGCCCTCGCCGTGCTGCGCGAGGAGGGCTCGGACGCCCGCATCCTCGCCGGCGGCATGTCCTTCATGGCCATGCTCAACATGCGCCTCGCCCGGCCCAAGGTGCTGGTGGACATCATGCGCGTCGTCCCCCTCGCCCGGATGGACGAGGAGAAAGGCGCACTGAGGATCGGTGCCGGCGTGCGGCAGGCCCGGCTGCTCGCCTCGGATGGGCTGGCCCATGCCGCGCCGCTCATCGCCAAGGCGCTCCCCATCACCGGCCACGCCCAGACCCGCAGCCGCGGCACCGTCTGCGGCTCCATCGCCCATGCCGACCCGAGCGCGGAGCTGCCGCTGTGTCTCGTGACGCTGAAGGGCCATGTCCACCTGAGAAGCGCCAAGGGCGCCCGCACGGTGGCGGCGGACGACTTCTTCACCGGCATGATGGCCACCGCCAAGGCCGACGACGAGATGATCGAGGCTGTCTCCTTCCCGACGCCGAAGGGCGAGGGCACCGCCTTTCGCGAGATTGCACGCCGCCATGGGGATTTCGCCATCGTCGCCTGCGCGGCGCTCGTCTCGGACACCGGCATCCGCCTCGGCGTGGGCGGCGTCGCCGACATGCCGGTGGCCCGCGATTTCCCGCTGCTCGACGGCGCGGCCCTCGACGACGCGCTGAACGCCCTCGCGTGGGAGTTGGACGCCCGCGACGACGTCCACGCCAGCGCCCGCTATCGCCGCGAACTGGTGCGCCGCATCGGCCGCGCCACCATCGAGGAGGCCAGACAATGCCGCGCCTGAGCGCCGAGGCCCGCCACATTGTGCGCTTCACCCTCAACGGCCGCCCGGTGTCGGGGCAGGCCGCCCCGCGCACTTTGCTCTGCGATTTCCTGCGCCACGAGATCGGCGCCACCGGCACGCATGTGGGCTGCGAGCATGGCGTGTGCGGCGCCTGCACCGTGGACGTGGACGGGATGCTCACCCGATCCTGCATGACCCTCGCCGTGCAGGTGGAGGGATGCGCGGTCCGCACGGTGGAAGGCCTCGCCCCAGCGCCGGATCGCCTCTCGGTGCTGCAGGCCGCCTTCCGCCGCCACCATGCGCTGCAATGCGGCTTCTGCACCGCCGGCATCCTCATGTCGCTCGACGTGTTCCTGAAGGCGGAGCCGGACCCGAGCGAGGAGGCCGTGCGCGATCTCCTCTCCGGCCATCTGTGCCGCTGCACCGGCTACACGCCCATCGTCCGCGCCGCGCTGGAAGCGGCGGCGGAACTTCGAAAAGTCCAGGGGGAACCCGCCCATGCTTGACCTCGGCACCAGCTTCCTCGCCAGCGTGGCGCGCGATCCGGGAGCCATCGCCATCGTGGACGGCGACCTGCGCCTCACCTATCGCGACTGGCTCGGCAGGATCGGCGCCGTGGTCGCCGCCTTCGACCGGCTCGGGCTGAAGCCCGGCGACCATCTGGTGAGCGTGCTGCAGAACCGCTTCGAGGCGGCGACGCTGCACTGGGCCTGCCAGTTCGCCGGCATCGTCATCACCCCCATCAACTGGCGCAGCAAGGCCGACGAGATCGACTTCGCGCTGGAGAATGCCGAGGCCAAGGCGCTCGTGTTTGAGGACGTTTCCGCCGAGGCCGTCCGGGGCGCGACGCGCGCCGCCGGACTGCTGACCATCGCCGTGGGCACGAGCCTCGAGGGCGCCGTGCCCTTCGCCGAGCTTCTGGCCGAGGCCGCGCCGGAGCCCATGCCACGGGCGGGCGCGGATGCCTGGTCCATCATGCTCTACACCTCTGGCACCACCTCCCGCCCCAAGGGCGTGCCACGCCGCCACCGGGCGGAGCGGGCGGCCGGCATCGCCCATGTGGCGCAGAACCTTTATCGGCGGGGCGAGGTGACGCTGGGCGTCATGCCGCTCTATCACACCATGGGGGTGCGCTCGCTGATCGCCATGTCGGTCATCGGCGGCACCTTCGTCTGCTTGCCGCGCTATGATACGAAGAGCGCGCTGGCGCTGATCGAGCGGGAGCGCGTCACCAACCTCTATCTGGTGCCGACCCTCTACCACGACCTCGTGCACGACCCCGCCTTTGCCACTACGGACGTGTCGAGCGTGCGCAAGCTCGGCTTCGCCGGCGCCTCCATGACCGACGGGCTCTTGAAGAAGCTCGATGCCGAGTTCAGGCCCGAGCTGTTCGTGAACCATTACGGCTCCTCGGAGATCTACACCTTCACCATCGACCAGAAGGCCATCCTGAAGCCCGGCTCGGCCGGGCGGGCGGGCATCAACCAGATGGTGCGCGTGGTGCGCCTCGGCGCCACCTCGGCCGCCGAGATCGCAGCCGAGGGCGAGGAAGGCGAGATCATCACGCTGCTCGCGGGGGATGAATCCTTCGAAGGCTACTGGCGCCGGCCCGAGGCGGACGCAAAGTCGCTGCGCGATGGTTGGTACTTCACCGGCGACACCGGCTTTTTGGACGCCGACGGCGACCTGTTCGTCACCGGCCGGGTGGACGACATGATCATCACCGGCGGCGAAAACGTGTCTCCGGTGGAGATCGAGAGCTGCCTCTCGCTGCATCCAGCCGTCTCGGAAGTGGCAGTGGTCGGCCTGCCCGACGAGAAGTGGGGGAAGATCGTCGCCGCCTTCGTGAAGCGCGCCGCGCCGGTGGAAGCGAGCGAGCTGGACGCCTGGTGCCGCACCTCCGGCCTTGCCAACTTCAAGCGCCCGCGCCGCTTCGTGTTCGTGGCCGACATCCCGAAATCCCCGGTGGGCAAGCTGCTGCGCCGCCAGCTCGTGGCCGGCGAATACGTGGCCGAGGCGGACGCCGCCCACTCCGCCGCCTGACCTTTTCTTACCAATCGCAGATCATCCAAAAGGAAATACAAGATGCCCGTGGCCTATACCTTCGCCGATCCCCGCCTCGCCAAGCTCGACGGGTTCGGCGTCGAGATCGACGAAGCCAAACAGCGCGCCGACATCATCCTGAACCGCCCGCCGTTCAACATCGTCTCCATGCCGGAGCGTGACCAGCTTCGCCTCGTGTTCGAGACGCTGGACGAGGACGAGCGCGTGCGCGTCATCGTGGTGCGCGCGGTGGGCGAGCATTTCTCCTCGGGCGGCAACATCAAGGGCTTCATGGAGGCCTCGCCGGAGACCGTCTCCAAGCTCGCCTGGAACATCGCAGCCCCGTTCCGTGCCTCGAAGCCGGTGATCGCCGCCAACCGGGGCTTCTGCTTCGGCGTCGGCTTCGAATTGTCGCTCGCCTGCGACTTCCGCATCGTGACCGACACCACCCAGTACGCCCTCCCCGAGCAGAAGCTCGGCCAGATCCCCGGCTCCGGCGGCTCGGCGCGCCTGCAGATGATGGTGGGCATCACCCGCACCAAGGACATCGTGATGCGCTCCAAGCGCATCAGCGCCCAGCAGGCCCTCGACTGGGGCATCGCCACCGAGAAGGTGGCCGACGCGGACCTGGAAAAGGCCACCGACGCCCTCGTGGATGAGCTCATCACCTTCTCGCCCATGGCCCAGCGCACGGCGAAGAAGCTGCTCAACGACACCGAGGATTCCCCGCTCTCCATCGCCATCGAGCTGGAGGGCCACTGCTACAGCCGGCTGCGGCAGTCGCACGATTTCAAGGAGGGCGTCGAGGCCTTCCACGAGAAGCGCAAGCCCGAGTTCAAGGGCTACTGAGGCCCCCAACACGCCCCTCAGGGGCGGGAGGAAACAACAATGTCTGCCCAAGACGCCACTGCCCCCACCGCCATCGCGGTGGGGAGCCGCCAGCGCAACAGCGCGATCATCGCGTCCGTTCTCGGCTGGTCGCTCGATCTGTTCGACCTGTTCATCCTGCTCTATGTGGCGCCGGTGGTGGGGCAGTTGTTCTTCCCCTCCACCCATCCCACCTGGTCGCTGGCGGCGGTCTATGCCTCGTTCGCGGTGACGCTGCTGATGCGGCCCATCGGCTCGGCGCTGTTCGGCCATTATGCAGACGTGCACGGCCGCAAGGGCGCCATGCTCGTGGCCATCACCGGCGTCGGCCTCTCCACCGCCGCCTTCGGCCTGCTGCCGACCATCCATCAGGTGGGCGCCATCGCCCCGGTCATCTTCCTGCTGCTGCGCCTCGTGCAGGGCGTGTTCGTGGGCGGCGTGGTGGCGTCCACCCACACCATCGGTACGGAATCGGTGCCGCCGAACTGGCGCGGCTTCATGTCCGGCCTCGTGGGCGGCGGCGGCGCGGGCATCGGCGCGCTTCTGGCATCCATCGTCTTCCTCGTCACCTCCACCCTGTTTCCCGGTGACGCCTTCGCCGAGACCGGCTGGCGGGTGATGTTCTTCTCCGGCCTCCTCTCCTCCTTCCTCGGCTGGTTCATCTTCCGGAACCTCGAGGAATCCCCCTACTGGAAGGAGATGCAGAAGCAGAAGGCGGTGAAGAAAGCCGAGGGCGTGGTCGCCCAGACGCCGCTCAAGGCGCTGTTTGCCGGCGGCTATCGCAACGTGCTCCTGGTGAACCTGCTCATCACCATCGGCGGCGGCGCGGGCTATTACCTCACCTCCGGCTACATGCCGACCTTCCTGAAGCTCATCAACCAGCTGCCGAACCAGACCTCGTCCTACATCCTGATGGCCTGCTCGGTGTCCGCCCTCATCTCGGCGGTGCTGGTGGGCACGCTCAGCGATATCATCGGCCGCAAGAAGACCTTCCTGCTGGTGGGCATCGCCGCCATCATCCTCCTGCCGACCTTCTATCTCGGCATGGCGAAGGCGACCGATCTCTCCACCATCGTGCTCTATGCGCTGGGCATCGCCTTCATGGGCAATGCCGGCTACGCGCCGGTGCTGATCTTCCTCAACGAGCGCTTCCCCACCGCCATGCGCGCCTCGGGAACGGGCCTGTCGTGGAACATCGGCTTCGCCATCGGCGGCATGATGCCTACCTTCGTCTCGCTGGCGAGCCCGACGCCCGCGGACCTGCCGCTGTCGCTCTCCTTCTTCGCCGGCGGCGTGTTCGTGCTCTACCTCATCGGCACGCTCATCATCCCGGAAACCAAGGGCAATTTCCGGTAGGCTGAGCCTCCCTCAAACGCGCGAGTCGCGCCGAAAGGCGCGGCCTCGCCCCCCGGAAAGAGCCGGGCAAGACCACACACGGGCAGGACCATGGCGAACACGAAGACCTTGCGCTCCGGCGGCGAAATCCTGGTGGACGCGCTGAAGATCCACGGCGTCGAACGCGTCTTCTGCGTGCCTGGCGAGAGCTTCCTCGCCGCCATCGACGCCCTTGGCGGGGCCGACCGCGCGATCCAGACCATCGTCACCCGTCACGAGGCCGGCGCCGCCAATATGGCGGAAGCCTATGGCAAGCTCACCGCGAAACCCGGCATCTGCTTCGTCACGCGCGGGCCGGGCGCGAGCCATGCAGCCATCGGCGTGCATACGGCATCGCAGGATTCCACCCCGATGATCCTGTTCATCGGGCA
The DNA here is from genome assembly GCA_023442085.1 of Pseudomonadota bacterium. Taxonomy (GTDB): domain Bacteria; phylum Pseudomonadota; class Alphaproteobacteria; order Rhizobiales; family Xanthobacteraceae; genus Xanthobacter. The sequence goes on along the minus strand of JAEZMT010000471.1, from coordinate 1,750 downwards.
GGTGGGCTCGCACATGCGCCAGCGCGAGGCGTGGCAGGAAGTGGACTATCCCGCCATGTTCGGGGGCATGGCCAAATGGGTGGTGGAGATCGATCGGCCGGAGCGCATCCCGGAGCTGGTCTCCCGCGCCTTCCATGTCGCCACCTCCGGCCGTCCCGGCCCGGTGGTGGTGGCACTGCCCGAGGACATGCTGGCGTCCGAGTGCGAGACGACGGACGCGGAAGCCTATCGCCGCATCGCAGCCCATCCCGGTGCCGATGACATGGCGCGGCTCGCCGCCATGATCGCAGAGAGCGCACGTCCGCTCGTGCTGATGGGCGGTGGCGGCTGGACGAAGGCCGCCTGCCGCGACTTCGCGCATTTCGTGGAGGCGTTCGATCTGCCGGTGGCGGCCGGCTTCCGCCGTCAGGACATCCTCGACAACAACCACCCCAATTACATCGGCCACGCCGGCCTTGGCCCGAGCCCGAAGCTCGTCGCCCGCATCCGCAACGCCGACCTGATTATCGCGGTGGGCGGTCGCCTCGGTGAGACGACCACCAATGGCTACACACTGTTCGACCTGCCGCGCCCGGCGCAGCGGTTCGTGCATGTGCATGCGGACCCGAACGAACTGGGCCGGGTCTATCAGTCGGACCTGCCCATCAATGCGGGCATGCCGGAATTCGCCGCTGCCGCCGCTGTGCTGAAGCCGAAAGGCCCGGCGGGCTGGCGTAGCCGCATGCCGTGGAGCGACGAGGTGCGCGCCGCCCGCGCCGCCTACGAGGCGGACCAGACCCCCGGTGCCATGCCCGGTCGGCTCGATCTCGGCGCGGTGATGATGCATCTGCGCGAGGTGCTGCCGATGGATGCCATCCTCACCAACGGCGCCGGCAATTACGCCATCTGGGTGCACAAGTTCCACCGCTACGGCGGCTTCCGCACCCAGCTCGCCCCCACCTCCGGCGCCATGGGCTACGGCCTGCCGGCGGCCATCTCGGCCAAGCTCCACCATCCGGCGCGGGAGGTGATCTGCTTCGCCGGCGACGGCTGCTTCCTCATGAGCGGGCAGGAGCTGGCCACCGCCTGCCAGTATGGCGCGGGCGTCGTGGTGATCGTCGTCAACAACAACATGTACGGATCCATCCGCGCCCATCAGGAGCGCGAATATCCCGGCCGCGTGTACGCCACGACGCTGGAAAATCCGGACTTTCCCGCGCTCGCCCGCGCCTACGGCGCGTTCGGCGAGAAGGTGGAGGAGACGGCGGCTTTCGCGGATGCCTTCGCCCGCGCCCGCGCCTTCGCGGCCGAGCACAGAAAGCCGGCGCTGCTCGAACTCGTCATCGACCCCGAGGCCATCACGCCCTCGACCACGCTGACCGCTCTGCGCGAGGCGGCGTTCAAAGCGGGTCACGGCTGACCAACAATGGCCGTCGCGGACGGCCGGGAGGACCTATGAACGCCATTGCCCCGCTCGCGGCCCAGAACCTCATCGACGGCATCTGGCAAGGCGCGCTCTCTGGTGAGACCGCGCCAAGCCTCGATCCCGCCACCGGCGCTGTGCTCGGCCATTTCCCGGCAAGCGGGGCGGCGGATGCCGAAGCGGCCATCGCCGCCGCGCGGCGGGCGTTCGAGCGTCCGGAATGGTCGCAGGCCCCGCGCCTGCGGCAGATGGTGATGCTGCGCTGGGCGGACGCCATGGAGAACAAGGCGGACGCCCTCGCCCGCCTGCTCACCGCCGAGAACGGCAAGCCGCTCGCCCAGTCGCGCG
>JAEZMT010000465.1 GCA_023442085.1 Pseudomonadota bacterium | reverse complement strand
GCCTCCTCCACCTCGCCTTCCACGAAGCCGAGGTCCGCCTCCCCCGCCCGCACGGCGGTGGCGACCTGGGCGGTGTTGCCGATCACCACCTCCAGCGCGATGTCGGGATAGAGCTTGTGGAAGCGGTGGAGTAGCGGGCCGAGCCAGTAATTGGCGATGGTCTGGCTAGCGTGGATGGAGAGCCGGCCGCGCCTGAGGCCGGACAGATCGGCAAGGATCGTCTCCGCCGCGCCGGCACGGGCCAGCACGGCCTCGGCTTCGGGCACGAAGACGCGCCCGGCTTCCGTCAGCTCGATGCGGCGCCCGACGCGATGGAAGAGGGCGACGCCGCAGGAGGTCTCAAGGGCCGCGACAGAGGCGCTGACGGCCGACTGGGTCATGTTCAGCGTTTCGGCGGCGCGGGTCATGTGGAGCGCGCGGGCGACGGCGACGAAGACCTTCAGCTGCTCCAGCGTCATCCCGCCCGATCACCCTTGCCCCGCTCAAACGCCGCGCGGGCTTGGAAAAGACCCGTGAGGCATGCTCACGGGCCTTCGTATCACATGAAGGACTTGATGAGGATGAAGCTGAGCACCGAGATGAACAGCCAGGCGGCAGCGCCGAGCAGGAGGGGCTTGATGCCCTTCAGCCGCAGCTTGCGCATGTCCGTCTCCAGCCCCATGGCGCCCAGCGCGACGGCGAGGAGGAAGGTGGTGGTCGTAGCCACCGGCATCTTCACCTCGGGCGGCACGTAGCCGCTGGAGGCCACCATCACCATGGCGATGAAGCCGAACACGAACCACGGCATGGGCGGGCTGGCATGGCCGGCCGACTTGTCGCCGCGCGCCCGTATCACCGCCGCCGCGCCGAGGCCGATGACGAGGGGCGCCAGCAGCATCACCCGCGAGAGCTTCGCCACCGTGCCGAACTCGCCGGCCTGCTGGCCGCCCTGGAAGGCCGCCGCCACCACCTGCGCCACCTCATGGATGGAGGCGCCGGTCCACAGGCCGAAGGCGTGGGCGTCGAAGCCCGTGAACGGGATCAGCGCCGGCATCAGCAGCATGGAGAGCGAGCCGAAGATGGTGACGCAGGCCACCGCATAGGCCACGTCCTCATCCGAGCCGCGCGTCACCGTGTTGGTGGCGATCACCGCCGAGGCGCCGCAGATGGCCGTGCCGGCGGCGATCAGCTCCGAGAGCTGCCGGTCCACGCCCATGGCGCGGCCGATCCAGCGGGTGACGAAGAAGGTGGCAAACAGCGTGAAGGCGACGATGGAGAAGCCCACCACGCCCACCGAGCGCACCTGCTCGAAGGTGAGCTGGAGGCCCAAAAGCACGATGGCAAAGCGCAGGATGCGACGGAGCGCGAACTTCACGCCCGGCTTGATGATGGCCGCCGTGCCGAAGATGTTGTGCAGCGCCATGCCGATGACGATGGCGAGGATCAGCGGGCTGACGAGCCCCATGCCCGGCACCTGCCGGATGGCGTAGGCCGCCGCCGCGATCACGACCGTGTAGGCAAGCCCCGGCAGAATGCCGCCGAAGGCCGTCACCAGCGGGCTGCTCGAAGACGGCTCGGGGACGGCGGGCGCGACGGGAATAACAGCGGGATCGGTCAGGTGCTTGTCGGTCATGGCAGGGGGTCCTCTTGAGACGAGGATGGCCCCCTGCCATGGATCGATCAAACGAGTTGTTTTTCTACAATTGATCGAAATATTCGATCAACGCACCACCACGCCGCGCCGCACGACGGTGTTGCCGGCCGGGCCGCGCGTGGCGCCCACATGACGGCAGACGCCATTGCGGCAGCTGGTGGCGCCCACATGGCCGACAGGGCCACGGGCATAGGGTCCGTAATAGCGGTTCCACTGGCCGTACCAGGGGCGACCCACGTAATGGGTGTTCCAATAGGACTGGTTGAAGGCCACCGCGGCGATGCCGAGCCCCGCCGCCACCGCCGCCGTCATCACCACCGGCGAGGCGCCAGCGGACGGCACGACCTTGATGTACTGCGCCGCCATCCAGCCGCGCACGTTGCCCAGCGCGACATCGCACCAGGAATAGTCCGCGAGACAGCCATAGGTCTGCAGCGCCGCGCCGGCCGGCACTGTGACCACGGTCGGGAAGCTGGTGCTCGGCCCCGCCCGAAGATTCACATTCGTCACGGCCACCGCCGGCTGCGCCGCCGCGGCGGCTCCGGCGGCGAGGACGCCGGCCAGCATCACCGCTGCTCCGGCCATTGCGCGCAGGCGCGATCCAAATTCACAACGTATCGACACCAGCATCTCCATCATCGGGATCTGGCGCGACAGCCTAGCTTCGGATCGTTACCGGCCCGTTGCACGATTTTGCAATGTGCAACCCTCAGCGCTCAGCGAACGCCTTCTCGACCACGTAGGTCTCCGGCCGGTTGCCCGCGCCTTCGACGAAATCGCGGGATTCGAGCAGCGCCTTGGTGTCGGCAATCATCTGCGGGGAGCCGCACAGCATCACCCGGTCGTGCTCGGCGTCGAGGTCCGGCAGGCCGAGATCGGCGAAGAGCTGGCCGCTCTCCATGAGGTCGGTGACGCGGCCGCGGTTGCGGAACGGCTCGCGGGTGACGGTGGGATAATGCAGCAGCTGCGCCTGCGCATATTCGCCGAGGAAATCGTGCGCCTTGAGGTCCGCCACCACCTGCTCGCCATAGGCGAGTTCCGCCACCTCGCGGCAGCCATGGACCAGGATGATGTGCTCGAACCTTTCATAGGCCTCCGGGTCCTTGGCGATGGAGACGAAGGGCGCGAGGCCGGTGCCGGTGGCGAGGAGATAGAGGCGCTTGCCGGGCTTGAGATTGTCCAGCAGCAGCGTGCCCGTGGGCCGGCGGCCGACGAGGATGGGATCGCCGGGCTGCAGCATCTGGAGGCGGGAGGTGAGGGGGCCGTCCGGCACCTTGATGGAGAAGAATTCCAGCTGCTCCTCGTGCGGCGCGCAGGCGAGCGAATAGGCCCGCAGAAGGGGCTTTTCGTTCACGTCGAGTCCGATCATGGTGAACTGGCCGCTCTTGAAGCGGAAGGCGCTGTCGCGGGTGGCGGTGAAGGAGAAAAGGCGGTCGGTCCAGTGGCGGACCTCGAGCACGGTCTCGGTGTTCAAATTGCTCATGATCGCCTCACGCCTCAGCCGGCGCCGGGGAGAAGGCGCTCTCGAACTTGCCGTCCACGTTCATCCACTCCGCGGCATCCGCCGGCGGCTCCTTCTTCTCGGCGATGTTGGGCCACAGGGCCGCATATTCGGCATTGAGCGCGATCCACGGCGCGGCGGCCGGATCACTGTCGGCGGAGATGGCGGCGGCCGGGCATTCCGGCTCGCAGACGCCGCAGTCGATGCACTCGTCGGGCTTGATGACGAGCATGTTCTCGCCTTCATAAAAGCAGTCCACCGGGCAGACGGCGACGCAATCCATGAATTTGCAGCGGATGCACTTGTCGGTGACGACGTAGGCCATGGGGCAGGTCCGGTTGTTGTTCGATTTTTATTTTAGCCGGAGGGCGCCGCGCTCTTGAGGACTAAGGCCTTGCAGGGTCAATTAATTGCGGATTTTCGGAACGGGTTGCCAAAAGAAAAAGCGAGCGCTGGTCAGTCCGTCAGGCTCGTCATGCCCGGGGCTTGTCCCGGGCAACCACGTCGGGCCGACAGAGCAGCAGCGAAACATGTTTTCCCAGTCCAACCACGTGGATGGCCGGGACGAGCCCGGCCATGACCTCGGTGACAGACGTTAAGATCCCGGCGCGGCAGCCCTGCCCCCGCCTCACACCACCTCGGCGAGGCTCGCCCCATTGAGGTTCACCGCGAGGCCCTTCAGCGCGTCCTCGTTCAGCTCGCCGCCCATGGCCTTGAGGCTCTCCTCGCGGATGAGGGCGCCGAGGTCGGCCCGCAACTGGACGAATTCCGGCGTCAGCTGGAGGGCGGCGTCGCGTGGACGGGGCAAGGGCACCGTCACCTCGGCCTTGATGGTGCCGGGACGGGCGGTCATCACGTAGATGCGGTCGGAGAGGAAGATCGCCTCGTCGATGTCGTGGGTCACGAACAGCACCGAGATGCCGAGCCGCTGCCAGAGGTTGGTGAGGATCTGCTGCATGATGACCCGCGTCTGCGCGTCTAGCGCGCCGAACGGCTCGTCCAGCAGCAGCACCTTCGGCCCGGTCGCGAGCGCCCGGACGATGCCCACGCGCTGCTTCATGCCGCCAGAGAGGCGATCCGGGTAATGGTCCTCGAACGCGGAGAGGCCGGCGAGGCCGAGCAGCGTCCGCGCCGCGACCGCCCGCTCGGACTTGCCCATGCCGCGCATCTTCAGGCCGAATTCCACGTTCTCCCGCACCGTCTTCCAGGGGAAGAGCGAATATTGCTGGAAGACCATGCCCCGGTCGGCGGAGGGCCCCTTCACCGGCTCGCCATCCACCGTGACCGTGCCTGACGTGGGCTTAAGGAAGCCGGCCACCGCATTGAGGAACGTGGACTTGCCGCAGCCGGAGGGGCCGATGATGGAGACGAACTCGCCGGGGTTCACCACCAGGTCCGCATCGCGCACCGCGATGACGGCGCCGTCGATGGTGTCATAGGCGAGGTTGAAGTCGGAGACCTCGATGAGGCCGGTCCTCACCGGCGCGGTCGCGGGGATCGCCATGGCGGGCCTCACTTGGCGCGCGACCAGGGCGTGACGGCCCGGCCCGCGATGCGGATGAGAAACGAGGAGCCGAGGCCGAGCACGCCGATGGTGATCATGCCCAGCGCAATGTCCGGATACTGCACCAGCGAGTAAGCCTCCCAGGTGAAATAGCCGATGCCGAATTGGCCGGAGATCATCTCCGCCGCGATCAGCGACACCCAGGCGACGCCCATGCCCACGGTGAGGCCGGTGAAGACCTGCGGCAGCACGGCGGGGAAATAAACCTCGCGGAACGTGGCGCGCTCGGTTGCCCCGAGGCACCGGGCGGCGCGCACCAGCACCTCGTCCACGTTCGCCATTCCGTGCAGCGTGTTGATGAGGATGGGGAAGAACGAGCCGAGGAAGGTGATGAAGACGATGCTTTCCTCGTTGGTCGGCCACAGCATGATGGACATGGGCACCCAGGCGATGGCCGGGATGGGCCGCAGCACCTCCGAGACGGGAAAGACGAACTCCTTCAAGAGCTGGAAGCGCCCCATCAGAAGCCCCAGCGGCACCGCCACCAAAGCGGCAAGCGCGAAGCCGATGAAGATGCGCCGGCAGGAAATGAAGATGTGGTTGAGGAAGGCGCCGGTGGAAAAGGCCGCACGCGCGCTTTCCAGCACCTGCTCGGGCGAGGGCACGTTGATGAACCGCACATAGAAGGACATGCGGTTCACCGTCACCACATGCCAGGCGAGGATGAACAGGCCGATGGCCAGCGCCCCGAGCAGCGTCGCGCGGATGGTGTCGGCATTGAGCTTGAGCCAGCGTCGCGCGCGTCCGGTGAAGGAGCCGTCCGGCACCGGCATTGCCGCCACCGCGTCCCGCTCCGGCCGCAGCACGATGTGACCGGGCGCGACGGGACGGGCTGCCGCCCCGCCGTCGCCGGCGAGGTGGAGCGTCGCGGATTTCATGGGCGCGGCCTTCACTGCGATGCTGTTCATGACGCTCACCCGCGCGCCGCGGACGCGGCTTTCAGCGCATCAGGGAAGGGCAGCACCTTGCCGCCGCCCTTGGCCGCGGCCGCCTCGGCATCGGCCTTCAGCATGAAGGGCTGGATCTCGGTCTTCCCGTCCTTGGTGGAGACCGCATAGAAGGCGTCGGTGGCGAACAGCTTGATGCCGCGGGCGGTGTCGAACAGATAGGTCATGTTGACCTTCTTGCCGGCGGCATTCAGTTCCGCGAGGGCGCCCAGCGTGCAGGCGGCGCTGGAATAGGGCTTGATCCCCTCCCCTTCCACCCAGATCTCACCCGCCTTGCGCGGCTCGGCAATCTTGGTCTTGCAGAAGCTGTCGTCGCCGGAAATCTCATAATTGGCGAGGCTCTTCAGTTGCGCCTCGTAATCGAGCCCCAACTCCTTGTAGGCCTGGCGGGCGTAGCTGTCGTTGACCCAGGCCTTGACGTCGAACTCCTTCATGCGGCCGAGCTTCTGCAGCACGCCCGCGTCTTGCGCGGCGTCCTCGACCAGCTGGGGCTTGATGGTGGGGTCCATGGTCATGATGCCGCCCGGGCCGAGGAAGATATAGACCACTTCCTTGTCGATACCGGTCCACTTGGCGATCTTCTCGGCGGCTTCCTTCGGGTTCTTGCGGACCCAGTCATTGGCCTCGATGACCGCCTTGATATAGGCGACCACGACTTCCGGATACTTCTCGGCAAAGTCCGTGCGCACCACAACGCCGTGCCAGGTGGGGGCATTCGTCTCGACGCCATCGAAAATCTTGCGGGCGAAGCCGCGGAAGGGCAGCAGCTCGGCGAAGGGGACGAAATCGGCGTGGGCGTCGATCTTCTTTTCCTGAAGGTTGGTGGAGCCCACCTCCGGCGACTGGCTGACCAGCTTGAAGTAATCGGCCGGCCAGTTCTTGTCCTGCATGGCCTTGAGGATCATGCCGTGGGCGGCGGAGCCGAACGGCACGCTGAGGACCTTGCCCTTCAGATCGCTCAGTTCGAAATAGGGCGAGTCCTTGTGCACCACCACGCCATTGCCGGAGCCGTAGATGTTGTAGGCGGCGACGGCGATGAGCTGGGACTTGGACTGGGGGTTCGACTGGAAGGTGTAGCCGTTCACCACCAGCGGATAATCACCCATGCCGCCGAACTGGAGCTTGTCGGCCATCATGCCGTTGGTGACGGGCGGCCCGGAGGTGAAGTTCTGCCACTCGATGTTGTAGGTGGCGCCGGCATACTTGCCGTCCTTCGGCAGATATTTGTCGAGGAGCTTCAGCTCCTTGATGACGACACCGGTGGTCACCGTGTTTGTGGTCGTATCCTGCGTGCCGATGCCGAAGGTGATGGTCTCCGCCGCGGCCGGAAGAACGGCGCAGGAGGCGGCGAGGGCGACGGCAATGCTGCGAAGAATGCGCGGGCGAAACGGGTTCATCTGATCCACCTCTCGGGGCTAAGACGGCTCTCGACGGTGATCTTCAGGCGTCAGGTTCGATCCGTTCAAAGGAAGATGCGGCCGAGGTGTCGATTAGTTGCCTCCTTTGCGGACCCGCCTTCTTTTTCATCAATGAGCGCATTGCTGCGGCGCAACGCGCCATCGGGCTCACCGATCGCCCCGCATCACGTGGAGGGCTTCGAGCTCGTAGACCACGATCTTCGCCTTCTCCGCCCGGAGAACCCCCTGCTCCTGCAACCGCTTGAGGCTGATGGTGACCCATTGGCGGGTGGCCCCCACCATGTGGGCGAGGTCCGCGTGAGTGAAGGCCGAGCCGATGGCGATCGCGCCCTCTTCCTTCACGCCATAGGTGTCGGCGAGGTGGATCAGGAGATGGGCGAGCCGCTCCGTGACGGACCGTGTGCCCAGCATCTGGGCAAGAGCCGAATAGCATTTGCCCTTGAAGGTGAGCCCTTCGATCAGGCCGATGGCGAAGGCCGGCACCTGAGCGATCAGCCGGCGCAGGGTTTTGCCCGAGAGATGGACCACCACGCTGTTGGTCGCCGCGACGCCGGACCAGACGTGCTGGCCCTGCCCGAACAGCTCCGGGCCGCCCACGAAATTGCCCGCGCTCCAGTACGCCAGCGTGATCTCGCGTCCCGAGGGCGCGATATAGAACACGCGGATGCGGCCGCTCTCGATCAGGAAGATGCCATCGTGCGGCGTGCCCTGGGAGAACAGCATCTTGCCGCGATAGACGACGCGCTTCTGGCCTTCCCGCAGCACCTCTTCGCGCTCCTTGGCGGTGAGGCGCTGAAACAGCAGCGGCGGGCCGTTTGTGAGCGCGGCGTTCTCGGTGAGCAGCAGCGCCTGCGCGGGGTTGGACCCAGCAAGAAGCGGGGACGCGGGGGGCACGGATTGGGCGTGCAGGGGGGCGGGCTGCATGCGAGGTCTCTCCCGTTTGGACGGCTTCCAAGCGGCAAGAAGCATACCAGCTACGTTTAGATATCGTCTATCGTTTTACTATATTTTGAAAAAGCGCCAGCACGTCGGGCGCCAGCACGCCCCCGGTGATCTCCACCTTCAGAAAGGGCGCCGCCTCGGCCATCGTTCGCGCAACGTCGAGGGCCGGGAGCCCGATCTGCGATTGGCGGCCATACTTCGCCGCGACCTCCTCCAGCGATGCGCCGAATACCACCCGGGACAGGCCGCACCACAGGATCGCGCCCATGCACATGGGGCACGGCTCGGCCGTGGCGTAGATCGTCGCGCCCTTCAGTTCGTCGGCGGGCCGCGCGGCGAGGAAACGGCGGATGGCGACCATCTCGGCATGAGCGGTGGGATCGTTCAACTGCCGGCCGAGATTGGGGCCACGGGACAGAATCGTCCCGCCCCGCGCGATCACCGCTCCGAAAGGAAAGTCCGACTGGGCCGCAAGGGCGATGGCTTCGCGCATCAATTCCTCGTCCCCGGGGCGGGCCGGCCCGGCCACCGCGTCGGCGCGGGTTGGGGAGGGGAAGAGCGTCAGGATACTGCCGGCCCCAGCGGCAAGTCCCGCCACAACGGTCCGTCGGCTCGGGGCACCTGCGGACGAGTCAGGCCGCCTCATTGTAGTCGGATCAGCGGTCATGGCATCCCCCGGAGCGCGTAGATGACCACGCAGCATCGGTCGGGACAACACGCCCGCGCCACCGTCGCGCCAAAAGAAAAGGCCCGGGCTTGCGGCCCGGGCCTTCCTTCAATTCTCTCGCCGAACGCGTCAGTGCGCGGTGCCGCCGGTGCGGTCGCGCTCCAGCGCCTCGTAGACCTGCTGGAGGTCGGCGAGATGGCGGGCCGCGCGCTGCTTGGCGTCGTCGCCGGTGGCGTCGTTCACGTCCTCGCGGGCATCCTGGATCTGCTGGGCGAGGGCGCCGAGATCAAGCTCCTCCACCGGCTTCGCCTCTTCGGCGAGGATTGTGAGGCCGGCCGGGTTCACCTCGGCGAAGCCGCCGCGGACGAAATAGCGGCGGGCGCCGCCGTCAGCCTTGATGGTGAGGATGCCGGGCTTGAGCATGCCGATGAAGGGCGCATGGCCGGCCAGCACGCCGAACTCGCCTTCCGCGCCCGGCACGATCACCTCGGTCACGGCGCCGGAAAAGACGAGGCGCTCGGGGGAGACCAGCTCAAAAGGTAAGGTCGCCATCTGTTCAATCTCCGGGTCGTCCCCGCCGGGGATCCCGCGGGAGCCTGCCGGCCGCCCTCGGGAGGAATCAGGCCGACGGAACGGCTCCGCCATGGGTGGGAGCCGGACGGCTCCGTGAAATCTCGTGTCCGGTCAGCGGCGGCGGTCGGCGACGAAGCCGACGCCCAGGCCGATGATCGCGCCCACCACGGCTGCAAGCAGGATGTGGCGGGTCTGCTCGGAAGTGAGGCCGCCGCGCGGCCCCTCCCCCTGTACGCGGATGTCGATGCCCGGGAGGCGCAGTTCCGCCACCTGGGGCCGGGTGAGCCAGCCGGTGATGCCACCGGCCAGCAGCCCGAGCACGAGGCAGACGATCTTGATGTTCATCGCGATCGCTCCGCCGCGGGGTTGGGATCAGGCCGCCTCGGCGGCCAGCTTCTTGCCCTTCTCGATGGCTTCATCGATGGAGCCGACCATGTAGAAGGCCTGCTCGGGCAGGTAGTCGTACTTGCCTTCCACCAGGCCCTTGAAGCCGGAGATGGTGTCCTTCAGGTCCACGAGCTTGCCCGGGGAGCCGGTGAACACTTCCGCGACGTGGAAGGGCTGCGAGAGGAAGCGCTCGATCTTGCGGGCGCGGGCCACGGTGAGCTTGTCCTCTTCGGAGAGCTCATCCATGCCCAGGATCGCGATGATGTCCTGCAGCGCCTTGTAGCGCTGGAGGGTCTGCTGCACCTGGCGCGCCACGTTGTAGTGCTCCTCGCCGATGACCAGCGGGGAGAGGATGCGCGAGGTGGAGTCCAGCGGGTCCACCGCCGGATAGATGCCCTTCTCGGCGATGGAGCGCGAGAGCACGGTGGTCGCGTCGAGATGGGCGAAGGAGGCGGCAGGCGCCGGGTCGGTCAGGTCGTCGGCCGGCACGTAGATGGCCTGCACCGAGGTGATCGAGCCCTTGGTGGTGGTGGTGATGCGCTCCTGCAGGGCGCCCATGTCGGTGGCCAGCGTCGGCTGGTAGCCCACCGCCGAGGGAATGCGGCCGAGCAGAGCCGACACTTCCGAGCCGGCCTGGGTGAAGCGGAAGATGTTGTCCACGAAGAACAGCACGTCCTGGCCCTGGTCGCGGAAGTGCTCGGCGACCGTGAGGCCGGTGAGCGCGACGCGGGCGCGTGCGCCCGGAGGCTCGTTCATCTGGCCGTACACGAGGGCGCACTTGGAGCCGGCGGCAGAGCCATTGTGCTCGTGGGGGTCCACGTTCACCTTGGACTCGATCATCTCGTGATAGAGGTCGTTGCCCTCACGGGTGCGCTCGCCCACGCCGGCGAACACGGAATAGCCGCCGTGCGCCTTCGCGATGTTGTTGATGAGCTCCATGATGAGCACGGTCTTGCCCACGCCGGCGCCGCCGAACAGGCCGATCTTGCCGCCCTTGGAGTAGGGCGCGAGCAGGTCCACCACCTTGATGCCGGTGACGAGGATTTCCGCCTCGGTGGACTGGTCCGCGTAAGACGGAGCCGGCTGGTGGATGGCGCGCTTGGTCTCGCCGACCACAGGGCCGAGTTCGTCCACCGCCTCGCCGATCACGTTCATGATGCGGCCGAGGGTGGCGTCACCCACGGGCACCAGGATCGGGGCGCCGGTGTCGGTCACGGGCTGGCCGCGCACGAGGCCCTCGGTGGCGTCCATCGCGATGGCGCGGACGGTGTTCTCACCGAGATGCTGGGCCACCTCGAGCACCAGGCGATTGCCGTGGTTGGTGGTCTCGAGCGCGTTGAGGATTTCCGGCAGGTGGCTGTCGAACTGCACGTCGACAACGGCGCCGATGACCTGGGTGATGCGTCCGGTGGGGTTCGCCATGTTCGTCGTCCTTTGTCCTCGTCCAGGCCGCGGTCAGAGCGCTTCGGCGCCGGAGATGATTTCGATGAGTTCCTTCGTGATCATGGCCTGACGCGTCCGGTTGTAGATCAGCGTCTGCTTCTTGATCATGTCGCCCGCGTTCCGCGTCGCGTTGTCCATGGCGCTCATCTGCGAGCCGTAGAACGACGCCTGGTTCTCCAGGAGGGCGCGGAAGATCTGCACCGCGATGTTGCGGGGCAGGAGGTCGGCGAGGATATCCTCCTCGGCCGGCTCGTATTCATAGACCGGACCCGCCGCATCCGCGTCCCGCGCCTCGAAGGTGGCGGGGATGATCTGCTGCGCGGTCGGGACCTGCGAGATGACGCTCTTGAACTGGGCGTAGAAGAGCGTGCACACGTCGAACGCGCCCTGGTCGAGCAGGGCAAGGATCTTCGACGCAATGGCGTCGGCGTCCTTGAAGCTCAGAGTGCGCACCGAGCGCAGGTCCACCAGCTCGATGATCCGGTCGGGATAAATCCGGCGCAGCTGGTCATAGCCCTTGCGGCCGACGCAGAAGAACTTGACGTCCTTGCCTTCGCCGATCAGCTGCTGCGCCCGCTCGCGGGCGAGACGGACGATGGAGGTGTTGAACGCACCGCACAGGCCGCGCTCGCCCGTCGCGACCAGCAGCAGATGCTTCTGGTCGGCGCCGGTGCCGGCGATGAGGACGGGCGCCTGCCCGCCGCCGATGATGCCGGCGGCGAGATTGCCCAGCACCGTCTCCATGCGCTCGGCATAGGGACGGGCCGCTTCCGCCGCCATCTGGGCGCGACGCAGCTTCGCCGCGGCGACCATCTGCATCGCCTTGGTGATCTTCTGCGTCGCCTTCACCGAGGCGATGCGGTTTCGTAGGTCTTTCAGGCTCGCCATCGTGCCCGTCCGTCAGGTTCGAGGAACAGGCGCCGTTCAGGCAAAGCTCTTGGCGAAGGCGTCCAGGGCCTTCGTCAGCTTCTCGGCGGTGTCCTTGGACAGTTCCTTGGACGTGCGGATGGCTTCCAGGATTTCCGGGTGCTGCGAGCGCAGCGCCAGGAGCAGGCCCTGCTCGAACTCGCGGACCTTGGAAACCGGCAGGGGGTCGAGATAGCCGTTGGTGCCGGCATAGATCACCGCCACCTGCTCCTCGACCTTCAGCGGCGCGAACTGGCTCTGCTTCAGAAGCTCGGTCAGGCGGGCGCCGCGGTTGAGCAGCTTCTGGGTGGAGGCGTCGAGGTCGGAACCGAACTGGGCGAAGGCCGCGAGCTCACGATACTGGGCAAGCTCGCCCTTGATCTTGCCGGCGACCTGCTTCATCGCCTTGATCTGGGCCGAGGAGCCCACGCGCGACACCGAGAGGCCGACGTTCACCGCCGGGCGGATGCCCTGGTAGAACAGGTCGGACTCAAGGAAGATCTGGCCGTCGGTGATGGAGATGACGTTGGTCGGGATGTAGGCCGACACGTCGTTCGCCTGGGTCTCGATGACCGGGAGAGCGGTGAGCGAGCCGGCGCCGTGGGCGTCGTTCAGCTTGGCCGCGCGCTCCAGCAGGCGGGAGTGGAGGTAGAACACGTCGCCGGGATAGGCCTCGCGGCCCGGCGGGCGGCGCAGCAGCAGCGACATCTGGCGATAGGCCACGGCCTGCTTGGACAGGTCGTCGTGGATGATGAGCGCGTGCATGCCGTTGTCACGGAAGTACTCGCCCATGGCGGTGCCGGTGAACGGCGCCAGGAACTGCATCGGCGCAGCGTCCGAGGCGGTGGCGGCGACGACGACCGAATATTCGAGCGCGCCCTGCTCCTCGAGCACCTTCACGAACTGCGCGACGGTGGAGCGCTTCTGGCCCACCGCGACGTAGACGCAGTAGAGCTTCTGGCTCTCGGGGGCGTCGCCGGCGTTGAGGGGCTTCTGGTTCAGGATGGCGTCGAGCGCGACAGCAGTCTTGCCGGTCTGGCGGTCGCCGATGATCAGCTCGCGCTGGCCGCGGCCGATCGGGATCAGCGCGTCGATCGCCTTGAGGCCGGTCTGCATGGGCTCATGCACCGACTTGCGCGGGATGATGCCCGGCGCCTTCACGTCGACGCGGCGACGCTCGGTGAACATGATCGGGCCCTTGCCGTCGATCGGGTTGCCGAGGGCGTCCACGACGCGGCCGAGCAGGCCCTTGCCGACCGGGGCGTCCACGATGGCGCCGGTCCGCT
>JAEZMT010000210.1 GCA_023442085.1 Pseudomonadota bacterium | reverse complement strand
ATGTCACATCCGGCCCCACACGCCGCGTCCTTGCTTTAACGGACGCCTGAAAGCGGCACGCGCCAACCCCGTCCGTTCCGAGACGAGGAGATGGTACCATGAAGATCGTAGTGATTGGCGGAAGTGGGCTCATCGGGCGTCAATTGACGGCCAGACTTTCGCGACAAGGGCTCAATGCCATCGGGGCTTCGCCGAGCACCGGCGTGAACGCGCTGACGGGTGAAGGCCTGGCCGAGGTCCTTGCCGGCGCAGACATTGTCGTGGACGTGTCCAATTCGCCTTCGTTCGAGGATGCGGCGGTGCTCGACTTTTTCGAGCGCTCGGGCCGCAACCTTTTGGCTGCCGAGAGCGCGGCGGGCGTGAGGCATCACGTCGCCCTGTCCATCGTCGGCACGGATGGCCTCGAGGAGAACGGCTATCTCCGGGCGAAGGTCGCGCAGGAGCGGCTCATCAAGGCCTCCGGCGTTCCTTTCACCATCGTCCGCGCGACCCAGTTCTTCGAGTTCATCGCCACCATCGCGCAAGCATCGGTCGCCGGCGACCGCCTCGTCGTACCCGACGCGGACTTCCAGCCCATCGCCGCTGCCGATGTCGCCGCAATGCTTGCCGATGCCGCGCTGGCTCTGCCGCGCAACGCGACGATCGAGATTGCCGGGCCCGATCGCCTGCCGTTCCGCGACTTCGTCGCTCGCCGCATCGCCGCGGACGGCGACGTTCGGGAGGTCCAGGCCGACAGGGCGGCGCGCTACTTCGGGGCCGCGCTCAAGAAAGGTTCACTTGTTCCCGAGCATGCGGAAGCGGCGCGCCTCGGACCGACGCGGTTCGAGAACTGGCTCGCTGGCCTCAAACTGTCGACGGCGGACCGGTCGTCGGAACCGGTGTAGGCTGGGCGGCGGGCGTTGTTCGGGGCCATCATCGCAGGGCAAGGGAAACCACGATCGAGGAAACGCACATGCGGCTGGTGGACGACGCCACGGACATCTTCGAGACCCATCGGGCGCGGCTCTTGCGCATCGCCTACCGCATGCTGGGCTCGCGCAGCGAAGCCGAGGATGTCGTGCAGAACGCATGGTTGCGCTGGGTCGCCGCGGACCGAGCGGGCGTCGCAGCCCCCTATCCGTTCCTTGCGCGCGTCGTCACCCGGCTTTGCCTTGACGAGATGAAGTCGGCACGTGCCCGCCGTGAGACCTATGTCGGCGCCTGGCTGCCCGAGCCGCTCGTCGAAGCCGAAGAAGAACGCCTGGATGAGGATGACCTGACGCTGACGTTGATGATGGCGCTTGAGCGCCTGTCACCGCTGGAAAGGGCGGCCTTCCTCCTCCACGACGTCTTCGGCGTGCCGCTCGGCGAGGTGGCGGACACGCTCGACCGGGAGGCTGCGGCCGTGCGCCAGCTCGCCGTCCGGGCGCGCCGGAACATTCAGGCTGCGCGTCCGCGCTTCCCGGTCGAACGCGAAGAGGGCGAGCGGATCGCGCGTGCCTTCTTCGCAGCCTCGACCAGCGGCGACACTGCAACGCTGCGGACGCTCCTCGCCGAGAATGTGGTTCTGCGTGCGGACGGCGGCGGCAAGGTTCTGGCCTTCATCAACCCCATCGCGGGATTGGACCGCCTCCTGCGGCTATATGAGGGGGTGCGCCGGAAATGGGGGGAGGGCTGGGCGCAGATGCTGGAACTCGCCTGGATCGATGGGTTGCCCGGCTATGTCAGCCGCGAGCGCGGAGATGTCCTCCAGACCACGGCTCTGGCTATCGAAGGCGGCCGGATCACAGCGATTTACATCACCCGCAATCCCGACAAGCTCGGCCACGTCGCGCGGGCTTTTGCCATGCGGCCGGACCCGACCTTGCGGACTCAGTGATCGACCCGAGAACGGCACATCACGTTGCCAGACGTTCAGCCCTCACAGCGCTGTTGTCCCGCACGGGGTGCCAGCTCTCCCAGGACAGCCATATGACGAGCGGATATCGATCGGCACCGCCGGCACGCCCATGGAGGTCATCTCGGGGATGGACCTGTCGCGGAAGCTCGCCATCGTGACCGGAGGGGCCTCTGCCGAGCGATCTCATGCCGGCAGCACCACCACCCTGGAGCCGGTCGGGACGCGACGATAGAGGTCGATGATATCCTGGTTCATCAGCCTGATGCAGCCGGATGAGACCATCGTGCCGATGGTCCAGGGCTCTATGGTCCCGTGCAGCCGATAGAGCGTGTCCACCCCGTCCCGATAGAGATAGAGCGCCCTTGGGCCCAGAGGGTTGCTTGGTCCGCCCGGAAGGCCGCCGGCGAAGCGGCCATAGCGGTCCGGCTCGCGGCTGATCATGTTCGCCGTGGGCGTCCAGCGCGGCCACTGCGCCTTGCGGCCCACCAGCGCCGCGCCGCGGAAGTTGAAGGCCTCCTCTTTGCCGACCCCGACGCCGTAACGCAATGCACGCCCGTTCTCGCCGACGAGATACGCATATCGTTGCCCAGGATCGACCACGACCGTCCCGGGCAGATGTTCCGTCCGATAGGGCACCGATTGCCGGAGGAAGCGCGGGTCCACCTCCGAAAGGTCGACGGCGGGGACGGGATACGGCTCGCCCTCAAGAGCCGCATACATGGCCAAGTGCATGGCATTGACCGGCGGGGATGGCAGGGCTCTATCGATCGTCGGCTGGCCGGCGCAGCCGGACAGGAGGGCCGGAGCCCCGATGAGGACGGCGCGACGGGTCAGAGGCATGGACGCGAACCTGTTGGGGACAGCATGCCCGGACAGAAGCGCCTCGCATTCGCCACGTCTATCAGCTATGAGGTGATTGCAGCCATAACCATGTGGAATGAATGGATCTCACGCTCGCCCTTCGCGCCTTCGTCCGCACCGTCGAGCGCGGTTCGATGACCGCCGCCGCGCGGGATCTCGCCGTGTCCCAGCCCGCCGTCAGCAAGCACTTGCGTAATCTGGAGGCGCATGTGGGCGCCCGCCTGCTGGAGCGCTCGGCCCGGCTCGTTCGGACCACGCCGCAGGGCCAGCGGCTCTACGAGATCGCCCAGCCCGCCCTCGGGGCGATCGACGCCGCATTGGAGGATTCGCGCCGGGAGGCTGGCGTTATCGAGGGTCGGATTCGCCTCCATGTGCCGAGCTGCATCGGCTCCAAGCACATCCATCCGATCGTCAACGACTTTCAGGCCGCCCACCCCGGGGTCAGCATGGAGCTGGTACTGGAAGATCGCGTGATCGATCTGGTGCATGAGGACTTCGATCTGGCCCTGCGCTATGGCCGACCTGAGGCGCGGAATATCATCGTGCGGCGCATCGGCTTCATTCGGCGCTTTATCGTGGCCGCGCCCTCCTATTTGGCCCGCATCGGAGGACTGGACGATCCCCGGCGCCTCGCGGAGGTGAATGTGGTCATGGCGACCGCCATTCCCGCGCCGTCCGACAGTCTCAGCCTCCAGCATGAAGATGGCGAAGTCAGCGTGACCGTGAGCCCGATCCTGCGGACAAACAACGCACAGTTCCTGGTCGCTTCCCTCTGCGACGGACGCGGCGTGGGGCCCGTCCAGCATCCGCTCGTGGCCGATGCTCTCGCAGATGGGCGCCTGGTCCGCGTGCTGCCCGCCTATAGCATCAGATCGACAGAGGCCTTCCTGGCCTACCCGTCGGTTCGATACATGAGACCGGTGATCAGAGCCTTCACGGATTTCGCCATCACGCGCCTCCGCGCCATCGAGGGCATCGCCAGAACGGCTTGAATGCGCGGGGAAAATGGGGCGGGCATAAGCGTCGATCCCGCAGGCGGCGCAGAAACCGCACCATCTGCCGCCGGACCTTGCGTGCCCCTTGCACCTCGAAACTCTCGGAACACCCGCTCGATCTGGGGCGGCAGGGCCGCGTCGGCACGTGTCTGCGCCCCGATCGCCGTGAAGGCGGTGGCGGCCGAATTGGCACCTTCCCTCGACTAGTATATTAGTATTTCAATCCATGCGTTCGGAAGATGACTCAATGACGCTCAATCCCCGCCCCGCTCCGCCATCATCGGAGACCGGGAGGCATGTGCCCGCGCCGCGTCCGACCCCGCCAGCGATGCAGGCCTTCGATCTGCCGAGGGGGAGATCCGGGCACTGCGGCCGGTGCCGGGCCGTCTAATCAAAAACAATTCGGCAGCGACGCGGACAGTCGAGCCTCAAGGGAGAAACGCATGCGCCAGGGCTGGAGATGGTTCGGGCCGAACGCCCCGGTCACGTTGGACGAGGTGCGCCAGGTTGGCGCGACCGATGTCGTGTCCGCCCTTCACGAGGTGCCGATCGGCGAGGTGTGGACCCGAGGAATGGTGGAGGCGCGGCGCAACCTGATCGAGACGACGCCGCCCGGCCGCGTGCCGTTGTCCTGGTCGGTGGTGGAGAGCATCCCGATTCCCGACGCCATCAAGCGCCGCGGCGCTGAAGCGTCCGCCGAGATCGAGGCCTGGATCGCCAGCCTCGAAAGCGTGGGGCAGGCCGGCATCAAGATCGTCTGCTACAATTTCATGCCGGTGGTCGACTGGTGCCGCACGGAGCTTGATTACGTCACCGACACCGGCGCGACGGCGATGCGTTTCGACTTCGAGGCCTTTGCCGCCTTCGATCTGCATATCCTGCAAAGACCGGGCGCCGAGCGCGACTACAGCGAGGA
>JAEZMT010000208.1 GCA_023442085.1 Pseudomonadota bacterium | reverse complement strand
TGGAGGCGGCGCGGGACTTCGTGTTCGGCCCCGGCGCGGTCGCCGCCGCGCGCGCGGCGCTTCAAGCCGGCGCGCCCATCCTGTGCGATGCGCAGATGGTGGCCCACGGCATCACCCGCGCGCGGCTGCCCGCCGGCAATGATGTGATCTGCACCCTGCGCGATCCGGCCGTGCCGGCGCTGGCGGAAAAGCTTGGCACCACCCGCTCCGCCGCCGCTCTGGAACTGTGGGGCGATCAGCTGGCCGGGGCGGTGGTCGCCATCGGCAACGCGCCCACCGCGCTCTTTCACCTGCTGGAAATGCTGGATCGCGGCGCGCCCAAGCCGGCGGCCATCCTCGGGATGCCGGTGGGCTTCGTCGGCGCGGCGGAATCCAAGGACGCGCTGGCGGAAGATCCGCGCGGCGTGCCGTTTGCCATCGTGCGCGGGCGGCTGGGTGGCAGCGCCATAACGTCGGCGGCGGTGAACGCGCTTGCGAGGGCCGGGCTGTGAAGGGGCAACTCATCGGCGTGGGCGTCGGCCCGGGCGATCCCGATCTCCTCACCCTCAAGGCGGTGAAGGCGCTGCAAAGTGCGGACGTGGTGGGCTATTTCGCCAAGGCGGGAAACGTCAGCCACGCCCGCACGGTCGCCGCCGCGCACTTCCCGGAGGGCGCGGTGGAGCTGCCGCTGCTCTATCCCGTCACCACCGAAATCCACCGGCATGACGACGCCTACCGCACGGCCATCGGCGCCTTCTACGATGCCTCCGCCGCGGCCGTGGCCGAGCATCTCATGGCCGGGCGCACGGTGGCGGTGCTGAGCGAGGGCGACCCGCTCTTTTACGGCTCCTACATGCACATCCATGTGCGCCTCGCCGGCCGGTTCCAGACGCAGGTCATCCCCGGCGTCACCGGCATGTCCGGCTGCTGGTCGGAAGCCGGCGCGCCCATCGCGCAGGGCGACGACGTGCTGATGGTGCTGCCCGGCACGCTGGACGAAGACGAACTCGCGCGGCGCCTCGCGGAGGCCGATGCGGCGGTCATCATGAAGGTGGGGCGCAACCTGCCGAAGATCCGCCGCGCCCTCGCCGCCGCCGGGCGGTTGGAGAGGGCGGTCTATGTGGAGCGCGGCACCATGGCCGATTGCGCGCTCATCCCCCTCGCCGAGCGGGCGGAGGGGCCGGCGCCCTATTTTGCCATCGTGCTGGTGCCCGGCTGGGAGCGCGCCGCGTGAGCGGGCGGCTCACCGTGATCGGCCTCGGCCCGGGCGCGGCGCGGCAGATGACGCCGGAGGCAGCCGACGCGGTGGCAGCGGCCGATATCCTGTTCGGCTACGCGCCCTATCTCGCCCGCCTGCCGGAGCGGCCGGGGCAAGAGCGGCGCGCCTCGGACAATCGCGAGGAGATCGCCCGCGCCTCCGCCGCGCTGGAAGCGGCCGTGGCCGGCGCGAAAGTCGTCATGGTTTCGGGCGGCGATCCCGGCGTGTTCGCCATGGCGGCGGCGGTGTGCGAGGCTATCGAGCATGGCCCGGCGGAATGGCGAGCGCTGGAGGTCGAGATCGTGCCGGGCGTCACCGCCATGCTGGCGGTGGCCGCCCGCTGCGGCGCGCCGCTGGGGCACGATTTCTGCGCCATCTCCCTCTCGGACAATCTCAAACCCTGGCCGCTGGTGGAAAAACGCCTCGCGCTGGCTGCCGAGGCTGGTTTCGTCATCGCCCTCTACAATCCCATCAGCAAGGCGCGGCCCTGGCAACTCGGCCGCGCGTTCGAGCTCCTGAGGGAGACGCTGCCGGGCTCCGTGCCCGTGGTGTTCGGCCGCGCGGCGGGCCGGGAGGACGAGCGCATCGCGCTTTCGACGCTGGCGGACGCCGACCCCGCGCGGGCGGACATGGCCACCTGCGTCCTCATCGGCACCGCCGAGACGCGGATCGTGCCGCGCGAAGGCAAGTCGCCCCTCGTCTATGCGCCGCGCTCGGCGCCTGCGCCGTGAGCGAGGATGCCGTCGAGCCAGGCTTCGGCCTCGGCCGGGCGCTCCACGGCGGCCACGTCCGGCACGGGCGGGCGGTCGATCAGGATCACCTCGATGGCGAGCGCCCGCGCCGCCGCCATCTTGCCATAGGTGGCGCTGCCGCCGCTGTTCTTGGCGACGATGGCGTCGATGCCATGGGCCTTGAGCAAAGCATGATCCTCCGCTTCGCCGAACGGCCCGCGCCCGAGCACATAGTCGGCCTGCGGAACGCTGAGAGGCGGCGTGACGGGATCGACGCTGCGTACCAGATAGACATGCTGCGCCGCCGCCTCGAAGGCACGCACCTCGTTGCGGCCGAGGGCGAGGAAGACGCGGCGGGGCGCCTCCCCCAGCGCCGCCACGGCGGCGAGCACGTCCGCCACCTCGCGCCAGCGGTCGCCCTCTTGCGCCTGCCAGGGCGCGCGGCGCAGCGCGAGGAGCGGGACGCCGGCCGAAGCGCAGGCGAGCGCGGCGTTGAACGACATGCGCGCGGCATAGGGATGCGTCGCGTCGATGACGGCGGCGATGGCCTCCGCCTTGAGATAGTCTTCCAGCCCGGACGGCCCGCCGAAGCCGCCGACCCGCACCGGCACCGGCTGCGGCGCGGGATTTTCCGTGCGGCCGGCGAGGGAGAGCGTGACG
The DNA here is from genome assembly GCA_023442085.1 of Pseudomonadota bacterium. GTDB lineage: Bacteria > Pseudomonadota > Alphaproteobacteria > Rhizobiales > Xanthobacteraceae > Xanthobacter. Next base: position 2,859 of record JAEZMT010000208.1, on the reverse strand, counting down.
CGGATATCCGTGCGGGGGGCAAGCCGGGTCGCCAGCGCGCGGGCATCGCCGGTGCCGCCAAGGAGAAGGATGTGGGGTTTCATGGCTGAGGCAGGGGTTTCCATCGCCGCCGACACTGCCCCGGCCGAGCGCTGGCTGTCCATCGTCGGCATCGGCGAGGATGGGGCGGATGGACTCTCCCCCGCCGCCCGCGCCGCCATCTCCGCCGCCGAAATTGTGTTCGGCGGGGCACGGCATCTGGCGCTGGCCGGCGATCTGGTGAATGGCGCGGCGCAGGTGTGGCCGAGCCCCTTCAGCCTCGACGGCGTGCTGGCCGCGCGGGGGCGGCGGGTGTGCGTGCTCGCCTCAGGCGATCCGTTCCTCTACGGCGTCGGCGCGAGCCTCGCCCGCCATGTGCCGGCGGCGGAGATGGCCGCCTTTCCCGGCCCCTCCGCCTTCGCGCTGGCTGCTGCGCGGCTCGGCTGGGCGCTGCAGGAGGCGGACCTCCTCTCCCTCCACGGCCGCCCGCTGGCGCGGCTGCGGCCCTTCCTGCAGGACGGCGCTCGGCTGCTGCTGCTGACTTCAGATGGCGACGGCCCGGCGCAGGTGGCGGCCTTCGCCACCGCCCATGGCTGCGGCGCCTCCCGCCTCATTGTGCTGGAGGCGCTGGGCGGCCCGGCGGAGCGCATCCGGAGCGCCGTCGCCGAGGATTTTGATCTCGGCGACGTGGCCGCCCTCAACGTGGTGGCGCTGGAGGTGCGGGCCGCGCCCGACGCTCCCATCCTCCCGCTCGCCACCGGCCTCGCGGACGACCTGTTCGAGCATGACGGGCAGATCACCAAGCGCGAGGTGCGCGCGCTCACCCTCTCCTCCCTCGCGCCGCGGCGGGGGGAATTGCTGTGGGACATCGGCGCGGGGGCGGGCTCCATCGCCATCGAATGGCTGCTGGCGCACCCCTCCCTCTCGGCCATCGCCATCGAGGGGCATGGCGAGCGCGCCGCCCGCATCGGCCGCAACGCGCATAAGCTCGGCGTGCCGCACCTGAAGATCGTCGAGGGTGCGGCACCGGGCGCCCTTGCGGGATTGCCCACGCCGGATGTGATCTTCATCGGCGGCGGCGCCAGCGAGCCCGGCGTGTTCGACACGGCTCTGGCCGCGCTGAAGCCCGGCGGGCGGATGGTGGCCAATGCGGTGACTTTGGAGACCGAGGCGCTGCTGATCGCCGCCCACGCCCGCCTCGGCGGCACGCTCACGCGCATTTCGCTGGCGCGGTCGGTGGCGATGAAGGGCATGACCGGCTGGCGGCCGGCCATGCCGGTGACGCAATGGTGCTGGGTGAAGCCCGGTGAGACGCCGGACGCGGGAGAGGGCGCATGATCGTGGCCGGGATCGGCTCGAAGCGGGGCGTGTCGGTGGAGGAGGTGATCGCCGCCTTCGATGCTGCCCTCGCGCGCGCCGAGCTTGGGCGGGACGACGTCTCCCTCGTCGCCACCCCCGCGATCAAGGGCGGTGAGGCGGGCATCAGCGAGGCGGCGGCGCTGCTCGGCCTGCCTCTGGTGCTGGTGCCGCAGAGCCAGTTGGAGGCCGCCTCCAGCCGGGCCAAGACCCATTCCGAGCGGGTGGTGGCGCTGCTCCGCGTGCCCTCCGCCGCCGAGACGGCCGCCCTCGCAGCGGCGGGGGCGCACGGCCGGCTCATCGGCCCGCGCCTCGCGCTCGGCCCCGTCACCTGCGCGCTGGCGCGGCGGGAGGGCGTGGTGTGACCATCCATTTCATCGGCGCCGGCCCCGGCGCGGCGGACCTCATCACTGTGCGCGGGCGCGATCTCATCGCCCGCTGCCCGGTGTGCCTCTATGCCGGCTCCATCGTGCCGGCCGAGATGCTCGGCTGGTGCCCGCCGGGCGCGCGCATCGTCGATACCGCGCCGCTCGATCTCGACCGGATCGAAGCGGAATATGTCCGCGCCTTCGAGGCCGGCGAGGATGTGGCCCGGCTGCATTCGGGCGACCTCTCCGTCTACAGCGCGGTGGCCGAGCAGATGCGCCGGCTGGAGCGGCGGGGCATTCCCTATACGCTGACGCCCGGCGTGCCGGCCTTCGCGGCGGCGGCGTCCGTGCTCGGGCGGGAATTGACCGTGCCGGAAGTGGCGCAGAGCCTCGTCATCACCCGCGTCTCCGGCCGTGCCTCGGCCATGCCGGAGGCGGAGAAGCTCGCGACGTTCGCGGCGACGGGAGCGACGCTCGCCATCCATCTCGCCATCCATGCGCTGGATCAGGTGGTGGCGGAACTGGTGCCCGTGCTCGGCGCCGACTGCCCGGTGGCGGTGGTGGCGCGGGCGACGTGGCCGAACGAGCGGGTGGTGCGGGGCACGCTCGGCGATATCGCGGAGAAGCTCGCCGCCGATCCCATCCCCCGCACGGCGCTCATCCTTGTTGGGCGGGCGCTGGCCGCGGAGGATTTCCGCGAGAGCGCGCTCTACGACACCGCCTATGTCCGCCGCTTTCGCGGGGGCGGTGAATGATCCGCCGCTCAGCGTTGCGCGGGAGACAGCGGTGCGCGGCCCATGAGGGTGCCGTCGCGGTCGAAGACGGTGATTTCCAGCAGAACATCCGCCCGGTCGAGGGCGCGGGCGGCGGTGGCCCAGGCGGCGCGGGCGACGCAATCGCCCAGCGGGAAACCCGCCGCAGTTGCGATCTGGAACGCCTCCGCCACCATGTTCGCCCCGGCGATGCGGGCGCAGAGATTGGCATCCGCACCGGCTTCGGACGCGAGGCCGGCGAGGGCGGGAAGATCGGCGCTGCCGCGCTTGGAGTGCAGGTCGAGGAAGCCCTGCGCGAGCTTCGTCATCTTGGCCACGCCCCCGGCCACCGTCACCTTGGGCAC
>JAEZMT010000251.1 GCA_023442085.1 Pseudomonadota bacterium | reverse complement strand
GGCGTCGCGAGGGCGGGGGCGGCCATCAGTCCTCTCCCCGCGCCATGGTGAAGAAATTGACCTTGGTGGCCTCGGTCTCCGCCGCCGCCACGGCGGCTTCCACCGCGAGGCGCCGGCGCACGGGGGTGAGCGCATCGGTGACGGCGAGGCGCAGCGCCTGGTCCTGCCACAGGGCATCGAGGATGGCGGCGGCCTCCGCCTTCGCAGGGTCGCGGCCGAGCAGATAGGCAACGCCGGTGGCACCGCCCGCAAGCTGCACGGCGGCGCGCGTCACCGTCGCCTCGCCGAGGTTGAAGGGGGCACCGTCGCCTCCGGTGCGGCCCTGCACCATGATGAGGCCGGCCTCGGCCGGGCGCAGTCTTTTGAGCTGGGGCAGGGGCTGGAAGCGCTCCACGGCGGCCTGAAGCTCGGCGCGGGTGGCGCGGGCATAAAGCCCCATCATGGTCTGCCGCGCGGCCTGCTCCGCTCCGGCCTCGGACACGGCTGCGATCTGCGGGTCAGTATGTGGCGGATCGGACCTCACGGGCGGTCTCCAGATGTCCTTGCACCCCTGGCGCACACGGGTAGGCGCCGACGCGGGGCCTTGCTGGACATAGTTTGTATAATAGTCTATACAAATGCGCAAGACGGTATGGGCGCCCTCGGTGATTTCTTGGGCGGAAGGGGAGGCAGGAATGTCTGGTGCGCCGCGCAGTCTCGCCGCCGATGGTCACAGCCCGATGACGGAGGACGAGGTCGGCACGGCCCCGGCTGGCTCCGTCGCGCGCGGCAGCGGCGTCACGCTCTGGCGGCAGATCGCCGAGAAGCTGGAGGCGGACATTCTCGCCGGGGCGCTCGCGCCGGGCTCCCGCCTGCCGGTGGAGGCTGAGCTTGCCGAACGCTTCGGCGTCAATCGCCACACCCTGCGCCGCGCGCTCTCGCATCTCTCCGAGGCCGGGTTGATCGAGGCGACGGCGGGGCGGGGCACCTTCGTGAAGGAGCCGCCGCTGCGCTATCCCATCGGCCCGCGCACCCGCTTCTCCGAGATCGTGGCGGCGGGCGGGCGCGAACCGTTCGGCCGCTTCCTCGGGTCATCCGTGGAGCCGGCGGATGCGGACGTGGCGCGCGAGTTGCAGCTTGCCGTCGGAACACCGGTGCTGCGCATCGAGACCACCCACGAGGCGGACGGCGTTCCAATTTCCTGCGGCTCCGCATGGTTTCCCCACGCCCGCTGCCGCGACCTCGATCTCGTCTATGCCGCCACCGGCTCGCTGACGCGGGCGCTGGCAACGCTCGGCATCGAGGATTTCCGCCGTCGGGAGACGCGCATCACCGCCCGCCCGGCAAATCCGCGCGAGATGGAGATTCTCTCCCTCGCCCCCGGCCGCGCGGTGATGGTGCTGGAGCGGCTCGACGTCGAGGCCAACGGCACGCCCCTGCAATGGGGGCGCTCCTCCTTCGCGGCGGACCGGGTGCAGCTGGTATTCAAGCCCTGATTGCTTGCGTCAGGGGAAGGTGTTGCGCGAGAAAGAGGTAACCCGAAGGAGGAGCGTTCCATGGCGGTCGTTGCCGATGAAGCCACCCTGCGCCAGCTCTATGGCGCCGCGGCCGGGCGCAGCGTCGCCAAGCAGCTGGACCGGCTGGACCGGCATTGCCGGCACTTCATCTCGCTGAGCCCGTTCGTGCTCATCGCCACGGCGGATGCCTCGGGCGCCGCCGATGTCTCGCCACGCGGGGATGTGCCGGGCTTTGTGGCCGCGCGCGAGCGCGAGCTCCTCATTCCCGACCGGCCGGGCAACAACCGGCTGGATTCCCTCACCAACATCCTCGCCACGGGGCAGGTGGGGCTGCTGTTCCTCATTCCCGGCGTCGACGAGACGCTGCGGGTGAACGGGCGGGCCTTCATCCATGACGATGCGGAGCTGACCCGCCTCTTCACCGTCGGCGGCAAGGCGCCGCGCACTGTGCTGCGGGTGGAGGTGACGGAGGCCTATCTGCATTGCGCGAAGGCCTTCATGCGCTCGCGCCTGTGGGAGCCGGAGGCGCAGGTGGAACGCACCGTGCTGCCCACCATGGGAGAGATGCTCCGCGACCAGATCGCGGAAAAGGACGCGGCTGGCGCCGCATCGTCCTTCGCCACCGAGACGCCGGAAACGCAGGCGTCCATGGTGGCGCGCTATCGGGACATTCTGTACTGAGGCGAAGGGCCGGAAGAGCTCCGGCCCTCTCGCGGGCTCAGCGGGGAAGGGTCGTCGCGCCCATCAGGTCCTTGTCGATGGCGTGGGCGGCCTGGCGGCCCTCGCGGATGGCCCAGACCACCAGCGACTGGCCACGGCGCATGTCTCCGGCGGCGTAGAGCTTCGGCACGGAGGTGAGATAGGCCTCCTCGTCCGCCTTCACGTTGCCGCGCTTGTCCAGCGCCGCGCCGGACTGCTCGATGAGCCCGGAAAACAGCGGATGGGCGAAGCCGATGGCGAGGAAAACGAGATCGGCGCGCAGCACGAACTCGGTGCCGGGGATGGGCTGGCGCTTCGCGTCCACGCGGGCGCACTTCACGCCGGTGACGCGGCCGTTGCGGCCCTCGATGCCCAGCGTCGCGCAGGCGAACTCGCGCTCCGCGCCCTCGGCCTGGGAGGAGGAGGTGCGGAACTTGGTGGGCCAGAAGGGCCACACCGCCAGCTTGTCCTCCTTCATGGGCGGCACGGCGCGGATATCGAGCTGGGTGACGGAGAGCGCGCCCTGGCGGAAGGCCGTGCCCACGCAGTCGGAGGCGGTGTCGCCGCCGCCCACCACCACCACATGCTTGCCGGCGGCGAGGATCGGGATCTCGTTCACCGGCTCGTCGCTCTCGCGGCGGTTGGACTGGACGAGATAGGGCATGGCGTAATGCACGCCCTCCATCTCCTGGCCCGGCAGCTGGGGATCGCGCGGGGCTTCGGAGCCGCCGGCGAGCAGCACCGCGTCATGGCCGTCGAGAAGCTCCTGGAGGGGGCGCACCACGCCGATGTTCTCGTTGTAGTGGAAGGTCACCCCTTCCGCCTCCATCTGCTTCACCCGGCGGTCGATGTGGTGCTTCTCCATCTTGAAGTCTGGGATGCCGTAGCGCAGCAGGCCGCCGGCCTTGGGCTCGCGCTCGTAGACATGCACGTCGTGGCCGGCGCGGGCGAGCTGCTGGGCGGCCGCGAGGCCGGCGGGGCCGGAGCCGATGATGGCCACCTTCTTGCCAGTCTTCACCTCGGCGGGCTCGGGCCTGATCCAGCCCTTCTTCCACGCCTTGTCGGCGATGGCCTGTTCCACCGTCTTGATGGTGACGGGCACGTCCTCGAGGTTCAGCGTACAGGCTTCCTCGCACGGGGCGGGGCAGATGCGGCCGGTAAACTCGGGGAAATTGTTAGTGGAGTGGAGGTTGCGGGAAGCCTCCTCCCACTCGTTACGATAGACGAGGTCGTTCCAGTCCGGAATCTGGTTGTGGACCGGGCAGCCGGTGGGGCCGTGGCAGAAGGGGATGCCGCAATCCATGCAGCGCGACGCCTGGTTCTCCACCTCGGCGTCCGGCAGCGGCAGCGTGAACTCGCGGAAATGGCGGATGCGGTCGGATGCGGGCTGATACTTCTGCTCGCGCCGATCAATCTCCAGGAACCCCGTGACCTTGCCCATAAAAACCTCGTTGGCGAACCTTGAGGGAACCGCCGCGCGCGCCGGATGTCTCCGCGTGCCGCACCACCAGTTCCATTACAAGAATTGTTCCAGCTTGAGGACTCGGTTTTCGCGCGCGTTCCCGCACGGGCGACCGGCCCGCTCGCCGGCCGCTTCGGGCCGGCCGGCGTCCCCTCCGAAGAGGGGACGCTCATGCCTCATTCGGCCGCCGCGAGGCCGCGGCGCTTCTCCATCTCGCGGAGGGCGCGGCGGTATTCCACCGGCATCACCTTGACGAACTTGGAGCGGTAGTCCGCCCAGTTGTCGAGGATCATCTGCGCCCGCGCCGAGCCGGTGTGGTGCAGATGCTTGGCGATGAGCTGGTGGAGGCGCTCCTCGTCGTGGCGGGACATGTCGCCCTGCACGTCGATGCGGCCCTTGAACTCCAGGTCGCCGCCGTGGTGGTGGAGGCGCTCCAGGAGATCCTCCTCCTCCTCCACCGGCTCCAGGTCCACCATAGAAAGGTTGCAGCGCTTGGCGAAGCTCTTGTCCTCGTCGAGCACGTAGGCGACGCCGCCGGACATGCCGGCCGCGAAGTTGCGTCCCGTGGGGCCGATGACCACCACGATGCCACCGGTCATGTATTCGCAGCCATGGTCGCCGGTGCCTTCGACGACGGCGATTGCCCCCGAATTGCGCACGGCGAAGCGTTCGCCGGCGACGCCGCGGAAGTAGCATTCACCCTCGGTGGCGCCGTACATCACGGTGTTGCCGACGATGATGGAATTCTCCGCCACGATGGCCGAGTTGGCCGGCGGCCGCACGATGATGCGCCCGCCCGACAGGCCCTTGCCCACGTAGTCGTTGGCCTCGCCGATCAGGTCGAAGGTGACGCCTGCCGCGAGGAAGGCGCCGAAGGCCTGTCCCGCCGTGCCCGAGAGGGTGACGTGGATCGTGTCGTCCGGCAGGCCGGCGCCGCCATAGGCCTTCGCCACCGCGCCCGAGAGCATGGCGCCGGCGGAGCGGTCCACCGACCGGATGGGCGTCTCGATCTCCACCCGCTCGCCGCGCTCCAGCGCCGGAGCCGCCTTGGCGATGAGGGTGCGGTCGAGCACCTTCTCGATGGGGTGGTGCTGGCGCTCGGTGTGGCGGATGCCCACGTCGGCCGGCACCTGCGGCACCGCGAAGATGCGCGAGAAGTCGAGGCCCTTGGCCTTCCAGTGGTCGATGGCGGCCTTCTGGTCCAGCACGTCGGCGCGGCCCACCATCTCCTCCAGCTTGCGGAAGCCGAGGGAGGCCATGATCTCGCGCACCTCTTCCGCGATGAAGAAGAAGTAGTTGATGACGTGCTCGGGCGTGCCCTTGAAGCGCTTGCGCAGCACGGGGTCCTGCGTCGCCACGCCCACCGGGCAGGTGTTCAGGTGGCACTTGCGCATCATGATGCAGCCCGCCGCAATCAGCGGGGCGGTGGAGAAGGCGAACTCGTCGGCACCCAGCAGGGCGCCGATCACCACGTCCCGGCCGGTGCGCAGGCCGCCGTCCACCTGCAGCGCGACGCGCGAGCGCAAGCGGTTGGCCACCAGCGTCTGCTGGGTTTCGGCGAGGCCCATCTCCCACGGCGAGCCGGCGTGCTTGATGGAGGTCAGCGGGCTCGCGCCCGTGCCGCCCTCGAAGCCGGAGATGGTGATGTGGTCGGCGCGCGCCTTGGCGACGCCGGCCGCCACCGTGCCCACGCCGACCTCGGAAACGAGCTTCACCGACACGTCCGCGTCGGGGTTCACGTTCTTGAGGTCGTAGATGAGCTGGGCGAGGTCCTCGATGGAATAGATGTCATGGTGCGGGGGCGGGGAGATGAGGCCCACGCCCGGGGTGGAGTGGCGCACCTTGGCGATCACCGCGTCCACCTTGTGGCCGGGCAGCTGGCCGCCCTCGCCGGGCTTGGCGCCCTGCGCGACCTTGATCTGCATCACGTCCGAATTGACCAGATATTCCGCCGTCACGCCGAAGCGGCCGGAGGCCACCTGCTTGATGGCGGAGCGCATGCTGTCGCCGTTGGGCAGGGGCTTGAAGCGCTCGGGCTCCTCGCCGCCCTCGCCGGTGTTCGACTTGCCGCCGATCCGGTTCATGGCGATGGCGAGCGTGGTGTGCGCCTCGCGGGAAATGGAGCCGAACGACATGGCGCCGGTGACGAAGCGCTTCACGATCTCCGAAGCCGGCTCGACCTCGGAAATGTCCACACCCGCCTGCCCGATCTCCTCCGCGCCCTTGATGCGGAACAGCGAGCGCACGGTGAGGAGGCGCTTGTCCTCCTCGTTGATCATGGCGGCGAACGCGCGGTACTTGTCCTGCGCGTTGCCGCGCACGGCGTGCTGCAGCTCGGCCACCGATTCCGGCGACCAGGCGTGATCCTCGCCGCGGATGCGGTAGGCATATTCACCGCCCACGTCGAGCGCGGAGCGGAAGATGGGCGCGTCCGAGAAGGCGAGCTTGTGCCGCCGCACGGTCTCTTCCGCGATCTCCGGCAGGCCGACGCCCTCGATGGTGGTGGCGGTGCCGAAGAAATACTTGTGAACCAGCTCGGAGGAGAGGCCCACCGCGTCGAAGATCTGTGCGCCGCAATAGGACTGGTAGGTCGAAATGCCCATCTTGGACATCACCTTCAGCAGCCCCTTGTCGATGGACTTGATGAAGCGCTTCACGATCTCCTTGTCGTCCACCTCCTCCGGAATCTCGTCCTTCATGGAGAGCAGGGTCTCGAAGGCGAGATAGGGGTTGATGGCCTCGGCGCCGTAGCCGGCGAGACAGGCGAAGTGATGCACTTCCCGCGCCTCGCCGGTCTCGATCACCAGACCGACCGAGGTGCGCAGGCCCTTGCGGATGAGGTGGTGGTGCACCGCCGCCGTGGCGAGCAGCGCCGGGATCGGGATACGGTCCGGCCCGACGAGGCGATCGGACAGGATGATGATGTTATAGCCGCCGTGGACAGCCGCCTCGGCGCGCTCGCACAGGCGCTCGACAGCATCCTCCATGCCCGCCGCGCCCTTGTCGGACGGGTAGGTGATGTCCAGCGTGCGGGTGTCGAACCGCTCCTCCATGAAGCCGATGGAGCGGATCTTCTCCAGGTCCTCATTGGTGAGGATGGGCTGGCGCACCTCAAGGCGCTTGCGGCGGGCGTTGCCCTCCAGGTCGAAGATGTTCGGCCGCGGCCCGATGAAGGAGACGAGGCTCATCACCAGCTCCTCGCGGATCGGGTCGATGGGCGGGTTCGTCACCTGCGCGAAGTTCTGCTGGAAATAGGTGAACAGCGACTTCGACTTGTTGGAGAGCACGCTGATGGGCGTGTCAGTGCCCATGGAGCCGACAGCTTCCTGGCCGGTGATGGCCATGGGCGCCATGAGCAGCTTGAGGTCTTCCTGCGTGTAGCCGAATGCCTGCTGGCGATCCAGCAGCGACACGTCGGTGCGCACCTCGCGCGCCTCCACGGGGCGCAGGTCTTCCAGCACCAGCTGGGTGTGCTTCAGCCACTCCTTGTAGGGGTTGGCGCGGGCAAGCTCGGTCTTGATCTCCTCGTCCGGGACGAGGCGGCCTTCCTCAAGGTCCACCAGCAACATCTTGCCGGGCTGGAGGCGCCACTTGGTGACGATCTTCTCCTCGGGCAGCGTGAGCACGCCCATTTCCGAGGCGAGGACGATGGTATCGTCGCTGGTCACCATGTAGCGGGCGGGACGCAGGCCGTTGCGGTCCAGCGTCGCGACGATCTGGCGGCCGTCGGTGGCGACGATGGCGGCGGGGCCGTCCCACGGCTCCATGAGGGCTGCGTGGTACTCGTAGAAGGCGCGCCGCTCCTCGTCCATGAGCGGGTTGCCGGCCCAGGCCTCGGGCACCAGCATCATGGCCGCGTGGGGCAGGGAATAGCCGCCCTGCACCAGGAATTCGAGCGCATTGTCGAAGCAGGCGGTGTCCGATTGCCCCTCATAGCTGATGGGCCAGAGCTTGGAGATGTCGGAGCCGAACAGCTCGGAATCCACGCTCGCCTGCCGCGCCGCCATCCAGTTGACGTTGCCACGCAGGGTGTTGATCTCGCCGTTGTGCGCCACCATCCGATAGGGGTGGGCCAGCGGCCAGGCGGGGAAGGTGTTGGTGGAGAAGCGCTGGTGCACGAGGGCGAGCGCGCTCTCGAAGTCCGGATCGTGCAGGTCCGCATAATAGGCGCCCAGCTGGTCGGCCAGGAACATGCCCTTGTAGACCAGCGTGCGGCAGGACAGCGAGACCGGATAATAGCCGGCGGTGCGCGGGTCCTTCTCGCCATAGACGGTGTTGGAGATCACCTTGCGCAGCACGAACAGCCGGCGCTCGAAGCCGTCCTCGTCGCCCGCGAACTCGCCGCGGCCGATGAAGATCTGCACATGCTTGGGCTCCGTCGGCAGCACGCTCACGCCGAGGGAAGAATTGTCGGTGGGCACGTCGCGCCAGCCGATGAGCACGAAGCCCTCTTCCGCCACCACCCGCTCATAGGCGGCGCGCACGATGGCCTCGCCCTCGGGATCGCGCGGCATGAAGATGTGGCCGACGGCATACTGGCCGGGCTCGGGCAGGGCGAAGCCGAGGCGCGCAGCCTCCTTGGCGAAGAACTTGTGCGGAATCTGCACCAGCATGCCCGCGCCGTCGCCGGCGCGCGGGTCGGCGCCGACCGCGCCGCGGTGCTCCAGATTGAGCAGGATGTTGATGCCGTCCTGGACGATGCGGTGGCTCTTGCGGCCCTTGATGTCGGCGATGAAGCCGACGCCGCAGGCGTCGCGCTCATGCGCCGGGTCGAACAGGCCAAAGGCATCCGGACGGCCGACGATCGCCGTGTCTTTCACGGCGGCGGCAGTGTGAGCCACGCTTCCGATCAAGCCATCCTTGCGATCCATCGGTGCCATCTGACCATTCCTTTTCCATAGGGCGGCACGCCGCCCGCATTCGCCGGCTGTGCCGCCGGCCTTCCCCAGATTGCCGCTGCCCAGCGCAACGCGCCGGGCGCCGGACCCCCTTCGCCCGGACGGGGACGTCCCGGCGATATCCGATACCTGCTTTGCAACTTTTGCACCACAGCCGCGCGGCGCGGAACTGCGCCTCCGTCCGACTGCGGCCGGCAACTGGCCGACCCTGCGGAACGCGAGCTTGGCAATTCGGCGCGCACGGGAGATAGGGAAGTACGACTGCCCTATCTCGGCGAAGATGACAGAAAAGCAGCAGCCTCACAAGCGCCACGATGGCGCAGAAGCAGTCAATCTGGCGAAAAATTGCGCGAGGCCGGCATTCCGCGCAAGAACGGTACGGGGAGGTTGGCTCCCACGCAACGGGATTTCAGGCCACCGGTTCAGTCGACTCCGCAGCGATGCCTGAACCGCTTTACTGCCCGCAGCTTCCGTCCCACCTCTGCCGCATTGGAAGGCTTATGTGATCGGGAATCGGGCCGCTCCACCGGGCCATGGTCTCTCCTTGCGCGGACGCGCACGGAAACATGACGAGCGGAGGTCGGCCCTTCGACGCAGGTTCATACCGCACCGGAGCAGCGCCGTGCCCCACACCCTCTCCCGCCCTCTCGCTCCCCGCCTGGTGCTGCGCGCGGCGGCCATGTCTGCGCTGCTCATCGGCAGCGCGCTTCCGGTTGCCGCTCAGGTGCTCATCTATGAGGGCCAGCCCGGCCTCGCGCCGCGGGGCTATCCGGTGCCGCCCGGGGCCTATCCGCCGGGCGCTTATCAAGGCGGCGGCTATCCGGGCGGGGCATACCCGGTGCCGCAGGCGCGCTATCCGGTGCTGCCGCCTCAGGAGATCCGCGCCATCGTGCAGAGTCTCGGCTACTGGAGCATCGGCGCGCCGAAGCTCTCGGGCCGCTTCTATCTCGTGGCCGCGTCCGATCAGCAGGGGCGGGCCCTTTTGCGGGTGAATGCCTTCACCGGGCGGGTGGTCAGCGCGCGCGATATTCCCGGCGGTCCGGCTATGGCGGCGCCCGGTCCTGCCCCTGCGCCGCAGCGGCAGGCGCCGCCTCAATCGGCGCGCGCTGTTCCGCCCGCTCCCGCGCCGTCCACTTCCCCATCGTCCGCATCGATCGCAGGAACACCCGCGCCGCTGCCGCCCCAGCGCCCGCCGGAGGCGACCATGGCTGCCGTCACACCCGCACCCGCCGTGGCACCGGAGACGGCACCGGCTGCGGCTCCTGCTCCCGCGCCTGCAGCCCCTCCCGCCGCCACGACGCCTCCGGCCCAGCCTGCGCAGGGCGCGAGCGCCAATGCCCCTGCGGGACAGACTGCGGCTCAGCAGTCGGCCAATGCCGCCCCGTCGGCGACGCCTGTGACTCCCGCCAATTCGGCCCAGCCGCAGAAGCGCAAGGCCGGCGCCGGAACGGCGACCACCGACAGCGCGGCCGCAGGCAGCGCCTCGGTCCTGTCGCGTCCGAAGGGGCAGTGAGAGAAGGTTGGCGAGAGGCCGGCGGGCCTCACGCCAGATAGGCCGCTGCCACCAGTCCGATCACGAGGACGGCCAGAAACCCCAAAGTGACGAGCCCGAGGCGCTTCTCAATGAACTCGCGGGCGGCCGGGCCGAAATAATGCAGCAGCGCCGCCAGCAGGAAGAAGCGGGCACCCCGCGTGATGACCGACAGCACGATGAACCAGAAGAGACTGTAGTCCGCGAAACCCGAGGTGATGGTCACCAGCTTGAAGGGGATCGGCGTGAGGCCCTTCAGCAGGATCACCCAATGCCCGTAATGGGCATAGGCGGCGCGGAATTGGTCGACCTTCTGGCCATAGCCGTAAAGCTCGATCAGGAACTTGCCCACGCTGTCATAGAGCAGCGCGCCGATGGCGTAGCCGACGAGGCCCCCCAGCACAGAGGCAATGGTGGCGATGAGCGCGTAGCGCCAGGCCTTGTCCGGCCGCGCCAGCGTCATGGGCACCTGCAGCACGTCCGGCGGCACCGGGAACACCGAGCTTTCTGCGAACGCCACGATGGCGAGGGCCCAGGGCGCCGACGGCTTCGACGAATACGCGATGATCCAGTCGTAGAGCTTGCGGAGCATGGCGGCCTTGCTGCGTTGCGGAAGAGTGCCTCCGCTTAGAGCCTCGCAGAAGCCGAGTAAAGCGCCGCCGGGTGGTGCACGGAGGAAGCCTCCCCGCCCCACGCGGGGGCTGGGATGTATCAGGCTCCGGCACACGTAAACGGATGCTTTACTACCGTGGTTCACGCAGGGGCGCTGTGACCGGCAGGACACAGACACACGGGGCGGCGCGGTGTAAACCCGGCTTCGCTGCGGTCGAGTCGCGGGGGCGATACCCCGGCCAAAGCGCCGAGGGGACGGGTCGACACTCGTCATTTTTCGAGGGAACGCCCAAGGGGTGTTCAGTCTTTATGAACCGGTGCTGACGCACTCATTCAGCTCCGGTGCCGCACGGGAAGCGTATTCGTGCTGCACCGCCGCAAGGGGTGTCGTCGGCAACGGAAGCCGCGACGCAAGTTACGACGCACAAGTTCCGAGGATCGAGGATGACCAAGCGAATCGCCGTGTTTGCCGCTCTTGTGCTGGGTTATGTGCTGACGGGCATGGCGCTGAACGCCAGCCAGCCGGCCGACGCCGCTTCCCCTGCCTCGCCTGCCGTCGCGCAGACCGAGAGCAACTGAACGCATCCCGATCAAGGCGTCCATCCGGACGCCTCCCGTCCTGAAGGCGGGGCGCAGGTCGACGGCAGCGCAGTTTCCGAAGCGATCCAGACGTGAAAAAGGCCGGGCAGTTCGCCCGGCCTTTTCATTTTAGGCACAAGGGACGACCGGGCTCGGCCCGATCATCCCCCGAGGCGCTCAGTGCACCGCCGCCTTCTTCTGCGGCTCGAGATCGGCGGCCGTCAGCGGCGGGTTGGCGAGGATGCCGCCGAGGCCCGCCATGGCGGCGCGCTGGCGCACCAGGGCGAGCACCACATCGAGGGTGGGGGTGGGCATCTCCAGCATCTGCCCCATTTCCTGAACGACGCTGACCAGCGGGTCGATCTCCATGGGGCGGTCGCGCTCCAGGTCCTGGAGCATGGAGGTCTTGTGCGCGCCGACGGCGCCGGCGCCGTTGATGCGGCGTTCAACGTCCACGCGGAAGTTGACGCCGATACGCTCGGCAATGGCCTTCGCCTCCAGCATCATGGACTTGGCCACGGCGCGGGTGCCGGGATCGGCGGCGATGAGGTCGAGCGTGGCGTGGGTGAGGGCGCTGATGGGGTTGAAGCAAAGGTTGCCCCACAGCTTCAGCCACAGCTCGTCGCGGATGTTGGTCATCACCGGCGCGCGCAGGCCGCCCTTCTCCATCATCTGGCTGAGGGCGGTGACGCGGGGCGTGATCTCGCCCGACGGCTCGCCGAGGGGGAATTTGTCGCCATAGATGTGCTGGATGACGCCCGGCGCCACCACCTCGGTCGCAGGATAGACGATGCAGCCGATGGCGCGCTCGGGACGCAACACGTCCCACTGCTTTCCACTGGGATCGATGGTCGCGAGGGTCCGGTTCTCCAGCGGCCCGCCATGCTTGTAGAAGTACCAGTAGGGCACGCCATTCACGGCCGTGACGACGGACGTGTCATTGCCGAGCAGCGGGCGCATCTGTTCGACCACGCCGGGCACCGAATGGCCCTTGAGCGCGATGATCACGTAATCCTGGGGGCCAAGCTCGCGGGGGTCGTCGGTGGCGCGCACCTTGGCGACACGCTCTTCGCCGTTGATCAGCAGTTTCACGCCATTGGTCTGCATGGCCTCCAGATGGCCGCCGCGGGCCACCAGGCTGACCTCGGCACCGGCATGGGCGAGCTGCACGCCCAGATAGCCGCCGATGGCCCCGGCGCCGTAAATGCATACCTTCA
>JAEZMT010000192.1 GCA_023442085.1 Pseudomonadota bacterium | reverse complement strand
ACTGCTTCGGCCGGGTGGGGGGCGAGGAATTCATGCTGGTGCTGCCGCAGACCGACCTCGCGGAGGCCGAGCGCCGCGTCTGCGACCTCCTCGCCCGCGTGCGCGCCTCCCGCCCGCTGCCGGCCCTGCCGGACTTCACCTACACCTTCTCCGCCGGCCTCACCTTCACACCCCCCGGCGACATCTTCTCCGACGCCTATGGCCGCGCCGACCGGGCGCTCTATCTGGCGAAGCTGGCGGGGCGGGACCGGGTGATGCTGGGGTGAGGTTTTGAAGGAAGAATTTGAATGACTATCGTACCATTTCCTCAAGCGTCTTGACGAGGTCGTCCATATTTTGGGGGCCGTAGTATAGAGATTTTATATGGGCTCCATTTGAATGTAGTGAATCCCATGATTTTCTGTTCTTATTTGGATTTTTGATCTTGTGATGAGTCTCGTAGGCCAATATATCGGCGGCTTGAAGCGGAATGCAATCCGATTTCTTTGCAAATGATAAGCCAGAGCATCTTTTTCCGCCGGGTATGTTGTTCACAACCCATTTGTATCGAGAGATTACATCTTCTTTAAATTGGTTTTCTTCGTGAAATATATGAAATTCACGGTCAATTCCGGACTTTTCAATGTCTTCTACGATATCCTGGAGGAGCCATCCGAAGCATGCTAAATAGGGGCTTCCAAAATGTTCATTTAAATCGGGTCGATGCTCTATCGCATCCCGATAGGACTTCATATCAATTCCAATTGATATACCGATTTTAATGTGTTTTGGAGTAATGGGGAGCATTTCTTGAACAAGGGCGTTGCGCTCTGGCTCTTCCAATCCACTAAACTCTCCACTGCGATTATTGCAGTGAACGGCGTGGAATACGTTAATCCTTCCTCTTTTTGTTTTTTCCCATTCGGATGTCCATTGGTCCCATTCGGTGGGCTCGCCAACGTATCCTGCGACAACGACGGCTGGAGAGTTGCCGTGAGTTCCAGACTCGTCCAGATAGACTTGCAAGGCGTCGGACATACAAGTCCTCCGAAGCTGCTTGTTGTCAGATGCTAATCCGTTCGCTGGTACGGGGGAATTGGCACAGGCAAGAAAGCTGGGAATCGCAGAGAGGAATTTAGTCCTTGACAGCGTGACGCTGCCTGGGTATCTTTTCCCCATGTTCGAGACGTGTGCCTGACGGCCGAGGCCGGCAGCATGGCCCCAGACAGGCCGTCATGGCCGGGCTTGTCCCGGCCATCCACGTAGTAGGGCCGGGTGCCAGTTCTCGGCCATCTTTCCCATCGGATCGACGTGGATGCCCGGCACGAGGCCGGGCATGACGGCGGTGGGGGCGGACGTCCTGCCGAACAGGCGCGCCGCTCATTTACTCCTCACCTCAGAGGTCCGCCCATGGATCAGCCTCACGGCAGCGCCGTGCCGTCCGCGCGTCCGGCGCGGGGGGCGCTGGCGCGGCGGCTTTATCTGGAGGGGGCCAGCATGGCGGAGATCCGCCGGCAGACCGGCCTCTCCAGCGCCGGCGTCTATTACTGGATCGACCGCGAGAGGGGGCCGGACGGCACCTTCCTCTTCAATCCCGTGCCGCGCCGCACCGCCCATTCCGTGGGCGGGCAGCCGGCGAGGGCGCGCGCGGAAAAGCCCTCCGGCAAGCCGGACCGGCGCGGCCTGCTCAAGCGGCTGTGGCGGGCGGCGGAGCGGCAGATCGACGAGATCGAGGACCGCCTCGCCCGCGCCGCCGACCCCGGCGACGAGGCGCCCCGCCCCGAACCCGAGAAGGACGCCCGCGCGCTGGCGGTTCTCGCGCGCACCCTGCGCGAACTCACCGCCCTAGAAGCCGAGGCGAAGAAACGGCGCAAGGCGAAGGACCAAGATGGAACCGTCCGCGACCTCGACACCTTCCGCCGCGAGCTTGCGCGCCGCCTTGATCGCCTGCGCGAAGGCGGGGACGGCCCGGGCGTTTCTTGAGGCCCTGCCCGAGAACGACGCCGGCCGCCTCCTCGCCGACTGGGCCCTGTGGGCGCGGCCGGACCAGCTTCCCCCCGCCGAGGGGCAGGGCGGTGGGCCGTGGTCCATCTGGCTGGTGCTGGGCGGGCGCGGGGCCGGCAAGACGCGGGCGGGCGCCGAATGGGTGCGTGGCCTCGCCTGTGGCACAGCCCCCTTCGCGGCGGCCCCGGTGAGCCCCATCGCGCTCATTGCCGAGACCATGGCCGATGTGCGCGAGGTGATGGTGGAGGGCGTCTCCGGCGTCCTCGCCGTCCATCCGCGCGGCGAGCGGCCGCGCTGGGAGCCCACGCGCCGCCGCCTCGTCTGGCCCAACGGCGCGGTGGCGCAGGGCTTTTCGGCGGAAGACCCCGAGAGCCTGCGCGGCCCGCAATTCGCCGCCGCCTGGCTGGATGAACTCGCCAAGTGGAAGCGGGGTGAGGCGACCTTCGATATGCTGCAATTCGCGCTGCGCCTCGGCGCCCATCCGCGCCAGATGGTGACAACCACGCCGCGCCCCACCGCGCTGCTGCGTCGTCTCCTCGCCGATCCCGCCACAGCGGTGAGCCGGGCGAAGACGGCGGACAATGCCTTCCACCTCGCCCCGACCTTCCTCGGGCAGGTGATGTCGCGCTATGGCGGCACCCGCCTCGGCCGGCAGGAGCTGGACGGCGAGATCATCGAGGACCGGCCGGACGCGCTGTTCTCCCGCCCCCAATTGGAGGCGCTGCGCGAGGTCGAGGCCCCGCCGCTCGCCCGCATCGTGGTGGCGGTGGACCCGCCCGCCTCCTCCCGCGCCGGGGCCGACTCGTGCGGCCTGGTGGCGGCGGGGGTCGATGGGGCGGGGGTGGTGCATGTGCTGGCCGACGCCACCGAGCAGGGCCTGCGCCCGGCCCAATGGGCGGCGAAGGCGGTGGCTCTGTTCCATCGCTTTGCCGCGGACCGCATCGTCGCCGAGGTGAACCAGGGCGGCGAGATGGTGCGTGCCGTCATCGCCGAGGTGGACCCCGCCGTGCCGGTGGAGCAGGTGCGTGCCACCCGCGGCAAGTTCCTGCGCGCCGAGCCGGTTGCCGCCCTCTACGAACAGGCCCGCGTCCGCCATGCCGGTGCCTTCCCGGAGCTGGAGGATGAGATGTGCGACTTCGGTACGGACGGCCTCTCCTCCGGCCGCTCGCCCGACCGGCTCGACGCGCTGGTCTGGGCGGTCACCGCGCTCGCGCTCGGCCCAAGGGCCGGCGCGCCGCGGGTGCGGGGGCTTTAGGCCCTCAGCTGCCGACCACGACGCCGCCGACCGGGATCTCCACCTGCACGCACAGGCCGGTGACGCTCTGTCCGGGCGCGAAGTCCGGCCATCTCTCGTTGCGCTTCAGGCTCGCGCCGAGGCAGCCGCGTTCGCTGCGGAAATAGCCGACGATCTGCTGTGAGGTTTCGGTGGTGACGAACCGGGCGCCGACATAGGGGCCGCCCGCATAGCCCATGGCGGACGTCGCCGCGGGCTGGACCGTGGTGGTCGTGACGATGAGGACCAGGGCATAGAGCATGACGCCCTCCCGATCTGCTCCCAACCCACGGCCCGCAACCATTCTACGCCTCTGCTGCCCCAGCGCGAATCGGTTTGTTGCGGCGTTTGGGGTCACGACGCTTGCGTGGCATCCAGAATACGTCCATCATGTGCCTACAAATGAGGCTGCATGACAGTGTTGTGTGCAGACATTTGCCTTCCCTTGGCCCTCTCTGCCCCGTCTGGAGCCATGAGACATCATTGGAAAGCATTTTTCGCACGTCATGAGCCCCATTGCGGCTCCGTCCAGGTCGGGCTGAAGTCCGGCGCGGGCGGCATGCTCGGCATGGGCCTTGTGGGTGGCGCCGCGGCCTTCACCAGCCTTCCGCTGCTCATCGCGCCATTCGGCGCGAGCGCGGTGCTGCTGTTCGGCCATCCCTCCTCGCCGCTGGCGCAGCCGGCCAATGTGATCGGCGGCTATGCCCTGTCGGTCACGGTGGGCATCGTCTTCGCGCTGCTGTTTCCCGGCGCCTGGTGGGCGGCGGCGTTGGGCGTGGGCCTCGCCATCCTCGCCATGCTGCTGCTGCGCGTGTCGCATCCGCCCGCCGGCGCCGTGCCGGTGCTGATGGCGGCCTCGCCCATCGATCCGTTCGAATTGTCCGGCATCGTGATTGCCGGTGCCATCTGCCTCGTGGCGGTGGCGAGCCTCTATCACCGGCTGCCGCCGCGCCATCACGAGTATCCTCGTCGGGCGGGCTAAAGCCCTTTTGCCACGTCGGGCGGGCTGAAACCGAGCCGCCCCTGATCCGCACGCTTTAACGCCGGCCGCCGCGCCGGCGCCCCTGTGGCCTGCAGCCGGTTCGCCGGTGTGCAACCTCCGGCCGCTCCTTGATCCGATCCTTCCGCAGACGCCCCGAGCTGCGCGGAGGAACGGCCTCAGGGGGCGGCCGATTTCATTTCGGAGCCCCCGCATGCTGGCAAGTTTCCTCGCCCCCTTCCGCCGCGCGCCCGAGGAGGCCAAGGCGAGCCGCACCGGGCGGCTCATCGCACTCCTCTCCGCCGGCCGGCCGCGCTGGACGCCGCGCGATTACGCCTCCCTCGCCCGCGAGGGCTATGCCCGCAACGCCATCGCCTACCGCGCCGTGCGGCTCATCGGCGAGGCGGCGGCCACCGTCCCCCTCGTGCTCACCGTGAACGGGCGCGAGCATGACACCCACCCCTTCCTCGATCTTCTCGCCCGGCCCAACCCGCGCCTCACCCGCGCGGCGCTGTTCGAGGCCATCTGCTGCCATCTGCTGGTGGCCGGCAACGCCTATGTGGAGGCGGTGGCCCTCGACGGTGTGCCGCGCGAGCTGCATCTGCTGCGGCCGGACCGGGTGCGCGTGGTGCCGGGGCCGGATGGCTGGCCCGAAGCGTTCGACTACACGCTGGGCGCCGAGACCGTGCGCATCGCGCAGGACACGCTGGTGCCCGGCGCGGACGTGCCGCCCATCTTGCATCTCTCCGCCTTCAATCCGCTGGACGACCATTACGGCTTCGCCCCGCTGGAGGCGGCGGCGCAGGCGCTGGACCTCCACAACGCCGCCAGCGCCTGGAACAAGGCGCTCATCGACAATGCGGCCCGGCCCTCCGGCGCCCTCGTCTATGGCGGCACGGGCGCGCTGACGGAGGAGCAGTTCGAGCGGCTGAAGGGCGAGCTGGAAGCCTCCTTCCAGGGCGCGGTGAATGCGGGCCGCCCGCTGCTGCTGGAGGGTGGGCTGGACTGGCGTCCGCTCTCCCTCTCGCCCAAGGACATGGACTTCGAGGCCGCCCGCAATTCCGCCGCGCGGGAGATCGCACTCGCCGTGGGCGTGCCGCCCATGCTGCTCGGCATTCCCGGCGACAACACCTATGCCAATTACGCCGAAGCCAACCGCGCCCTCTGGCGCCAGAGCGTGGTGCCGCTGGTGCGGCGGGTGTGCGACGCCCTCGCTCTCTGGCTCGCCCCGGCCTATGGCGGCGGCCTGACGCTGGTTCCCGACCTCGACCAGATCGAGGCGCTCAGCGCCGAGCGCTCGGAGCTGTGGGCGCGCGTGGGTGCAGCGGACTTTTTGAGCGACGCGGAGAAAAGGGCGGCGGTGGGGTATCAGGGGTAGGGCTGTTCCCCGGACAAGCGACACCGAAGGTGGAGCGCTGATCCGGGGGCCAGCGCAAGACACCCGCGCAGCGGACCATTCTCCCCTCTCCCCTTGCGGGAGAGGGGTTGGGGGTGAGGGGGCTGGCCCCGCAACGCCAACCTTCGGGCAAAGGAAGAAACACCCCTCACCCCAGCCCTCTCCCACAAGGGGAGAGGGAGTTGAAGCAGCGCCTTCGGCGGTCCCTTGCGCTGGGCCCCGGCTCGCATTCCGCTGACGCTCCATGCGTCCGGGGCGCGAGGGCGGTGCGCCTTCGCTCCGCGCCGTCCTCGCCGGATGGGCCTCCCTCTCCCCTTGCGGGAGAGGGTTGGGGTGAGGGGTTTTCTCCCCGTTTGCTTGGGCATCAGGTGGCCCAGCTCTGCTTCCCCCTCACCCCCGACCCCTCTCCCGCCCGAACTCGGTTTTTGCCGAGTTCGGTTCACGGAGGTCGAAGTCGGCAACAGCCGACTTCGAGGGGAGAGGGGAGATGCATTGCTGCCGACATCCGCCCGTCGACTCTCCCCGTCTCGCGAGTCCCCCATGGACACCCTCATCCGCACCTTCGCCGAGCGGGGCGATCTCGCGCATCTGGCGCTGCTCCTGTGGGCGCTGGCGGCCACCGCCGGGCTGTGGCGGACGCTGACCGAGTTCGCCCGCGCCAATGCGCGGATGGACGAACTGGTGCGCGAGCTGGCCCGCTTCAACGCGCGTTTCGACGACCTCTCCTGACCCCCAACACATTCCTGGAGAACACCCATGCGATCGCCGTTCCAGAAGGCGTCCGCGCCGCGCATCCGCGCGCTTACCGGCGGGCCGAAAACCAAGGCCCGCGCCACGCCGCCGGCCGCTTCGGCCCCGGCCGGCACCGTCTTCCGCGAGTTCGTGGCAACGCTGGAGCGCATCGAGAAGAGCCGCCGCCGCAAGAAGCCGGCGCCCCCCGCAGGGGGTGCCTGAGCCATGGCCGTATCTGACCCCACGGCCGATGGCTACGCCATCGAGGGCTATGCCTGCCTGTTCGACGTGCCGGACCTCGGCCGCGACCTGGTGGAGCGCGGCGCCTTTTCGACCAGCCTCGCCCGCCAGGGCGCGGGCGGCGTGCGCATGCTCTACCAGCACGATCCGGCCGAGCCCATCGGCGTGTGGACCGATGTGCTTGAGGACGGGCGCGGCCTCTATGTGCGCGGCCGGCTCTCGCCCTTCGTCGCCCGCGCGCGGGAGGTGGCGGCGCTGGTCCGCGACGGTGCGCTGGACGGGCTCTCCATCGGCTTCAAGGCGGTGACGGCCCGCACCGATCCGCGCACGCGGCTGCGCCGCATCGCCCGCATCGATC
>JAEZMT010000152.1 GCA_023442085.1 Pseudomonadota bacterium | reverse complement strand
TCGGACGTGGAGCCGTTCGAGCACATGAAGCTGCGCCTGCTCAACGGCGCCCACTCCACCCTCGCCTATCTCGGCTATCTCGCCGGCCACGCCACCATCGCCGATACCATGGCGGTGCCCGCCTTCGCCCGGCTCGTCGCCCGCCTGCAGGACGAGGAGGTGACGCCGACGCTTCATCTTCCGGCGGGCGTGGATGTGGAAGCCTACAAACGGGCGCTGCGCGAGCGATTCGCCAATCCGGCGCTCCGCCACCGCACCTGGCAGATCGCCATGGACGGCTCGCAGAAGCTGCCCCAGCGTCTCGTCGCCACCGCCCGCGATCGGCTGGCCGCCGGCGCGCCCATTCCGCTTCTCGCCCTCGGCGTCGCGGGATGGATGCGCTACGTGACCGGGCGGGACGAACAGGGTGGCGCCATCGATGTTCGCGATCCACTCGCCACCCGCCTGAAGGCACTGGCCGATGAGGCTGGCCTCTATGCCGCGCGCCTCGCCCCGGCGCTTCTCTCGGTGCGCGAGGTGTTCGGCGACCTGGGCACCGATCCCCGCTTCGCAGGCGCGGTACAGGATGCCTTGGGCCGGCTCACGGCGCGCGGCGCTGCGGCGGCGGTGGAGGAGATGGCGGGCGCCTAGGAGAGCCCACGCGGCGCCTCAGCGAGCCCTCTCGGCGCCGGTCAGAGACCGGGGCCGATGGCCGACAAGGCGCCAACGCCGCTCAGTGCTTGTTGTTGGAGAGACTGTCCGACCAGGCGAGGACGAGGCTCGAGCCCACGAACACCACGTGGATGATGACGAGCCACATGAGCGTGGTCTCGCTCATGTTCCCCTTGTCGAGGTTCATGAACGCCTTGAGCAGCTGGATGGCAGAAATGGCGACGATGGAGGCCAGCAGCTTCTGCTTGAGGCCGGTGAAGTCCACTCGCGTCATCCAGTCCGGCCAGTCGGGATGGCCGTTCGGATCGATCTTGGAGACGAAGTTCTCGTAGCCGGAGAAGATGACGATCACCACAAGGTTGCAGGTGAGCGTCAGGTCCACGAGGGCCAGAATGCCGAGGATGATATCGCTCTCGGTCGCCGAGATCGCGTGCAGCACGAAGTGCAGCAGCTCGTGCCCGAACTTGAACAGCAGCACGAGCATTCCGACAACGAGGCCGACATAGAAGGGCGCGAGAATCCAGCGGCTGCGGAACAAAATCCCTTCGATCACCCGCTCGAGCATCCCCTACCCCCGCTTCCTCCGGCGCATGATGCACCGCAACGAGCCGCGGCAAGGGGTGCCACGGCTCGCGCGCGAGGGCAAGCGGACATATTGGCGTTCTGGCGCGGCTTCTCCCGCACCAGAGGAGCGTACCCTACTCCTTCACCGCTCCGGTCATGGACGACACGTAGTAGTCCACGAAGAAGGAATAGAGGATCACGACCGGCAGCGAGCCGATGAGGGCCCCGGCCATCAGCGAACCCCATTCATACACGTCCGAGCGCACCAGCTCGGTGAGCACGCCCACCGGCACGGTTTTGTTCTCCGACGACTGGATGAACGTGAGCGCGTAGATGAACTCGTTCCACGACAGGGTGAAGGAGAAGATGCCGGCCGAGATGAGCCCCGGCACCGAGAGCGGCAGCAGCACCTTGATGAGGATCTGCCAGCGCGAGGCGCCGTCCACCAGCGCGCATTCCTCCAGCTCGAACGGGATGGAGCGGAAGTAGCCCATCAGCAGCCAGGTGGAGAAGGGCACGAGGAAGGTGGGGTAGGTGAGGATCAGCGCCAGCTTCGTGTCGTAGATGCCGAGGCCGAACACCATGATGGCGAGCGGGATGAACAGGATCGACGGCGGCACCAGATAGGCGAGGAAGATGCCGAGGCCGACCCAACGCGATCCGTTGAAGCGCAGGCGCTCGATGGCATAGGCCGCGAACACGCTGGTCACCAGCGAGATGAAGGTCGCCGCCACCGAGATGTAAACCGTGTTCCACAGCCAGTGCGGGTAGGAGGTCTCGAACAGCAGGTACTTGATGTGGTCCAGCGTCGGCTGCACCACCCAGAGCGGGGAGTAGTTGTTGTAATCGGTAAGCTGGAAGTTCGGTTTGATGGCGGTAATGGCCATCCAGTAGAACGGGAACAGCAGCACGAAGACGAAGATGATGAGCGGCAGGATCACCGTCACGATCCGCCGGGGCAGGCTGTCGAGATAGCTCATGCCCGTGGAATTGTCGGTCATCTGAACGGGTTGGGGCTGGGCCATGGTGGTCCTCGCAAAATTGGGGGGCGGCGGCGCGGGCGTGGGGGGCTCAGTCGGCCCCACCTTGCTGCCACTTGCGGCGCTGCAGGCCGAAATAGCTGAACAGGATCGCCGCCAGCAGGAAGGGGATCATGGCCACCGCGATGGCCGCGCCCTCGCCCAGCGAGCCGCCGGGAATGGCGCGCTGGAACGAGAGCGTCGCCATCAGATGGGTGGAGTTGAGCGGCCCGCCGCGGGTCAGCACGTAGATCAGCTGGAAGTCGGTGAAGGTGAACAGCACCGAGAAGGTCATCACCACCGCGATGATCGGCGAGAGCATGGGTAGCGTGATGTAGCGGAAGCGCTGCCAGTTGGTGGCCCCGTCCAGCGTCGCAGCCTCGTGCAGCGAGGGCGAGATGGTCTGGAGGCCGGCGAGCAGCGAGATCGCGACGAAGGGAATGCCGCGCCAGACATTGGCCGCGATGACCGAGGCGCGGGCGTTGGCCACGTCGCCGAGGAAGTTGATGGGCGCATCGATCAGCCCCATGCGGATCAGTGCCCAGGAGATGATCGAGTACTGGCTGTCGAAGATCCACCAGAAGGCGATGGCCGAGAGCACGGTGGGCACCACCCACGGCAGCAGCACCACGGCGCGGAAGAACGCCTTGAACGGCAGGTTCTCGTTGAGCAGCAGCGCCAGCCACAGGCCGAGGCCGAACTTCAGGATCGACGCTGCGATGGTGTAGAGGAGCGTGTTGAACACCACCAGCCAGAACAGGCTGTCGCCCCAGAGCGACTGATAGTTCTCGAGGCCGATGAACACGCCCTCGCGGCCGATGCGGGTATCGGTGAAGCCGAGCCAGACGCCGAGGCCGAGCGGATAGGTGAGGAAGAACAGGAGGAAGACGGCCGCCGGCACCATGAAGGCGATGCCGAGCACATGCCGCCCTTGCCCGATGCCGGCCCAGAAGGACCGCTTTTGGCTCGGCTCCGCCGCCGCGACATTGGCCATGGATGGGTCTCCGGAAGCTTTTCTTTCTGACTCGAAGCCCCTCTCCCCTTGCGGGAGAGGGTGGATCGCGGCGCAGCCGCGAGACGGGTGAGGGGTTGCACCGTCTGGTGGCGCACGCCCCTCACCCCCAGCCCCTCTCCCGCGAGGGGAGAGGGGAGGAGGCATCAGTCCCGCCTCAGCGGTAGATGCGCTCGGCGCGCTGCTGGGCGCGCTTGGCGGCCTCTTCCGGAGAACGCTGGCCGGTGGCGGCTTCCGCCACCATGTCCACCACGATCCAGTCGGCCATGGCAGCGGCCGACTTCGGCCCGAGGGGGCCGGCATAGCCGTTGGGCTGCAGCGTCTCCGAGGCGAGCGCGTAGGCGGCGTGGATAGGCTTGGAGGTCCACACCGGGTTGTTGGAGAAGCTCTTCAACGTCTGGCAGCAATAGGCGCTCGCGCCCGTGAGCCAAGCGTTGTACTGGTCCGCCTGGAACATGAAGGCGAGATAGGCCTGCGCCGCCTTGGGGAACTTCGAATATTTGAAGATGCAGGCGGTGGTGGTCTGGTGCAGTTCCACCTTCTTGCCGATGGGGCCGATGGGGAAGTTGGTGGACTTCATGTCCGCCGCCATCTCGGCAAGCTTGGGATCGTTCGCCGCCGCGTAATAGACCGACACGCCGTTCGCCGTCACCGACAGGTCGCCGGCGATGAAGGCGCGGTTGTTGTTGACGTCCAGCCAGCTCTCGGTGCCGGGGATGAAGGTCTTGTACAGCTCGGCCACATACTTCAGGCCGGCGACGGTCTCCGGCGAGTTGATGACGACCTTGCCACCCTCGTCCACCATCTTGCCGCCGTGGCTCCACAGCACCCAGTGGCAGAAATTGTTGCCGTCACCCACGCCGTGGCCCAGCGTGAAGCCCATCGGGTGGTTGTTGGCCTTGAGTGCCTTGCCGAGCTCGAGAAGGCCCTTGGTATCCTTCGGGAATTCGGAGAAGCCGGCCTGCTTCACCCAGCTGTCGCGATAGACCACCGCATTGCCGATGGTGGCGAGCGGCAGGCCGACGAAGCGGCCGTTCACGGTCGCATAGGCCTGGGAGGCGGGATAATAGCCGCCGTACTGGCCGGCAAGGCTCTTGGCGAGGTCGGTCACGTCAAGCAGCTTGTCGGGATACTGCTGGGCGTCGTCGAACCACACCCACACGATGTCCGGGCCGGAGCCCACGTTCGCGGCGACGGCGGCCTTGGGACGGATGTCCTCCCAGCTTTCCTTGTCGATGCGCACCTCGATGCCGGTGGCCTCGGTGAACTTCTTGGTGTTGGCGATCCACGCGTCTTCCTCGCCCTTCACGAACGGCGACCAGCGCAGCAGGCGGAGCGAGGCGCCCGCCTCCGGCTCGAACTTGGCGACGGCCTGGGCGATGGCCTCCTTGGTGGAGAGCATGGGCAGGGCCATGGCGCCGGCCGCAAGGCCCGCGCCGCCCATGAGAAGGTCACGTCTGGAAATGGTCATTGGTCTTCCTCCCGTGAAGCGTTTCCTTGAAGGACGGGCCGTTTCGGACGATGTGTCCCGAACGGTCTTCTTTCCCCCTGATCGTGCCGGTGCACCGGCACGGTACCAACCCTGTCAGAGCCGACGCCCGGTCGCCTCGTCAAAAAGATGTGTAAGGCCCGGCTGCGGCGCGATGCGGATCGTCTCGCCGGGGCTGAAGCTCAGTCGCTCGCGGAACAGGCAGGTGATCTCCTGCGCGGCGGCACCTTCGCCAAGGCGGGCGACGACCAGGATTTCCGAACCTGTCGGCTCCGTGACCACCACTTGCGCCGGCACGCCATTTGGATCGAGCCGGATGTGCTCGGGGCGCAGGCCGTAGACCACCTTCTGGCCGTCGGCGAGGCCCTGCGCGTCCGGCAGAGGCACCTCGACGCCGCTGTCGGTCACCAGCATGGGATTGGCGCCGAGCCGGACCTTGCCCTTCACGAAATTCATGGAGGGCGAGCCGATGAAGCCGGCGACGAACTGGTTGGCGGGCTTGTCGTAGAGGTCGAGCGGGGCGCCGATCTGCTCCACGATGCCGTCGTGCATCACCACGATCTTGTCGGCCATGGTCATGGCCTCGATCTGGTCGTGGGTCACGTAAACGGTGGTGGTCTTCAGCCGCTGGTGCAGTTCCTTGATCTCGGTGCGCATCTGCACGCGTAGCTGCGCGTCGAGGTTGGAGAGCGGCTCGTCGAACAGGAACACCTGCGGATCGCGCACGATGGCGCGGCCCATGGCGACGCGCTGGCGCTGGCCGCCGGAGAGCTGGCGGGGGTAGCGGTCGAGCAGCTTGGTGAGATTGAGAATCTCCGCCGCACGCTTTACCCGGCCCTCGATCTCTTCCTTCGGCGCTTTGCGCAGCTTCAGCGAGAAGCCCATGTTGTCCGCGACGGTCATGTGCGGATAGAGCGCGTAATTCTGGAACACCATGGCGATGTCCCGTTCCTTCGGCGGCATCTCGTTGATGACGCGAT
>JAEZMT010000103.1 GCA_023442085.1 Pseudomonadota bacterium | reverse complement strand
GTCATGAGCACTTCCGGCTATACCAGCCTGCCTGATGACCTCCCGTCGCCGGAAGACGATGGACTCGCCGCGCATCTGCCGGGGCTGGAACTGCCCATCATCAACCTTCCCGCCACGGACGGGCGGCACATCGATCTCTCCGGCCTTTCCGGCCTGACGGTGGTCTATGCCTATCCGCGCACAGGCGTGCCCGGCCAGCCGCTGCCGGACGGCTGGGACGCCATTCCCGGCGCCCGTGGGTGCACGCCCCAGTCCTGCGCCTTCCGCGATCACTTCGCCGACCTGCGGGCCGCCGGCGTGGAACACGTGTTCGGCCTGTCCGTCCAGGACAGCGACTACCAGCGCGAGGCGGCGGAGCGTCTGCACCTGCCGTTTCCGCTCCTCTCCGATCACCAGCACGAACTGACCCATGCCATCCGGCTGCCCACCTTCGAGGTGGAGGGCACGAAGCTGCTGAAGCGCATCACCCTCATCATTGAGGGAGGCGCCATCAGCCATGTCTTCTATCCGGTCTTCCCGCCGGACCGGAACGCAGAGGACGTGCTGGCGCATATGCGTCGGCGGCAGGAAGACTGACCTTAGCCGAGGCTGGCGCGCACGGCGGAAAAGACCGAGCGGAACATCTGCGGTGTCAGTACGCCGGTGTTCGTGTTGTAGCGCGAGCAGTGGTAGCTTGCGAACAGCCTCACGCTACCCACCTCGTCCGAAACGCCATGGCCGAACTTGAGCCGCGAGGCCTTCTGGCCCAGCGCGGCGAGCGTCGAATCATGGGCGATCTTGCCCAGCGTGACGATGACTTTCAGCGCCGGCATTTCAGCGATAGCGGCGGAGAGGAAGCGCCGACAGGTGCGGATCTCCTCCGGCGTCGGCTTGTTCTGGGGCGGCACGCAGCGCACGGCATTCACGATGCGCGCGCCGGTGAGAGTGAGGCCATCCTCGGGGTGCGCGGCATAGGGGCCGCGCGCAAAGCCGTATTCAATCAGCGTCGCGTAGAGCAGGTCGCCGGCATAGTCGCCGGTGAAGGGGCGACCCGTGCGATTGGCGCCGCGCAGCCCCGGCGCCAGGCCGACGATCAGCAGCGGCGCATCGATCGGTCCGAAAGCGGGCACGGGCGCGTTATGCCATGCGGGCTCATTCGCCCGCCATTCCTCGCGGAACTCCACGAGACGCGGGCACAAGGGACAATCTCGCCCCGGCTCGGATACTGTGGCCGCCGAAACGGCAGGCCGGGCGGAAGCCGCCCCGGCACCAGTTCTGGACGACACGGGCGGCGTCAGTCGTTGCCGTCGCTGGCCGTGGCGGACGCACCGCGACGCTCCAGGAAGCGCGGCGTCTCCTGCATCCGCCCCTGCCGCTCGGAGGGGTCCCGGCCGATCTTGGGCTGAAGATCCACAAGGTCGATGAAGACATCCGCCTGGCGGCGCAGGTCGTCGGCGATCAGCGGCGGCTGGGTGGAGATGGTGGACACCACCGAGACGCGCACGCCCTTGCGCTGCAACGCTTCCACCAGCGAGCGGAAATCACCGTCGCCGGAGAACAGCACGATGTGGTCCACGTGCTCGGCGAGCTCCATGGCGTCCACGGCGATCTCGATGTCCATGTTGCCGCGCACGCGGCGCCTCCCCTGCGCGTCGGTGAACTCGCGGGCAAGCTTGGTGACCACCGAATAGCCGTTGTAGTCCAGCCAGTCGAGCAGCGGCCGGATGGAGGAGTATTCCTGATCCTCGATCAGCGTCGTGTAGTAGAACGCGCGAAGGAGGTATCCGCGGCTCTGGAACTCCTTGAGGAGCCGCTTGTAGTCGATATCGAAGCCCAACGCCTTGGTCGCGGAATAAAGGTTGGCGCCATCAATCAGAAGAGCGATCTTTTCCTGGCCCTGCATACAAAAGTCCGCCGATGGAATGGGAAGGGCAGAACGGGAACGGCTGCAAACCACGTCGTCCTGCCGCCTTTCTCCGACGAAGAACCGTTCAAGGCAAGCGAAAAAGGCGCGGCGTCCGGCCGGCGGGGTTGCCCCTTCGGCCGAATTGCTGTATCGACCCCCTCTTCTCAAGGCCTGTATTCTGTGCGCATCGCGCATGAGGGAGTGACGAGCCCATGGCCCGTGTCACAGTAGAAGACTGCATCGACAAGGTGGACAACCGGTTCGAGCTGGTTTTGCTCGCCGCCCACCGCGCGCGCATGATCTCGTCCGGCCAGCAGATCACCATCGATCGGGACAACGACAAGAACCCTGTCGTCGCCCTGCGCGAGATCGCCGATGAGACCGTGAGCCCCGAGGATCTCAAGGAAGACCTCATCCACTCGCTGCAGAAGTACACCGAGGTGGACGAGCCCGAGCCCGAGGCCGTGCCGCTGATTGCCTCCAGCGACAGCTCCGGCGGCGAGGACAGCGACGTCATGCTCGACCGCATGACCGAGGAAGAGCTGCTCGCGGGCCTCCAGGGCCTCGTGCCCCCGGAGCACAACGACGACGACGAGGGCTGATCGGCGCTTCGGCGTCCGACCCAGCGTTCGCGGCCGGGCTCTGCCCGGCCGTTTTCTTTCCAGGCGCCGAGGCCGGCGGGCGAGAGCTAAACGATTTGCCCGGCTGTTGACGCTTCCATCCCGCCAGCCTAACGTCCGCCCCATGCTTCGTTCCGGATGCCATATGCCGGTTGTCCTTCCGGCCCTGCGGCGAATTCCTCGCCCGGTCGACGCTGTCGGCCGGGTAGACTTGCGCGCCTGAGGCTGTCCGAGGCCGCGGCGCGATCCTTCGCCGGGACCGGCCCATCTGTTGGCCCAGCCGGTGATTTGCCCAGAGAATCGCGCGGCTCAGCCCGCCTCAGTCCGGATCGTCTCCATGTCCAGCCGTGAACCCTCCGTCCATCGCGACGGCTCGCCTTCCGCTCGCCCGCAGCAGCCCGTCCATCGCCTCTCCGTTGTGGCCGAGCCGAACACCAACCTGCTGCTGCGTCTGCTGGAGCCGTTCGTCATCCACGACGTCCTACCCAGCCGGGTCGATTGCAGCACGGGCGCCGATGCGCTGGCAGTCGTCATTGAATTCAGCGCGGAGGAGGCGGTCGCGGTGCGCCTCGGCCAGCGGCTCGGCGTCATGGTTGGGGTCCGCGCGGCGGATCTCACGCCGGCCGCAGAGACGGCGCAGATGCGGGCGGCCTGACGGACGCAGCCATGCTGAACACGCTCGCCGACATCTCCGTCATCGTCCTTCCCGTGTTCGGCATGGTGCTGGTGGGCTATATCGCCGCGCGCATCGGCCTCGTCAGCGAACGGGCGACGGATGGGCTGGCGGAGTTCGTGTTCAGCCTTTCGGTCCCTGTCCTCATCTTCAAGACGCTGAGCGAATCAAAGCTGCCGGAGGCGCAGCCCTGGGGTTACTGGATTGCGTACTTCGCCGGCGCCTTCTTCGTGTTCGCCATCGCCATGGTGGCGGCAGAACGCCTCTTCGGGCGCGGCCGGCAGGAGGCGGTGATCCACGGCTTCGCCGCCGGCCAGGCCAACACCGTGTTCGTCGGCGTGCCGCTGATCCTGAAGGCCTATGGGGAGGCGGGGGCGGTGCCGCTGTTCCTCCTGATCGCCATCCATCTGCCGGTGATGCTGGTGGCGGCCACCGTGCTGCTTGAAGGGAGCAGCGGCTTTTCGCGTGCGACCATGGTCCGGCTGGCCAAGGCGCTGGCGTTCAACCCCATCCTGCTGGGCATCTATGCCGGCGCGTTAGCCAAGATCACCGGCATCCAGGCCACCGGTGTGCCGAAGCAGATGATTGACCTTCTGGCGGCTGCTGCGACGCCCTGCGCGCTGATCTCCCTCGGTCTCTCGCTGAAGCGCTACGGCATGGCGGGTGGCGATCTCGTGCCCTCGGCACTGATCAGCGTGCTCAAGCTCATCGTCCACCCGGCGGCGGTCCTTGCGCTGACGATGGTGTTCTCCATGCCGCCCGTATGGGCCGGCGTCGCGGTGCTGTTCGCGGCCATGCCGAGCGGAATCAACGGCTACCTGCTGGCCCAGCGTTATGGCGTGGGCATCGGCACCTCCACCAGCGCGGTCTCGCTCTCCACCGGGCTCGCGGTCTTCACTGTGGCGCTCTGGCTCTACATCCTCGGGGTCGGCTGAACGGCATCGAGGCCGAGGCGGGCGCGGACATCCCCGGGCGTCGCGCCGCAATTGCGCAGCGCGAGCAGGCTCGTGGCCGAGTTGCTCTTGGAGAGCTTGTGGCCGCTGGCATCCAGGATCAGCCGGTGGTGGTGATAGACCGGCGTCGACAGGCCCAGCAGCCGCTGCAGCAGCACGTGAACCGACGTGGCGTGGTAGAGGTCCATGCCTCGGATGACACGGGTGATGCCCTGCAGCGCGTCGTCCACCACCACCGAGAGATGGTAGGAGGTGGGCACATCCCGCCGCGCCAGCACCACGTCGCCCCATTGCGCCGGATCGGCCGGAATGGCGACGGCCGGCCCCTCCGGCATCCCCTGCGCCTCGGGCCAGAAGAGTGGCCTGGCACCGGCAGCCTCCAGCGCCGCCGCCATATCCAGCCGCAGAACGTAGGGCTCGCCCTCCGCCTTCCGCTTCGCCCGCGCCGCGTCCGTGAGCGCCGATCGGGGGAAGGGAAAGAGCGGCGCTCCGTCCGGATCCCGCGGGGCAGGGCGCCCCAGCTTCGCCTCGCTCTCGATCACGGCGCGGGCGATGTCCGATCGGCTCTCGAACGCGGGATAGATGAGCCCCATTCCCTCCAGCCGCGCCAGCGCAGCCGCATAGTCTGCGAAGTGCTCCGACTGGCGCCGCGGCGGCGCTGCGGGCACGATGCCGAGCCAGGCGAGGTCATCAAGGATGCCCTGCTCGAATTCGGGTCGACAGCGCGTCGTGTCGATGTCCTCCATGCGCAGCAGAAGCGTGCCGCCGGTGCGCGCCGCCGCCTCGGCATTCACCAGCGCGGAGTAGGCATGGCCCAGGTGCAGCCGGCCGTTGGGGCTGGGCGCGAAGCGGCAGATGAATGGCGGGGAAGGCTCGGGCATGGCGTCGATCATTAGAGCGATATCGCGCGGCTGCGGACAAGTCTCTGGAGACGAACGATGAACGAGCCGCTGCTCACCGATCAAGGCGTGTTCGACCGCGCCTTCGCCGCGCTACTGGCGCTGGACGAGCGCCTCCTCCCCGTGGCGGAGGTCGCCGGCCGGCCGGCCTTGCGCCGCCGTCCGCCCGGATTCGCCGGCCTGTGTGCCGTTGTGATCGCTCAGCAATTGTCGGTCGCCTCGGCCCGCGCCATCACTGCCCGGTTCGAGGCTGCGCTGGGCGGAGTGCCGACGGTCGAGGCCGTGCTTTGCGCGCCCGTGGAGACGCTGCGCGCCGCCGGCCTGTCGGCGCCGAAGATCCGCACGCTCACCGGGATCGCGCGAGCGCTCGCCGGGGGCGAGGTGGATCTCGACGCCGTGGCCCGGATGGAGGCCGATGCGGCGGCCGAGGTAATGACGCGCCTGCCCGGCGTCGGGCTGTGGACCGCAGACATCTACCTCCTCTTCTGCCTCGGCCGCGCCGACGCCTTTCCCCATGGCGATCTCGCGCTTCAGGTGGCGTTGGGCGACGCCTTCGAATTGGGCGGCCGCTGCACGCCGCTGGGGCTGCGCGCCATCGCCGAGGACTGGCGGCCCCTGCGCGGCGTGGCGGCCCATCTGCTGTGGGCCTATTATGGCGCCCGGCGCGCCCGTCTCGGCGCCCCGGCCTGAAAGAGCGTTGCCCGATGTCCTTTCCCCTTGATGGCGTTTCCCTCGACGAGCCCATCCTCGATGGCCCGCGCCTGCGTCCGCGCCACGGCGGGGCGCCCGACAGCCTCGTCGTGCTGCTGCACGGCTATGGCGCGGATGGGCGCGACCTCATCGACCTCGGCAACGCCTGGGGCGATCTCCTGCCTGGGACGGCCTTCATTTCCCCCCACGCCCCCGACCCATGCGGGGAGGCGCCCGTGGGCCGGCAGTGGTTCCCGCTGAGCTTCCGTGATCCCCACGAACTGACCCGGGGCGCCGAGGGTGCGGCGCCCGTGCTCGCGGCCTTTCTCGAGGTGGAACTGGAGAAATACGATCTGCCGCCGTCCCGGCTGGCGCTGGTGGGTTTCAGCCAGGGCGCCATGATGGCGCTGAAGATCGCGACCACCGCCGCGGTCGCTCCCGCCGCCGTGGTTGCCTATTCCGGACTTTGGGTGGAGGCGGCGGGCGGGGTGCCCCGCGACCTGCAGCTGCGCACGCGCCCGCCCATCCTGCTCGTGCACGGTACCGAGGATGAGGTGATTCCCGCTCAGGCGCTGTTCGCGTCCGCGCGCGGCCTCGCAGATGCCGGCGTCCCGGTGGAATGGCACCTCAGTCAAGGGCTAGGTCACGGCATCGACGACGCCGGCCTCGCCCACGGCGGGGCTTTTCTCGCCGAATTCCTCGCGCCAGGGAGGCGATGAAGGCGGTAGCGGGAGCAGGCCCCGCCGCCGGCGCAGTAAATGACGGGAGCGCGCCGTGGTTTGGCGCTCGGCTTCACAACAATGACACGGAGCATATAGAGTATCCGCCGCGCACAGGGATCGTCAGGCGCGATTCGGGTGCGCAGACGAGGAGGTCGGTCCTTGACCACTGCTTTGTCATCAGGTGCCTGGCCAGCGCTCGTGCTCAACGCGGACTACCGCCCGTTGAGCTATTACCCGCTGTCGGTCTGGAGCTGGCAAGACGCCATCAAGGCTGTCTTTCTCGACCGGGTGAATATCGTCGAATATTACGACAAGGCGGTGCGAAGTCCGGGCTTTGAAATCAGGCTGCCCAGCGTCGTTTCTCTGCGCACCTTCGTGAAGCCTACTCGTCAGCCAGCCTTTACCCGTTTCAACGTCTTTCTGCGGGACCGCTTCTCCTGCCAATATTGTGGCTCCCGCGACGATCTCACGTTCGACCACGTGATCCCGCGCTCTAAGGGCGGCCAGACGACCTGGGAGAACGTGGTCGCGGCTTGCTCGCCCTGCAATTTGCGCAAGGGCGGCCATATGCCGGCGGACGCTGGGATGTGGCCCGCGCAAACGCCCTTCCAGCCTTCCGTCCACGATCTCCACCAGAACGGCCGGCACTTCCCGCCGAACTATCTGCATGAGAGCTGGATGGACTATCTCTACTGGGATACCGAACTTGATCCCTGAGCCCCGCTCAGGCCTTGCGACCGGTCGTCGCGCCGGCGAAGCCGACGGCCGCCAGAGCGAGGGCGATCAGCGCGTTCCACCCCGCCATCGACAGCCCGAACATCCGCCACGCCGCTTCGTCGCAGCGCGGCACGCGCGCGCCCTTCAGGGCCGAGAGCACGTTCGAGGTCGCCACCGGAGCGCCGGTGCAAGCCGTGGGGCCGGTCCAGAACTGCCACTCGACGCCGGCGTGATAGACCGCGATTCCAGCATTCACGAGCATCGCCACGCCCAGCAGCGCCAGGAGCACCCGCGCCGGACCCGAGCGATCGCTGCGGGCAAGGAAGAAGGCGATCAGCCCCAGCGGCACGGCGGCGTAATAGGCAATGCGCTGGTCAAGGCACAGCGGGCAGGGCGCGAGGCCGACCACGAGCTGGAAATACCAGGCCGCCGAAAGAGCCATGACAGAGCCTGCCACCAGCAGCAGGGACGCGGTTTCCTTCGTGGTCGGATACAAGGCAAGCTCCCCATGCGATCGGCGGCGCAGCCCGGCGATAGCTTGGCGGGGACGCCATTGTCCATGCTCCGAGCGGTGATTGACGCTCATGTGACTGGCGATGACGCAGGGGGCGATGGTGTGCCCCTACCTTGGAAATGTTCTTACTCAGGCCCAGCCGTATGGCGCTGCCCTGCAGCATGGGGTATAAATTTGCTAGTCGTCTTCGGAGGCATTCGCATTGCGTTTCCCTCGGCGGCGCATATTTTGGTTTTAGCTACGAAGATTGCAGCCGAAATGACCGAGATGCCCCGCGCCCGTACCACCTTCACCACCTCCTTCTCGCAGGGCGGTGACATGCAGGTTGAGCCGGTCCTTCCCGTCGCCCAGCTTCGGGATGTCAACACGGCGCGACGCACCGGCTGCCCCTTCCACGACGTCCGCGAGATGCTCAAGGAGGTTGGCCTTCGGCCGACCCGTCAGCGTCTTGCCCTCGGCTGGCTCCTGTTTGCCAAGGGCGACCGGCACGTCACCGCGGAAATCCTGCACGAGGAAGCCATCAAGGCGCGCTTCCCGGTGTCTCTGGCGACTGTTTACAACACCTTGCACCAGTTCACGGAAGTGAGCCTGCTGCGCGAGGTGGCCGTGGACGGGTCGAAGACCTATTTCGACACCAACGCCTCCGACCACCACCATTTCTTCGTCGAGGGCCAGAACGACCTGGTCGATATTCCCGCCGCCGACGTGTCGGTGAACCTGCTGCCCGAGCCGCCGGAAGGCTTTGAGGTGGCGCGGGTGGACGTGGTGGTGCGCCTGCGCCGCAAGGGCTCGAACCGCAGCTGATTCGCTCTTCGATTTCAGTGGGATAGGCCGGGCATGCCCGGCCTTTTTCATGTCGGGGCTCGGTCTCAGATGGTGCGCAGCGGCTTTTCCAGGACCGCCAGCACGCGGGGCAGCTCGTGGCCGCGCTTGAGGATCAGGCCGGTCTGCGAGACCACGCTGTAGATTCCCTGCTTGCGGGCGAGGCGCGGGTCCTTCTCGATCCGGTAGAGTGGCACGTCCATGGACCGCCGATAGATGGCGAAGACGGCCTTGTCGCGTTGAAAATCAATGGCATAGTCGCGCCACTCGCCTTGGGCGACCATCCGGCCGTAGAGGTCGAGGATGCGGTCCAGCTCGCGGCGGTCAAAGGTGACGCGAAGAGGGACGGGCGCGGGCGTGGAGGGTTGGGCCGGCGTGGCACCCCGCCGGGGCAGGACTATAGGTTCGATGTCTCCCATCGGGCCTCCTGGTCCTTATCTGGCGCCGCTTTCCGGCGGGGGTGCCGAAGGCGGACGCTGCTCTATCCTCATGATCTCCCCACCGGCCAACCCTTTCAAGGCCAATCCGTAGCCGGCTGCTCCTGATGATCGTAACATACTCCGATACCCATCACGCCAACGTCAATGGAATCACAGTGTCGCCGGATTTCGGCCAATCGCATGCCGCGGCGGGGCGCGATCTTTCTTCGCGTAGCAGGGCCGGTTCGTGAGGCGCTCCGGTCT
Source organism: Pseudomonadota bacterium (assembly GCA_023442085.1). GTDB lineage: Bacteria > Pseudomonadota > Alphaproteobacteria > Rhizobiales > Xanthobacteraceae > Xanthobacter. Next base: position 102 of record JAEZMT010000103.1, on the reverse strand, counting down.
ATCCCAGCCCCCCAGCCCCCCGGGGTGCATCCGAACCGGCCAGGCTACGCACCGACTTCAGACCCCCGATGCAGGCCATCCCCAGCGGATGGCCTTTTTTTT
>JAEZMT010000428.1 GCA_023442085.1 Pseudomonadota bacterium | reverse complement strand
GCGCGCTCGATGCCTTCGAGGATGAGCTTGTGCGCCTCGGCGGCATCGCGCCAGCCGACGATCTTCACCCACTTGTTGGGTTCCAGATCCTTGTAGTGCTCGAAGAAATGCTCGATCTGCTTGAGGGTGATCTCGGGCAGGTCGTTGTAGTTGTTCACCTTGTCGTAGCGCTTGGTGAGCTTGGAGGAGGGCACGGCGATGATCTTCTCATCCATGCCGGCCTCATCCTCCATCAGCAGCACGCCGACGGGGCGCACCGAGATGATGGCGCCGGCCACGATGGCGCGGGTGTTGGCCACCAGCACGTCGCAGGGGTCGCCGTCGCCGGAGAGGGTGTGCGGAATGAAGCCGTAGTTTCCGGGATACCGCATGGCGGTATAGAGGAAGCGATCCACGAAGAGGGTGCCCGCGGCCTTGTCCATCTCGTACTTGATCGGCTCCCCGCCGATCGGGACTTCGATCAGCACGTTCACGTCGTGGGGCGGGTTCTTGCCGATCGGGATCGCGTCGATGCGCATGGGATGCTCGCTCTTGCCACTGGCCACGGGACTTCAGGCCCGCTCCGACCAAAGTCGAACCCGCACGGCACAAGGCTTTGCGGGCTCTGCGGACCGGACGGGCTCATGCCTGTCCGGGCGCTACCGCTGCCAAGCGAAGGCGGTCTTGTCCAGTGTTTTCGAACCGAACTGCTCGGTCGAGGATGCGACCGGTTGCCCCCCCAGCGCCTTGTAGAAGCCCATGGCGCCTTCATTTTCCGAGAGCGCCCACACCACGAGACCTCCGAGCCGGGCGATGGCAAGATCGCGCCGCGCCGCCGCGAACAGCCTTTGGCCGAAGCCGAGGCCCTGGTATTGCGGGTGGAGGTAGATTTCGTAGATCTCGCCGCCATAGGGCAGCGCCTTGGCGCGGTTGCCACCGTAATTCACGTAGCCGGCGACATCCTCGCCCACGAGCAGGACAGACAGGCGGCTGCCCCGGCGGATCGCCGCATCCCACCAGCGCGGGCCGCGTCGCTCCACCATGCGCTCCAGCTCGATGCCGGGGATGATGCCGCGATAGGCGGTGCGCCAGGCGTCGTCATGGACCGCCGCGATCGCCTTGGCGTCGGCGGGCTTGGCCCTGCGGATCTCGATCAGGCCGGTCGTCATGCCCTGATGGAAGCAAACCCGGCGCGTTCCATCAAGGGGCATGACGCGGGACAGCCCCAACCGGCAGGGGATGGCGCCCCCCGCCATGCGTCGCGCGGAGCGAAAGCGCGCATGTTCAAAAGCGCTTAGCGCTCCTCAGGCGATGACCTCGGGGATCAGCCGCACAGTCATCACAAAGCGGCGCTGCTCGCCCGGCGGGATGTGGAGAAGGCCCGGCTTCTCCACGAACGGGCGGGCATCGCCCTCGGGCGTCGCATAGCCGGACCACGGCTCGATGCAGAGATAGGGGGCGCCCGGCTTGGTCCAGATGCCGAGGTCCGGCATGCCGGGAAAGGTGATGTCCAGCCCCGGCCGACCGGGCACGCCGTATTGCAGCCGATGGGAATTGAGCCCGAGGAAGATCAGCGCGTCCCGCTCGAACATGGCATCGTCCGGCGTCAGCACGCCGTCGGCGGCCGGGCTCGGCTCGACGGCGCGGGAGAGGAGGCCGTTCACCGGGCGATGGATGGGCGCGGTCTCGGGATGCTCGAAGATCACCCGGTGCTCGGCCCGCGTGCCGCCATAGGGCAGCGGCCAGAGGAAGGCCGGGTGGTAGCCAAAGCTCGCCGGCAGCACGCCGGGCCCGGGATTGGTGACCACCGCCTCCATGGCCAGCGTCGCGCCTTCGAGCGCGAAAGTGATCTCCAACGAGAAATCGAAGGGATACTCGGCGCGCGTGGCGTCACTGGGCAGGAGGCGGAAGGTGGCCCGGTCCGGCGCCTGCGCCACCACATCGAAGACGGAGAAGCGGGCGAAGCCGTGCCGGCGCATGGAATGGCCCTTGCCCTCATGCACGAGGGTCAGCTCCGGCAGTTCGCCCACGATGGGGAACAGCAGCGGCGCGCGGCCGGTCCAGAAGGCCGGGTCGCCATGCCACAGCAAAGCGCGGCCCTCGGCATCCGCCAGCGCGCGCAGTTCGGCGCCCAGCGTGGAAATCTCCGCCGACAGCGCGTCCGAGCGCAGCGATACGATCGTGCCCATGGTGTTCCCCCGTTTCGTCCCCGCTTCTGTCTAGCACCGGACGGCGGCGTCGGGCAGCGGGGCTGTGGCAAAGGGCGGGTGAAGATCGGCCACAGGCTCACCACCCCGTCATCCGCCGACGTGCCCAGAAGGGGGCGTCGCGCCAGCGGGTTTCCAGCAGCGCGTAATGACGGCCGAGGTCGGCCGTCTCGCCCTGAAGGGTGCGGTAATCCTCCGCCCATTCGGCGAAGGCCGCCCCCTCCCCCGCCAGCGCATCCGCCGCCGCAGCGCCGGCGCGGGCGCCCATGAGGATGGCGGCGCTGATGCCCTGCGACGACAGGGGATCGAACGTCATGGCTGCATCCCCCGCCGCGCACCAGCGCGGGCCGTGGAGGGTGCGCTCGGCGGCGGTTTCGGCCGGGCAGGTACGAGGAGCGGCGCCCGCCGCCGCGCCGGCGATCCGCCGCATGTGGAGCGTCGCCTCAAGCCGCCGCACCCATCCGGCGGCGCCGTCCCCGAGCAGGTCGGCATCGGTGAGGAAGGCGAGGACGCGGCGGCCGCCCGGAAGGGGCGTCGTGTACCACCAGCCGTCCGCCACCGCTTCCACGCTCGTTCCGCGATAGGTGTCGGCGTCGTCCAGCGTCGCCACCAGCGCAACCTGACGGTCGAAGACCTCCCGTCCCACCCCGAGCCGGCGCGCCACGGCGGCGGCGCGGCCGGTGGCATCAAGGATGAAGCGGGCGGCGATGCGCCGGCCATCCCGCAGCGTGATGTCCCAGCCGTCCGATGCGGCGGCGATGGCCTCCAGCCGCCCCTCCACCATCGTGGCGCCGGCCGCGATGGCGCGGGCACGCGCATCGGCATCGAAGCGGGCGCGGTCGAGCAGCCAGCCGTCGCCGAGGGGATTGGCGAGGAAATCCGTCTCCACGAGATCGGCGCTGCCCCACGCGGCGCGCGTGCCGTAGGCGACAAGGTGACGGTCCTCGTCGAGCAGCCCCGGCCCGAAGGCGGCGTCCACCAGCCCGGCCATGCCCGGCGGCAGGCTCTCTCCCGGCCATGCGCTCCCGCGCGCATCGTGGAGCAGCACCACGTTCAGCCCCCACCCCGTCGCGGCGATGGCGGCGGCGGCGCCCGCCGGGCCGGCGCCGGCGATCAGCAGATCGCAGCTCATCCGATGAAGACGAGGCCGCCCGGATTGGGCAGCCCGTCAGCGAAGTCGGAGACGATGCCGACCTCGCCCTTCAGCTGCACCTTCTTGATGAGTCGCCCGCGCGTCTGGGACGTGTAGAGATCGCCCTTGAGGTCGAAGGCGAGGCCGAACGGCATGGTCAGCTCCGCCCCGCGCAGGATGAGCGGGATGGGCGCGCCGAGGGGGTCGAAGCGCTTCACGCCATTGTCCAGCTGGTCCGCCACATAGAGGCGGTAGGAGGTGTCGTAGGCCATCTGGCGGGGGTTGCGGAAGCCGGTGAGCCAGTGAAGGTTGATGATCTCGCCCGTGGTGGCGTTGATGCGTGCCACTGACGTGCCGCCCCAGCTCACCAGCAGCGCGCCATCCGGAGCGATGATGATGCCGATGGGCGAGACCAGCCCCGCCTCCGGCGGCACCAGCACGCGGCTCTTGCCGTCCGGCGATATGACGGAGACGAAGCCCTTCTCCACCCAGTTGGCCACATAGAGATTGCCCTGCCGGTCGGCGGCGATGCCCATGGGCTGGGAAAAGCCCTCCGCGAACAGGGAGACCTCGCCCTTGGGCGTCACCCGCCGCACATAGCCGGCGTTCATGCACGAGACGTAGAGATTGCCGTCGAGGTTGCGCGTCATGCCCTCGGGCCGCTCCAGCGGGGCGGAGAGGGCCAGCACCGTCACCCCGCCCTCGGCGTCGATGAGGCGCAGGCTGTTGTCGTCGGAATTGGCGGTCACCAGCGGGAAGGTCGCCGCCTGCGGATAGAGCGTGTTGGCGCCGTAGCTCATGTCCGGCTCGCGGGAAAAGCCCACCAGCGTCTCCACCTTCATGCGCGCCGGAAAGGCGCCGTCGCGCGGGCCGGGAAGGTCGGCGACGATGCCGAGGCGGAACCAGTCCTGCGCCATGGCGGCGAGCACCGGCGGGCGGGTCGGCGCGCTGATGAAGCGCTCCCAGTCGCGGCGGCGGGCGAAGGCCGCGCGCCGCTCCTCGATGCCGCGGGCGATGTCCATCACCACCTTGTAGTCGGCTTCCGCCAGCACCGTGTTTGGCACCCGCGCCGGCCAGAAGGCGGGCAGCACGGGGGAGATGGAGGACTGGTAGCCCGAGCGGCAGCTCGCCCAGTCCGCCTGCCACGGCAGACCGAGCCACTGGGTGATGCCGCCGGGGCCGAGGCGGGAGAGCGGGCCGGATTTCGACAGCGCTTCCGGCGAGGTCATGTCAGGGCCGTAGTCGGTGAGGTCCACGGCCCGCGCGGTGGAGGCGAGGCGCATGTCCGCCTTCCAGATCCACGGCACGCGGGCGATCCACGGGAATTCCTGTCCCGGATGGAACGGCCCGCCGACGCAGGCCTCCAGCGCCGCCCGGTCCAGCGCCGCCGGCCGGCCGGCGACGGCGATCTCTTCCAGCCGCGCCGCGCGCGTCGGACGGCCGGGCGTGAAGCGGCCGGCGGCCCAGTTGCGCAGATGGGCATATTGCAGGGGCGTCAGCGTCATCCACTGGCGCGGCTCGATGACGTCGGGCGGCATCACCAGATGGTCGCCATAGAGCTGCGGCTCGAGGTCCGGCCGCACCTCGGGGGAAGCGGGATCGCGGAACAGCGCGAGGATTTCCGCCCGGAAGGCCGCATTGGCCGGCGCGCCGTCTGCAAGGCGGGCGCGGAAGGCGGGGCGGGCGAAATCCTTCGCAGACCCGAAGCCGAATTTTGCGAGGAAGCCGGCATTCACCCATTGCAGATCGGACAGGCGGGCGAAGATCGGCCAGACGTGGTCCTCGAACACCGTCGGCGGCACCTTGCGCTTGCCGGCGGCGACCAAAGTCGCCTCCACCACGTCGTGGAGCGTCACGAGGCTGGTGGCGATGGCGGGCGCATAGTTCGGTCCGACGCTGATGAGCCAGGCCGGATCGGCGCGGAATTCCTTGCCACCGAGCCGCACCACCGCATCCACCGGCCCGTCGCCGGTGTCGTCGGCCCAGCCGTCATTGTCGGCATAGCCGCTCATCGGCGGGGCGTCGGGCGCGGGATGGCAGCGGCCGGAGGCGGGCATCACCACGAGGCGGCCGTCCGCGTCGGTCATCACCTCGCCGAGATTGACCGCCTGCCCCTGGAAGGTGCCGCCATCGAGCCGCTGGGGTGCGGCGCCCGGCCCGGAGACGGTGCGTGGACCGGGCGCGATGGCGAGGCCGGCGCGATCCGCCACCTTGGCGTTGCGGCGGCCGGCGGCGGGTGCGCCGGGCAGGTCGAAGGGAATGTCGATGCCGTACCAGAGCGCCTTGGTGTTGGCGACGGTCAGCGTCCAGCTGATTTCGGCCTCGCCCGCCGTCACCTCGCCCAGCACGCGCCCTTGCGCGTCATAGGCGAAGAGGCGGAAGCGCGCGGCCTGCCGCGCCATGGCGCCGGCCTCGTCCTTGAAGGGGCCGACGGGCACGCCGCCCGGGACCTCGGGGCCGAAATAGAAGGCGTCCTTGCTGTTGCCCACCCGCGCCACCCCGATGGCGGGATGGATGGCGATGCGCGCCACCCGCTTGGGATCAATCCGGGCTGTCGCAGCCGAGGCCTGTGAAACCCCGGCCAGGCCCGCGGATAGCGCCGCAACGAATGCGCGGCGCGACAGCACCCCGTCCCCCATGGTCCCCTCCGCGTTCCCCCGAACGCGGCGAGACTAGGCGGGCCGAAGCAGCGGCGTCCAGAGCTTGGCGGTAGAATTGACGGTAGGCGGATCAGCCGAACACGTCGCCGACATAGGAGGCGACGCGATTGAAGGCGGCTTCCGCGCCCTTGGCGGCGCGCGCCTCCTCCTCGGCCGAGAGGGGCACCGCATCGAGCGCGGCGACGAAGGTCTTCCAGTGGAGCCCCCGCCCCTCCGGCGCGGCGGCCAGATGGCGGGCGCCGAAGCGCTCGTCCAGGCCGAGGGCGGCGGCGGCCTTCAGCAGGAAGGCGGCGCCGAGGTTCGAGCCCTCCGCCACATAGAGCCAGCCCAGCGCCTCGGCCAGCGGCGTCGCCGCTCCCAGCGCGGGCGCCTCGGTCGGCGCGGGCACGGCGAGGCCGAGGTCGGCGAGATCGGCGGCGATGTCGGCGAGCCGCCGGCGGCCGGGAAGGTCGGGCAACAGCGCGCCGAGGGCGGGGCTGTCATAGAGCGCGGCGATGTCGCGATGGAACAGATGCTGCACCGTGAGGAAGCGCCCGTATCGCTCGCGGCTCTCGAACGGCCGACCGGCCATGATGGCACCGTCCAGCCGCTCATGGGCGGCATGGGTCAGGGCCTTGAGCGCCGATGCGCGGGTCTCGGCGCGGGGCGCGGGGCGGTCGAGTTCGGCGGTGGTCATACGGGCCTCAATATTTGAACTATTCTCGATCAAAACAGATGATCCGGCAGAACAGGGGCATTCGTCCAATATCTAGGCGGAGACGCGACGCACCGCAAGACGAAGCGGCAGCCTCTGCGCGCGTACGGGAAAGTCATTGCCGGCCTCGCACCAGCGCGAAATCAGCGGCAATTGCATCATTACATCAAAGTCCCGGCGCCGCCAGCTTTGCCTTGCCGCGACCATCAGGGTGCATCGCAAGCTTTGCTGGAGAAATTCCAATCACGGCCCGGAACGTTCGCACCGCTGTGGCGATAGGGGTGGACGGGCCGGCTGCGGCCCGGTCGAGTTCGCCGCAGCCTTGATGTAGGCTCGTCGTCGAGGCCGGCGCGCCATCCGGCCGGAGGAGGAACGATCATGCGTCCGTTCACCAGTGCCCGCCACCCCGCTCGGACACCGCGCTCTCTTGCCCTTCTCGCAGCCCCGATTCTCGCCGGCGCGCTCGTCGCCACACCGGCCTTCGCACAGGCCCCGGCCGCCGCGCCCGCCGCGAAGGTGGTGAAGGCCGACATCATCAACAACGAGGGCAAGACCATCGGCTCCGCCACCGCGACGGGCACGGACCGCGTTACCATCGTGCGCGTGGCCCTTTCCGCCGGCGCGCTGCCGCCCGGCTGGCACGGCATCCACTTCCATCAGGTGGCCAACTGCTCCGACACCGCGAAGTTCATGGATTCCAAGGGCCACGTGAACCATCACGACAAGGCCCATGGCCTGCTCAACCCCAACGGTCCGGACCAGGGCGACCTGCCCAACATCTTCGCCAACGCCGACGGGTCGGTGAATGCCGAAGTGTCGAGCACCACCGGCCTCACCGACAAGGACGGCCTCGGCCAGCCGGGCGGCTTCGCACTGGTGATCCACGCCAGCCCCGACGACTTCATCACCCAGCCCATCGGCGGCGCCGGCGCCCGCATCGCTTGCGCGGCGTTCAAGCCCTGAGGGCGAGGCGCCCGCCTTACGCAGCACCGTCATCGCCCGGCTCATCCGGGCGATGACGAACCACATCCTCAGAGCGTAAAACTAAAGAATATACCTCTTTGCCCCGATAATTGATTGAACACCTCGATTTTGTCGTGATACTCCGCGCCCGAATTGCCCCACCCGCGCGGAGTGCCGTTTCATGCGCCTGTCCTTCTCCCTCGCCGCCCTCGCGGCGGCCGTTCTCTCGCTGCCCGCCCATGCGGTCGATCAAAAGCCCCTGCGCATCGGCGTGCTGAACGACCAGTCGGGCATCTATGCCGACATGGCCGGCCCCGGCTCGGTGATCGCGGCGAAGATGGCGGTGGAGGATTTCGGCGGCAGCGTGCTGGGC
>JAEZMT010000347.1 GCA_023442085.1 Pseudomonadota bacterium | reverse complement strand
TGGCGGCACCGGCCTCCGCCGCCGCGATCGCCTGCTCGGCGATCTCGTTGGGCGTGATGGGCAGCGCATCCGACATGGTAGGCGTGTGAATGCCGCCCGTCACCGCGCAAGTGATGATGACCTTGCTCAAGACGTGTCTCCGCAAAAATGCGTTCAATCGGGAAGGATGGCGACGGCGCGCGTCCAGCCGGCGGAGGCAGCGCGCACCTTCACCGGGAAGCAGCTGATGGTGAAGCCGGTCGAGGGCAGCGCCTCGAGATTGTGCAGCTTCTCGATCTGGCAATAGCCCTTCTCGCGTCCGGCCTTGTGCCCCTCCCAGATCAGGGAGGCATCGCCTGTCTCGGCGAAGCGGCGGGCCGTGAAGGAGAAGGGCGCGTCCCAGCTCCAGCCGTCCGTGCCGACGACGCGCACGCCCTGGTTCACCAAATGGAGCGTCGCGTCGCGGCCGAAGCCGCAGCCCTTGTCGATGTAATTGGCCTGACCATAGGCGACGCCGGCGGAGGTGTTCGCCACGACGATGTCGAGGGGGCTCAGCCTATGGCCGATGCGCGCCAGCTCCGCGTCGATCTCCGCCGGCGTCACCACATGGCCGTCGGGCAGGTGGCGGAAGTCCAGCTTCACGGCGGGGCGGAAGCACCAGTCGAGCGGTATCTCGTCGATGGTGATGGCGCGGGCGCCGCCGTCCATGGTCGGGTGATAGTGCCAGGGGGCGTCCACATGGGTGCCGTTGTGGGTGGAGATATGGGCCGTTTCCACAGCCCAGCCCATGCCCTCGGGAAGCTGCTCGGGCGTGAGGCCGGGGAAGGCGGCGCACAGGGTGGCGGCGGTTTCGGTGTGGACTGAATAGTCGATGCGGACCCGCTGGAAGGGCGGGTCGGCGGGTACGTCGTTTTCCAGCGGAATGGAGATGTCGACGAATTTCGGCACGGCGTCCCATCCTCCCCGGCCCGTCAGGCGGGTTTCGATTTTTTCGCATTTTGAACATTCGTACAGGTTATTGTACGTCCGTTCAAGATGCATATGAATGCGAGGGTCTTGTGGCGCAGATCCTCACACCGCGACTGGTGCGAATGCAATGGCAGCGCTAGAAGAGGGCCATGGAGACGACGAAGAAGACAGCGCCGGTCCGGCGCCCGGCTGCTTCGGCGGCGCGCCGGAAGGCGCCGCGCCGCTCACCCGTGGCACCGGAGGAGATCCAGCGGCCCGACCGGCGGCAGGACATCCTCGACAGCGCGGAATTCCTCTTCGCCGAGCGGGGCTATGCCGCCGTTTCCGTGCGCGACATCGCCGCCCGCGCGGGCGTTCCCGTGGCGCTGGTCAGCTATTATTTCGGCCGCAAGCCGGAGCTGCTGGCGACCGTGTTCGCGCATCGGCAGGCCAATCTGGATGAGCGCATTTCCCGCATCCGGGAGATCGGCGCGCGCGGGCCGGGACCCGGCCGTGTGGAAGAGATCGTCGCCGCCTGGGCGGAGCCGGTCGTGCGGCTGACCGGCTCGGCGAGCGGCGACAGCTTTTCCCTTCTCGTTGCCCGCACGGCCTGGGATCCGGGGCCGGAAGCGACGGAGATCATCGGGCGCTTCTACGATCCTCTGGTCCATGCCTTTCTGGAGGCCATGTCGGTGGCGCTGCCGGATTGCCCTGCGGACCGGCTGCTTTGGGCCTACGAATATGCGGTCGGCGCGCTGCTGATGTACGTCGCCGACAAGCGCATCGAGCGCCTTTCGAACGGCCGGGCGACGGCCGGAGACCCGACGCGGTTCGACGATTTCGTTCGCTTCGTCACCGCCGGCCTCACCGCCATGTGCCGCTGAAGGCGGACGAGGGCGCGCCTCGAGGCGGCGCAAAGGTCCCGCGCTTGAAGCGCCATCGGCGACAAGTTCAAGCCACCTCACGACCGGAAAAGCGCTCGCCGGGTGATGGCGTGGCGCGATCCATGGCAGCGGCGATCATCATTGGCTGGAGCAGCCTCTGGCGCAACTTCCGGGCAGGGATCACGGGATCTGGCGGTACAACAAGCGTCTGCAACGCTTTGGGATGGTGTTTCGAGAGAGGAATGAAGTTCCCTTCGCGCTGCCCAAAAATCAAGCTACCAAAGGATTGCCGCGACCCTGCCACAGACCGACTGGAGCAACGTCCTGTAGCAGACTAGGTGATGGTTGTCTCCGGCCCCTGTGGGTAGTCCGGCCGACTTCTCCCAATGGGAATGGTGGCGCTTACGCCCGTTCTGCCGCGGCTGGCCAGTTCAGAATCGCTTCCATTTCAGGCGCATTTTCGTGCAACCAGTGCAATGCTGGTCAGTTGGATAGGCCTCTTCGACGAGTGTCGAAAATTGCCGCCTGCACCACGCGGGAACCCGTACAAGATATGCCTGCTTGAACAGGCCGGAGCGTTTTCGCCATTCCGCGAAACATGAACACGCTCTAACGCCACTGGCCGCCGAGGATGGCTGTCAGCTCCTGTCCGGCAGCAAGCAGGACGGGGGACATGATCGCGATCTGAGCGGGTGTGAAGCGGGTGCGCGGACCCGAGATCGTCAGCGCCCCGGCAAGAGCGATACCGCCGGAAAAGACCGGCACCGAGATGGCAGCTGTTTCCGTATCGCGCTCCCCCTGAGACACCCAGGGCAGGTTGGCGAGCAGCGTCCTGCGCTCCGCCACGTCGCGGGCGCGGGAAAAGGCCGTCAGCACGTGCCCGGCTGCGCCCTTGTCGAGGGCGAGCACGTCGCCCTCCCGGATATGGTCCCGAATGGGCTGGTTGGAATCCTCCCGGAACAGGCAGACCCGAACCGGCCCGTCACGATGGAAGAAGGAGGCGCTCTCGCCCGTCTCCCGCACAAGCTCGCGCAGGATGGGGCGGACGTGCCGGTCGAGCCTGAAGCTGCGCTGGTAGAGGCTGCCGAGCCGCATCACCTCAAAGCCCAGCGCGTAGGTCTTGTCCGGCATCCGCACCAGGCATCCGGCGCGTTCCAGCGAGACGGCAAGGCGCAGGAGGGTGCTCTTGTAGAAGCCGGTCCGCTCGGAGAGCTCGTGCAGACTGAGGGCCGTGTCGCCATCCCGAAATGCACCGAGGATGCGGAAGGCGCGGTCCACCGCCTCCACTCCGCCCGCGGACTTCGCGTCCTTCTCCCCATCTGAAGACATGCCGCCCCCAACCACGCCGACGCACGCTCGGGCGGCGGTTGACACGCCCGGATCGTGGCGATAGTTCTACTAGAAAGAAATTAGTTCTGTCTAGCAGAATTTTCAGGGAGGCGTGAGTGGAGCGCTATCAGCTCTTCATCGACGGCACATGGTGTGATCCGGCGTCCGGCGCGTGGTTCGAGACGAGCGAGCCCTTCTCGGGCGAGGCGTGGGCGCTGATCCCCCGCGGCACCGCCGCCGATGCCGACCGCGCTGTCGAGGCGGCGCACCGCGCCTTCCTCTCGCCGGAGTGGTCTTCGCTCACCGCAACTCAGCGCGGCGCGCTGCTGCGCAAGCTCGCCGGCCTGATCGAGGACAATGTGGACCTGCTCGGCAGGATCGAGCAGCGCGACAACGGCAAGCTCATGGCCGAGGTGGCGGGCCAGGTGCGCAATGTCGCGCAGTGGTTCCATTACTATGCCGGGCTCGCCGACAAGGTGGGCGGCGACGTCGTGCCGATCAACAAGGCGGACGTCTTCAACTACACCAAGCTCGAGCCGCTCGGCGTCGTGGTGGCGATCACGCCGTGGAACTCGCCCCTCGCGCTCACCACCTGGAAGATGGCTCCCGCGCTGGCGACCGGAAACACCATCGTCATCAAGCCCTCGGAATACACCTCGGCCTCGCTGCTGGAGCTGGCGAGGCTGGCGGAGAAGGCGGGATTTCCGAGGGGCGTCGTGAACGTGGTGACCGGCTTCGGCCCCGAAGTGGGCGAGCCTCTGGTCCGTCACCCGCTCACCGCCAAGGTCGCCTTCACCGGCGGTGACATCGGCGGCCAGAAGGTGAATGAGGCGGCCGCGCCCGGCCTGAAGAAGGTGACGCTCGAACTCGGCGGCAAGTCGCCCAACATCGTGTTCGACGATGCCGACCTGGAGCAGGCGGTGAAGGGGGCGGTGGCCGGCGTCTTCGGCGCCTCGGGACAGACCTGCATGGCTGGCTCTCGCCTGTTGCTGCAGGAGAGCATCCACGATGCCTTCCTCGCCCGCCTGATCGAGGTGGTGAAGGACGCGAAGATCGGCGATCCCGCGTTGATGGAGACCCAGGTCGGTCCCATCGCCACCCGCGCGCAGTACGAGAAGATCCTGCGCATGATCGAGATGGGCAAGGAGGATGGCGCGACCCTCGCGCTCGGCGGCTATGCCCTGTCCGGCCCGGACTACGGCCAGGGGCAGTTCGTGGCGCCCACCATCTTCACCGACGTGCGCAACGACATGCGCATCGCGCAGCAGGAGGTCTTCGGCCCCGTGGTCTGCGTGCTGAAATTCAGGGACGAGGAGGAGGCGCTGGCCATCGCCAATGACGTGCCCTTCGGACTCGCCGCCGGTGTGTGGACCAAGGACCTGCACCGCGCCCTGTGGTGCGTCGACCGCCTGAAGGCGGGCACCGTGTGGGTGAACAACTATCGCTCCACCAGCTTCGCCACCCCCTTCGGCGGCTACAAGCGCTCCGGCCTCGGCCGCGAGGGCGGCGTGGAGGCGATCAAGGAATATCTGCAGACCAAGAGCGTGTGGATCACCACCAAGCCCAACCGCTCCAACCCCTTCATCCTGGGCTGAGGCGCGCCGTGGCATCCTCTCCCGATCCCGGCCAGTGGTGGCGCACCGCCATCATCGACATCGCGCCCGGCACCATCCGTGTGCGCGGCTACGCCATCGAAGACCTCATTGGCGCCGTCTCCTTTCCGGAGATGATCTGGCTGATGCTGCGCGGCGACCTGCCGAGCACCGATCAAGCGGCGCTGCTCGGCGCGGTGCTGGTGGCCGCCGTGGACCATGGCCCGCAGGCGCCCTCCATCGCCATCGCCCGCATGGCCATGACCTGCGGCGTGGGTGTGAACAACGCCATGGCGTCGGCCGTGAACGCGCTCGGCGATGTCCATGGCGGCGCCGGCCAGCAATGCATGACGCTTTACGCCGCCGTCGATGGACGGGCCGGTCACGGCATCGCGCTCGATGCGGCGGCCGGGGCGGAAGTCGGCGCCCGCCTGCTGCGGCGCGAGCATGTGCCTGGCTTCGGCCACCGCTTCCATCCGGTGGACCCGCGGGCCGGGCGCCTGCTGTCGCTGGTGGATGACGCCGCCTCGCGCGGCGCCGTCGGGGGCCGCTTCGCCGCCATCGGCCGCGCGGTGGAGGAGGCTCTCGCCGCCGCCAAGGGCAAGCGCCTGCCCATGAATATCGACGGGGCGACCGCCGTGGTCCTGTCCGAACTCGGCTTCGCGCCGGACGAGGGGCGCGGGCTGTTCATCCTCTCTCGCTCGGTAGGCATCCTGGCCCATGCCATGGAACAGAAGGCGCAGGGCGGCCGCATCAAGGGGCCGATGCCGCCAAGCGTGCCCTACACCTACGACGGAGCGGAGCCGCGTGCGCTTCCCCGGACCACCGCCAAGGCGGAAGGGACTGCGCCATGATCCATGAGAAGCGTCTGCCCCTTGCCGGCATCCGCGTGCTCGACTTCGGGCACACGGTCATGGGCCCGTCCTGCGCCATGATCCTCGCCGATCTCGGCGCAGACGTGCTGAAGATCGAGCCGGCACCGGGCGGCGATCCCACCCGCCAGCTCCAGGGCTTCGGCATGGGCTATTTCGGTTATTTCAACCGCAACAAGCGCTCCCTGGCGGTGGATTTGAAGAGCGATGCCGGCCGCGAGATCGCCCGTCGTCTGGTGAAGGATGCGGATGTCCTGGTGGAGAATTTCGCCCCCGGCACGATGGGACGACTGGGCCTCGACGCACCGGCCGCCAGAGGTCTCAATCCCCGGCTCGTTTATGCCAGCCTGAAGGGGTTTCTCGAGGGGCCCTATGCCCATCGCCTCGCTCTCGACGAGGTGGTGCAGATGATGTCCGGCCTCGCCTACATGACCGGGCCGAGCGGTCGGCCCCTGCGGGCGGGGACTTCGGTGGTGGACATCGCGGGCGGCATGTTCGCCGTCATCGCCATCCTCGCCGCGCTGCGCGAGCGTGAGGCCACCGGTGAGGGACAGGTGGTGGAGGCGGCGCTGTTCGAGACCACCGTGTTCCTCATGGGCCAGCATCTCGCCTATGCGGCACAGACGAACGAGCCCATTCCGCCCATGCCCGAGCGCGTCTCGGCCTGGGCTGTGTACGAGCCGTTTGCGCTCAGGGACGGCCGCCAGATCTTCGTCGGCATCACCACCGACGGGCACTGGCAGCGCTTCTGCGCGCTGGTCGGCTGGCAGGACATGCTGGCCGACGCCAGCCTCGCCACCAACAACAGCCGCGTCGCGGCGCGCGGACGCATCCTGCCCTGCTTCGCCTGCCTGTTCGGGTCGCTGACACAGGACGAGGCCGTGGCGCTGTGCGAGAAGGCGCGCATTCCCTTCGCGCCCATCGCCCGGCCGGAGGATCTGTTCCACGATCCCCATCTGGCCGCCACGGGCGGCCTGATGCCCACGCGCCTGCCCAACGGCGTGGAAACGCGCCTGCCGCGCCTGCCCATCCACATGGCCGAGGCCGACCTCTCCCTGCGCAGCGATCCACCGCAGGTGGGAGCCGATACGGCCGACGTGCTCGAAGCCCTCGGCTATGCGCCGGACACCATCGCCGCGCTGGCGCGCGACGGCGTGGTGTCCGTGGGTGTCGGCGCGTCCCGCTGAAGCCGAACAACGACAATCAAACTCCGGGAGGAGAACATGCCAACGACAGCAAAAAGCCCGGACCTTCTCGTGGTGGGCTGCGGCATCGCCGGGCTCAGCGCGGCCGTGTCCGCTTTGGAGGGCGGGCTTTCGGTGACGTTGCTCGAGCGCGCGCCGGAAGAGGAGTTCGGCGGCAACACGCGCTGGACCGAAGCCTACATGCGCATGAAGAACGACAGCGAGATCTCCGACGATTTCGAGGAGCATTTCGCCGCCAATGCGGGTCCCAATCTCGATCCCAACGTCCTGACCGACGTGGCCCGCGCCTATGCGGACTGGCCGGCGGTGGTGAAGGCCCATCCCTTCCCGGACCCCGAGGTCATCTCGACCTTTGCCGCCGAGGTGCCGCCCACCATCGCCTGGCTGAAGGGCTTCGGCCTGAAGTTCGGCCCACAGCCCATCTACCTGCTCACCCAGAACACCACGCGCATCGCCGCGCAGGGGGGCGGCCTCGCGCTGATCGAGCGGCTGATGGCCGAGGCGAAGCGGCTCGGTGCCGAGGTGCGTTACCGCACCACCGCCACCGCCTTGCTGCGCGATGCGGACGGGCGCGTGGCGGGCGTTGCCGTGACCGACCCGGACGGGCGGAGGGAGGAGATTCGCGCGGGCGCCACCGTGTTCGCCTCGGGCGGCTTCCAGGGCAACCCGGAGATGATGACGCGCTACATCGGCCAGAAGGCGGCCAACATCCGCCCCGTGGCCCGCGGCGGCTACTACAATCGCGGCGAGGGCATCCGCATGATGCTGGAGGCGGGCGCCGCGCCTGCCGGCGAGTTCGGCTCCTACCACGCCGAGCCGGTGGACCCCCGCTCGCTCCAGGCCGAGGCGGTGGTGTTCATCTATCCCTATGGCGTGCTGGTGAACCGCGACGGACGGCGCTTCCTCGACGAGGCGCCCGGCACGGTGGATGCCCATTACGACAATATCGGCCGGGCCATCGCTGACCAGCCGGGCGGCATCTCCTGGGTCATCTTCGACGCCAAGGTGGAAGACATCCCGCGCTGGCGCACCTCCATCCGCTCGGATGTGCCGGCGGTGGAGGCGCCGACGCTGGAAGCGCTGGTGGCAAAGCTGGGGCTGCCAGCCGAGACACTCGACACCATCGCTGCGTTCAACGCCGCCTGTCCCGAAGCGGGCGGCGACTTCACGCCCTTCGCCATCGACCACCGGGCGACCACGGGGATCGAGCCCCGCAAGTCGCACTGGTGTCGGCGGATCGAGACGCCGCCGTTCCGCGCCTATCCCATCATCTCCACCGCGTGCTTCACCTTCGGCGGCGTGAAGGTGAACGCCTCGGCCCAGGTGCTGGATGGCGACGGCAAGATCATCCCAGGCCTCTACGCCGCGGGCGAGACGGTCGGTCTGTATCACCAGGTCTATACGGGCTCGACCTCCGTGCTGCGCGGCGCCGTGTTCGGCCGTCTCGCCGGCCTCGATGCCGCAGCCAAGCTCGCGCCGCGCCTGAAGACGGCGCTCTGAACCAGATACAAGAGGGAGGACAACAATGAAAAAGACGATGCTGGCGGCCGCATGCGCGGTGGCCATTGCCCTGCCGCTCGCCGGCGCCCGGGCCCAGACCTATTCGGACGGCGTGGTGAAGATCGGCATCCTGACGGACCTGTCCGGTCAGCTGTCGGACTCCACCGGTGCCGGCTCCATTCTGGCGGCGGAAATGGCGGTGGCGGACTTCGGACCCATCGAGGGCGCGAAGGTGGAGATCATCTCCGCCGACCACCAGAACAAGGCCGACATCGGCGCCGCGACCGCCCGCAAGTGGTACGAGGTGGACGGCGTCGACGCCATCATGGACGTGCCGAATTCCGCCGTGGCGCTGGCGGTGCAGCAGATCACGCGGGAGAAGGATCGCATCGCGATCTTCTCCTCTCCCGCCTCCTCGGACCTGACCGGCAAGGCCTGTTCGCCGAACGGCGTCCACTGGACCTATGACACCTACGCGCTGGCCCATGTGACCGGTGATGCCGTGGTGGCCTCCGGCCTGAAGAACTGGTTCTTCCTGACCTCCGACTATGCCTTCGGCCACGCGCTGGAGCGTGACACCAGCGCAGTGGTCCAGACAGCCGGCGGCAAGGTCTTCGGTTCGGTGCGGATGCCGGCCAATGCGCCGGATTTCTCATCCTTCCTGCTCCAGGCCCAAAGCTCGAAGGCCGAGGTCGTCGCCCTCGCCACGGCCGGCCTCGATACGCAGAACGCCATCAAGCAGGCCGCCGAGTTCGGCCTCGCGGAATCCGGCAAGACCATCGCGGCGCTCCTCCTCGCCGAAACGGAGGTCAACGCGCTCGGGCTGAAGGCGACGCAGGGCATCCGCCTGACCGCGCCCTTCTACTGGGACATGAATGACGGCACCCGCGCCTTCGCCAAGCGCTTCTACGAGAAGCGCAAGGCCATGCCCACCTTCTACCAGGCCGGTGTCTATGGCGCCGTGACGCACTACCTGAAGGCCGTGAAGGCGGCGAAGACGGATGCTGCGGGCGCGGTGATGGCGAAGATGAAGGAGACGCCCGTCAACGACTTCATGACGAAGGATGGCAAGGTCCGCGAAGACGGCCGCGTCATCCGCGACATGTACCTGTTCCAGGTGAAGACGCCGGCGGAATCCAAGGCGCCATGGGACTATTACAAGCTCGCGGCGACCGTTCCGGGCGACAAGGCCTTCCGCCCCCTCGCCGAAAGCGAATGCCCGCTGGTGAAGAAGATGTAGCGCGCCGGAGTTTAAGGACCCGTTCTGCGTTGGCCCCTTTCGAGCACTCTGAGGAAATGCACCCCGTCAACCGCGAATGGGGTGCCGGCGATTGCCAACCTATAGCATAGCCACTGAGCGCCGCGGTGAAACCGGTTGCATGGTTTCTGTTGCCGCCGATGGGCAGAACTTGCGGGCCGGGTTTCAATAGGAGTGGTCTCCAGCCGAATGATCGACCAGGTGCAACCGGTTGCAACACTGGTCAGCCCGAGGGGGCTCTTGAAGCTGACGTGACCTGCGCCTGCCAGCCCGGATGTGCATCGCCTATTCCAGGGAGACCATCTGGCGTGCCGCTCACCCCAGGCTACCCAACGCCTCGGTGACCATCGTGAGGCGCGGCCGGAGATTGACGTGCTCCCCGTTCTTTAGGCCAGTTTGAGGTGGAATTTTCCACTTATGATCCCCCGGCTCGGGGACGAGGAGAGTTCCATGGAGGCGTCGCGCTTGCTCATTTCGTCTCCGACTGTAACAGGAGACTGTAGCAAAGGACGTGTCAAGCCTTTGATTTCTCCCATCGGTTAGGAATTGTAATCGGTTGAGATGGTGCTGCGAGAGAGGATTGAACTCTCGACCTCTCCCTTACCAAGGGAGTGCTCTACCACTGAGCTACCGCAGCGTGCCGGCGGGCCGCATGGGAGCGGGGACCGCGGCGACGGGTGTGCCGTCGTCAGGAGCGCTCCTCTAGTACATGCGGCGCTGCGGTGCAAGGGGCCCGGTGCCGATGGCGGTGGATGACGACACAAACGGAGGCGCCCGCCTAAACCCCCGGAGCCGTTCGCCGAAAAAATGCGCCTGCTTGCGGCTTGAGCGTTTCCTTCTGCCCAGCTAGCCTTCACCCCACGTGGCCTGGATGGGGGAAGTCATGGCAGCGGACAAGGCGCGCAAGGAAACCATAGGCGCCGTCCGGCGCACATTCGCCCCGTGGAAGGACCCCAGCCAGACTCCGCTCATCCGCTTCGAGAACGTCATCAAGCGGTTCGGCGACTTCACCGCCGTCAACAACGTCAGCCTCGACATCTACGAGCGGGAATTCTTCGCGCTGCTCGGCCCCTCGGGCTGCGGCAAGACCACCCTGATGCGCATGCTGGCCGGCTTCGAGGAGCCCACCTCCGGCCGCCTCACGCTGGCCGGGGAGGATCTCGCGGGGGTGCCACCCTACCGGCGGCCGGTGAACATGATGTTCCAGTCCTACGCGCTGTTCCCCCATATGAACGTGGCGGACAACATCGCCTTCGGCCTCAAGCAGGACAAGATGCCCAAGGCCGACATCGATGCCCGCGTCGAGGAGATGCTGCATCTCGTCAAGCTGGAGCAGTTCGCCAAGCGCAAGCCGCACCAGCTCTCCGGCGGCCAGCGCCAGCGCGTGGCGCTCGCCCGTTCGCTGGCCAAACGGCCCAAGGTTCTGCTGCTGGACGAGCCGCTCGGTGCCCTCGACAAGAAACTGCGCGAGGAGACGCAGTTCGAGCTGATGGACCTGCAGATGTCCCTCGGCATGACCTTCCTGATCGTGACCCACGACCAGGAGGAGGCGATGACGGTCGCGGACCGGATCGCCGTCATGAACCATGGCGTGCTGGTGCAGGTGGCCCCGCCTGCTGAAATCTACGAACAGCCCGCCACCCGCTACATCGCCGACTTCATCGGCGAAGTGAATCTCATCGAATCCACCGTCACCGCCTGCGAAGGCGAGATGACCCGGCTGACGTCCGACGTCACGACTTCGCCCCTGAGCGTGGCCCATCCGTGCGAAGTGGCCGCGGGCGGCAATGCCTGCATCGCCATCCGGCCGGAAAAGCTGCGAATCTCCCTCGATGCGCCGCCGGAGGGAAGCGAGAATGTCTTCGCCGGCAAGATCTGGGATATCGGCTACCTGGGTGATCTCTCCATCTACCATGTGGAGCTTGCCTGCGGGCAGCGGCTGAAGGTGTCCCAGCCGAACCTGTCGCGCCGCGTGGCGCGCCCCATTTCCTGGGAAGACGAGGTGTGGGTCACCTTCGATCCCGACGCCGGCGTCCTGCTGACCCGCTGAGGAGAACCGGACATGGCCATGGCGGGCGAGAAGGGCAGGGGCCGCTGGTTCGTAATCGCGGTTCCCTATCTGTGGCTTCTGGCGCTGTTCCTGGCGCCCTTCCTCATCGTGTTCAAGATCTCGCTGTCGCAGGACGTGGTGGCCCAGCCGCCCTATGCCCCGCAGCTCGATCTCTCCAACGGACTTGCGGGGCTGACGGACTTCCTCTCGCAGCTCTCCCTGGCCAATTACGGCTACGTGCTGGACTTCTCGAACGAGTTCCTGGCCGCCTACGGCTCCAGCCTTGTCATCGCATCCATCTCCACCGTGCTTCTGCTGCTGGTGGGCTACCCCATCGCCTACGGCATGGCGCGGGCGCCGCGCTCCATCCAGCCGACGCTGCTGATGCTGGTGATCCTGCCGTTCTGGACCTCATTCCTGATCCGCGTCTACGCCTGGATCGGCATCCTCTCTCCGGAGGGTCTGCTGAACCAGGGGCTCATGGCGCTGGGCGTCATCGATACGCCGCTGGAGATTCTGAACACCAATCTCGCGGTCTATATCGGCATCGTCTATTCCTACCTGCCGTTCATGGTGCTGCCGCTCTATTCGGCGCTGGAGAAGCTCGACCTCACGCTTCTTGAGGCCGCAGCGGACCTCGGCTGTCCGCCGACCAAGGCGTTCTGGACCATCACCTTCCCGCTCTCCATCCCGGGCGTCGCTGCAGGCGCGCTGCTGTGCTTCATCCCGGCGGTGGGCGAGTTCGTGATCCCCGATCTGCTGGGCGGGTCCGATACCCTGATGATCGGCAAGTCGCTGTGGACCGAGTTCACCGTGAACCGCTCCTGGACGGTCTCCTCGGCGGTGGCCGTGCTGCTGCTGCTGGTCCTGGTGATCCCCATCGTGATCTACCAGAACATCCAGCAGCGTGAACTGGAGGCGGGCAAATGAAGAAGGGCCTCACCTGGTTCAACATCACGTCCATCGTGCTGGGCTTCGCCTTCCTCTACATCCCGATCCTGCTGCTGGTCATCTACTCCTTCAACGCCTCGCGCCTCGTCACCGTCTGGGCGGGCTTTTCCACCCAGTGGTACTGGTCGCTGCTGGAGAATGAGCAACTCATCGATGCCGCGTGGGTGACGCTGCGCATCGCCTTCTTCTCCTCGCTGGCAGCGACCGTGCTCGGCACCATGGCGGCGCTGGCGCTGACCCGCTACGGACGGTTCGGGGGGCGCACGCTGTTCTCCGGCATGATCTACGCCCCCCTCGTCATGCCCGAGGTCATCACCGGCCTGTCGCTGCTGCTGCTGTTCGTGGCTGTGAATTTCGACCGCGGCTTCTGGACGGTGCTGCTGGCCCACATCACCTTCACCATGTGCTTTGTCGCCGTGGTGGTGCAATCGCGCCTCGTCACCTTCGACCGCACGCTGGAGGAGGCGGCGCTGGATCTCGGCTGCCCGCCGTTCCAGACCTTCTTCAAGATCACCCTGCCGCTCATCCTGCCGGCGGTGGTGTCCGGCTTCATGCTGGCGTTCACTTTGTCGCTGGATGACCTCGTGATCGCCAGCTTCACCACCGGGCCGGGCGCGACCACGCTGCCCATGCGCATCTATTCGCAGGTCCGCCTTGGCGTGACACCGGAGATCAACGCGGTCTGCACTATTCTCATCGCGATCGTGACGGTGGTGGTCATCGTCGCGTCCATCCTCACCAAGCGCGCCGAGAACCAGCGGCAGGCTGAGGAGCGGGCGGCGATGCAATAGGGGCGGAACGAAGCCCGCCTCAGAGCGAGGAGAAGCGCGCCACGACGATGCCGGCGCCATCCATGAGCTCCAGCTTGCGCCGCGCCGCATCCACCCGCCAGCCGCGGGCGGCGGCAAGGATGCCGAAGAATTTCGCTTCCTGGTTCATCAGCGCCGGCGGGCATGCCATCCGAGTCGCGACGAGCGGCCCGAAGCTGATGGCAGCGCCGGAAATCTTCGCCGTGGCCCGGTAGCGGTTGCAGCCACCGGAGCCGGACACCGCGCCATCCGGCGAGATGGATAGCGTGGTCTGCGCCCGGTCGATCACGCCGCCCCCGGCCAGATCCTCGGCGAGCCAAGTGCCCAAGACGAGGCTGTCCGCCGGCCCGGGCCGGGCGGCGAAAGCGCTGAACGCGGTCATGATTTGCGCCATGAGCAGCAAGGCGCCGGCCAGCATCGCTCCGCCCATCAGCAGTGCGAGCCCACGGTTTCGGTCAGCGGATATGGAGGCGGCGGACGCCATGCCACGAACTCCCGATGTGCAAGACACCGGGAGCGTGACAGTGAAGTGTTAACCATAACCTTAAGTTCTTCGCGCCGCGTTCGCCGCGAAGGCCGCCTCAGCGTCCCTCGCGCACCCATGCG
>JAEZMT010000273.1 GCA_023442085.1 Pseudomonadota bacterium | reverse complement strand
CTGTCCTATCGCCGGGCGTCCTTCGCAGCGTTGCGCTTCTCCTCGCTGATCGAAGGGGGCGAGGCGTCGGACCTTTACGCCACCGCCTCGGCGCGGGCAGGCTGGCATGGGCTGGGCCGCCGGCTCGGCCTCTATTTCCTGTGGTGCAACCGGCCGCGATCCAGCGGCTCCGTGCGCCTCGTCTCGCCTGATCCGAGCGTCTATCCCGAGGCCGACCTCAACCTGCTGGACGATCCGAGCGACCTCGCGCGGATGAAGTCGGGGGTGCGCACCCTTTTCTCCCTCCTCGTCTGCGAGGCGCTGAACCCGGACTCGGGGGATGTCTTCCCCGCCGCCTTCTCGCCGTTCGTGAAGCGCCTCAGCCAGGTCTCCCGCGGCAATGCGGTTGTCGCTGCGGCGCTGGGCGCCCTCCTCGACGTGCCGGCGGTGCTGCGCCAGATGGCGCTGAAGCGCTTCATGTCCGGCGGCATGTCTCTCGCCGAGATCGTGGCAGACGATGCGCGGCTGGAGGTGTTCGTGCGGGCGAACGTGTTCGGCGTCTGGCACGCCAGCGGCACCTGCCGACTCGGCGCACAGGACGACCCCGGCGCGGTGCTCGACCCCACAGGCCGCGTCATCGGCAGCGAGAACCTCTATGTGGCGGACGCCTCCGCCATGCCGCGCCTGCCCACCGCCAACACCAACATTCCGGTGCTGATGATCGCCGAGAAGATCGCCGCCGGCCTCGCCCGGCGCTGAACCGGGCCGAACAGGCAGCGCCGGGCGACGGGATGAGGACAAGTCGGACCGCCACCTGTAGAGTCGCCCGTGATGCAGGCGAAGCGCCGCCCTCCCGACATTGCCAAACGTTCCCGAATTTCATTGCCGAATCTTCCCGAGCGTTCCCCGGAAGACACACCCTGAAAACCTAAGAAAATTCTCAGCCCCTTGTCCGATTGACGGCATTCGGCGCGCGCCTATGGTTTTCAGGTGGTAGAATTCTGGTGTGACGACCCACACGGTTTCCCTGAGCTTTCGCGGGTCATCTCGGCGACGTCACACCGCCAAAAAAACAGCCCCGGTCGGACGAGGGCTGAAAGGGGCGGGACATGCACGGGGAGCGCGAGAGCGGAGCCTCACAGCACACACAACCGCAGCGGGTTTCACCCCGCCGCGCGTGCGGAGAATCTGCGGCGGGCAGCGCGTCATGGCGCGCGATGGCGGTGGCCCTCGGCCTCTCCGCCGCCGCGGTGCCGGTGGCGCTGCTCGTGGCCTTCCCGGCACGCGCGCAGGAGCAAAGCGACGCGTCCGGCACCCTTCAGCTCGGCACCGTGGAAGTGGTCGCCACCACCCCGCTCTCCGGCACCGGCATCGATGCGGACAAGGTGCCCGGCTCCGTCACCATCATCGGCGCCGATCAGTTCGACCGGCTGAATTCCTTTGCCGTCACCGATGGCCTGTTTCAGTACACGCCCAGCGCCAACACCTCGGATGTGCAAGGCAACGCCTTCTTCCAGGACTTCCGCTACCGCGGCTTCGCCGCCTCGCCGCTGCAGGGCACGCCGCAGGGCATCGCGGTCTACCAGAACGGCATCCGGCTCAACGAAGGCTTCGGCGACACGGTGAACTGGGACCTCATCCCCGAGGTCGCCATCAACCGGGCCGAGGTGTTCTCCAACAATCCTGCCTTCGGCCTCAACGCTCTCGGCGGCGCCGTCTCCATCGAGATGAAGAACGGCTTCAACTATCACGGCTTCGAGGGCAGCATTCAGGGCGGCTCCTTCGGCCAGATCGGCGGCAACATCCAATACGGCGGCGAGAAGGACGGCTTCGGCGTCTATATCGCGGCCGATGCGGTGCATTCCGACGGCTGGCGCCTGCAGTCGCCCGCCGATCTCGCCCGCTTCTACAGCGACTTCGGCTGGAAGAACGACAAGACCGAGGTCCACCTCGTCGCCAGTGCCGCCACCACCAATCTTGGCGTGGTCGGTCCCACACCGGTGGAGATGCTGAATCAGAACTGGAATTCCATCTACACCTGGCCGCAGACCACCGAGAACAACGTCGGCCTCCTTGCCCTCAACGGCCGTTATGACCTCACCGATACCTGGCAATTGCAGGGCAACCTCTATGCCCGCAAGTTCAGCCAGACGCATGTGGACGGCAACGACGCCGACCTCGAAGCGTGCTCCAACACCTGGAACCCCGGCGTCGGCAACACCAAGATGTGCCTGGAGGAGGACCAGTTCACCGGCCCGGCCGGTGGCGGCAATCCGATCACCAACCCCACCTATGCGGCATTCCGCAGCCAGATGGTCCTCTATGACCAGAACGGCAACACCATTCCCTTCACTGCGCTCGGCCCCAACCAGCTCTACGGCGTCATCAACCGCACCTGGACCGACACGACGACCTATGGCGGCTCGGTGCAGGCGACCAGCACCGACAAGCTCCTCGGCCATGACAATTACTTCGTCGTCGGCGGCAGCGTGGATTCCAGCCAGATCAACTTCCGCTCCAATACGGAGCTTGGAATTACGAACACCAACACACTGGAAGTGGTCGGCCTCGGCAAATACCTGCACAATATCCCGAACTATTCCTTGCCGGAGCAGTATCAGGTCTTCTATCTGCCGGTCGATCTCAATGCCAGCGCGACCTATTACGGCCTCTACGCCACCAACGCCTTCGACATGACCGACCGGGCGACCCTGACGGTCGGCGCGCGCCTCAACATCGCGCAGATCTCCATGCAGGACGCCACCGGCACCAGCCCCCAGCTCAACGGCGACTATTCCTTCGCCCGCATCAACCCGCTCATCGGCCTCACCTACAAGCTCACGCCCGAGGCGACGCTCTATGGCGGCTATTCGGAATCCAACCGCGCCCCCACCCCGCTGGAACTGAACTGCGCCGATCCCAACCGCCCGTGCCTGCTCGAAAACTCCCTGGTCGCGGACCCGCCCCTGGAGCAGGTGGTCTCCCACACCTACGAGGCAGGCCTGCGCGGCGGCGGGGCACTGTTCGGCGGCAAGGTGAACTGGAAGCTCGGCGTCTATCGCGTCGACAGCGACAACGACATCATCGCGCTGGCCAGTCAGCAGACCGGCTACGGCTATTTCACCAACGTGCCCGCCACCCGCCGCCAGGGGTTCGAGGCGGAGATGCAATATGTGAACGGGCCGTGGAAGTTCTACGCCAACTACGCCTATCTCAATGCCACCTACCAGTTCACCGGCTATCTCGCCTCGCCCAACAATCCCTATGCGGTGGATGAGCAGGTGCTGGTGACCCCGGGCGACACCATCCCCGGCATCCCTGCCCAAACGCTGAAATTCGGCCTCGACTACATGGTGACGCCGAAATGGAAGGTGGGCGGCGACGTGATCGCCGTTTCCAGCCAGTATTATGTCGGCGACGACGCCAACCAGGCCCCCATGCTGCCGGGATACTGGGTGGCCAATATCCACACCTCCTACCAGGTCACCGACAACATCCAGGTGTTCGGCTACATCAACAATCTCTTCAACGCCAAGTACGCCACCTACGGCACCTTCTTCGACACGGATTATCTTGGTCTCAACAATCCGCAGATGCAATCGCCGGGCCAGCCCTTCTCCGCTTATGCGGGCCTGAAGGCCACCTTCTGAGGCGGCGGCGCGCCAGCTTGCGGGCGCGCCTTCATCTGCGCGAGCGGGCGATCGGCGGGCGCGGGGGTTCGCCGATCGTCAGTCTCAGGGCGGACCCGGGGCGCATACCGGGTCCGCCCCCTGTTTTCTCTTCCGGGCAGTCTTCTCTTCACCGACCGCCGGGCACGCGCTACCTTCCGCGCCCCGCGTGGGCCTCTGCTCGGCTCTCGCGCGCCTGTCCGTTGCCGGTGATGTCTGCCCTATGCCCGATTCCGCTGCTCCTGCCCCTGTCGGACAATCCCTCTCGGCCGAAGAGGCGATCCGGTCACGCCGCTCGATCCGGGCCTTCCTGCCCACGCTGGTCCCGGATGAAACCGTCTCGCGCATCCTGGAGCTTGCCGCCCGTGCGCCTTCGGGCTCCAACATCCAGCCCTGGCGGGTGCGGGTGCTGCGCGGCGCCCCCCTCGCCGCGCTGACGGCCGAGCTTCACGCGCTCTCCCTTTCCGGTGATCGCGGCGCCGAGGAATATGCCTATTATCCCCGCAAGTGGCGCGAGCCCTATCTCGCCCGCCGTCGCAAGGTGGGCTGGGACCTTTACGGCGCGCTTGGCATCGGCAAGACCGACACTGGCCGCATGCGAGAGCAGCACGCCCGCAACTTCCTGTTCTTCGATGCGCCGGTGGGTCTCATCTTCACCATCGACCGCGATATGGAAGCAGGCTCCTGGCTCGATTACGGCATGTTCCTTCAGAACATCATGATTGCCGCGCGCGGCGTAGGCCTCCACACTTGCCCGCAGGCAGCCTTCATGCTCTACAGCACCGTGATCGCGGAGCGCCTTTCCATCCCCGAGACCGAGATGGTCATCTGCGGCATGGCCCTCGGCCACGCCGATCTGGCGGCGCCGGAAAACAGGTTCGAGACGGTGCGCGAGCCGCTGGAGAACTTCGCGCACTTCATCGACTCGCTGGCCTGAAGCGAGGCCGGCTCAGGCGAGCCCCGCCTCCGCGGCGGTGACCACCTTCGTCTTCGAGCCGATGGCGTTGAGGGCGATGCGGTGGACCACCTCGATGGGCGCCGTGCACAGGTCGCCCACCACCGAGACCCGGTAGGCATCCGCATCCCGCGACAAGGCGGTGAAGACGACGCAGTTCTGCGTCATCATTCCGCAGACCAGCAAGTCGTCCGTGCCCGCGAGATGGTGGGCGAGGTCGGTCTCCTGAAAGGCATCGGCAAAGCGCTTGGTGACGACCGGCGCGTCCCCGGCTGCGGCCAGGATGGCCGGGCGGATGGCGATGCCCGGCCCATCCGCAGCGAACAGGCCCTTGGGCGCGCTGGAAACATGGCGGACCAGCACGATACGGTCGCCCGCCGCCCGCGCCGCGACGATGGCCGCGACGACGCGCGCTTCGGTCTCTTCCGCCTGCCAGAGCGGCAGCACGCCGCCGGGGAAATAATCCTGCTGGATGTCGATGACGAGAAGGGTGCGGCTCATGTCGGGCTCCTGTGGCGCCATCCTTCTAAAGGAGCACCGCACAAGCGTTCAGTGGCCTGATGGACAAGATTGATGTAGATCGGGCCAATGCGCCTCGCCATCCTCGCGTATGACGGCATCAGCGCCTTCATGCTGTCCACGCCCCTCGCGGTGTTCGGCGAACCCTTCCTCGCGGGAGGCCACGGCGTGGACGTGTGTGCAGAAGCCCCCCGCCTGTCCGCCACCGGCGGCCTTGTGATCGAGGCGCCGCATCCCTTGTCCGTGGCCCGCGCGGCGGATGTGGTCATCCTGCCCGGCTGGCGGGATGCGGACGAACCGGTGCCGGAGGCCCTGGTCGCAGAGCTTGCGGCGGCGGAACGGCGCGGCGCGCTGGTGGTGGGCCTGTGCCTGGGCGCCTTCGGCCTCGCGCAGGCGGGCCTGCTCGACGGAAGGCGCGCCACCACCCACTGGGCGCGGGCTGAGGCGTTTGCCGTGCGCTATCCCGAGGTGCGGGTGGATGCCGGCGCCCTGTTCGTCGATGAAGGGCAGGTCCTGACCTCGGCCGGCATCGCGGCTGGGCTCGATTGCTGCCTGCACCTCATGGCGCGGCTCTCGGGCGTGGGAGAGGCGAACCGCGTGGCGCGCCATCTCGTTGTGGCCCCCCAGCGGGGCGGGGCGCAGCCGCAGATCATCGCGCGACCCACCATCGCCACGTCCGCCGACAAGAAAGTGACCGATCTGCTGGAAGACCTCAGGGCCGATCCCGCGCAGACGCCTGCGCTGGACGATCTCGCAGCGCGCATGGGCATGAGCCGGCGCAGCCTCACCCGTCACATCCGCGCGCGAACGGGCGGCAGCCTCGGTGACTGGCTGAAGCGGGCACGGCTGGCGCAGGCGCAGGACCTGCTGGCCTCTGGCGCCCGCGGCCTCGAAGCCATCGCGCAGCGCTGCGGCTTTGCGGACGCGCACGCTTTGCGCAGCGCCTTCCGCGCGGAACTTGGCACCACCCCGCGCCAGTGGCTGGCGCGGCAGCGGCTGGATTGAGCGGGCGCCATCCGGGTCAGACGGCGCCCGCTCCGGAACTCAAAGGCCCTTGAGCGCGGCCTGAAGCTTCTCTTCCTGCTCCTTGGAGAGGCTGGTCTGCAGCACGGTGCCGCCGAACTGGGCCATGTCGGCCACCACCTTGTCGGCGGTCACCTTGCCCACCAGAACGCAGAGCGCCGCCTGGTTCGGGCCGAGGGCGGAGCTCGCCTGCTTGATGAAGTCGTCATTGATGCCGACATCGGTGAACTTGCCGGCGAGCGCACCGGCACCGGCGCCGATGGCCATGCCGAGCAGCGGGTTGAGGAAGAGAAGGCCGACGAGCCCGCCCCACAGGCCGCCCGAAGCGGCGCCCGCGACGGTGGTGTTGATCATCTGGTGCAGCTTGATGGAGCCGTCTTCCTGGCGCACCGCCACAACCGCGTCGCCGAGCTCGATCAGATATTCCTTCTGGAGCTTGAGCAGCTCCTGCCGCGCAGCCTCCGCCTTGGCCTCGGAATCATAGGCAATGATGATGAGGTCGGCCATCTTGGTCTCCAGCTCCCGTCGACGGGCATCGCGTTGCGCCCGCCGCCCTCTCTACAGGCCAAGTCGCGCCAATGCGCAACCCCCGCGTCACGTCGCGCGGCCCGAACGACCCCGCGCATCCTGCGCCTCTTGCCTCCTCCAATTGGAGGTGCGGCCGGCCGCCGCAATGGACGAGGCAATCCTGATCACGCCTTGACGTCTGCCTCAGGTTGTATGTCGCTAGGTCAGGGTTGGGGGCGACCATGACAAGACGAGACATCCTGCCGGTCATCGATGCGCTCTACGAGGCGGCGCTGCACCCGGAAAAATGGGCGGATGCACTCGCGGCCCTGTCGGATGTCATGGGGGCGATTGGCGCCACCATCGTTCCCCTCGGAACCTGGACGTCCGTCCGCAGCATCGCCTCCGCGAGCCTCGAAGAAGCGAACCACGAATATCAGCAGGGGTGGTGGCAGCACGACACGGCCACAGCCCGCGTCATGGCGCGCGGCATCCGCGCGGGCACGGTCGGGACCGATCGCACGGTCATGACCGAGGAGGAAATTCGCCGCGATCCCTTCTACAACGATTTTCTTCGGCGTCACGGAATCCAGCAGCCGCTGACCGCCATAGCGCGGGTGCAGGAGGATCGCCTGGCGGCGATTTCGGTCCAAAGCGGGCTGAAGCGCGAACCGTTTCAAAATCACGATGTGGAAGCGATGCGGGCCCTCTCTCCCCACCTCGGGCGGGCGGTCGCCATAACCACCTCGCTGGTCGAGGCGCGTGAGCTGACGGCCGACCTCGCCGAGGCGCTCCAGCGCGTGGACCTCGGCCTGATCCTGCTCGACCGCCACGGCAACGTCCGCCACGTCAATCTCATGGCCGAACATCTCCTCGGCGACGGGCTCGTCGTCACGAACCGGCGCGTCCACGCATCATCCCGGCGCGATGACGCGCGCCTGCAAGGCGCGATCCGCAACGTACTGCCGGGCCATGCGCTTCCTCCGTCCGGCGGCGTGGTGCTGCGCCGGCCGAGCGGCAAGGCGCCGCTCCACATCGAGCTGGCTCCGGTCCGGCCCCGATCGGATGTGATGGAAACCATCTCCTTCGGCGGAGGCGGCGCGATGCTGCTCGTCCGAAGCCTCGAGCCGAAGCTCAAGGACGTCCAACATCATCTGCGGTCGCTCGGTCTCTCCCCGGCCGAGGCCAGGCTGGCCGAAGCTGTCGGCCAAGGCGTCACGCTGCGCGATTTTGCCGAGACGCAGGGCGTCTCCTACGAAACCGCCCGCACGCACATGCGCTCCATATTCGCGAAACTCGGCATCGGGCGCCAAGCTGAGCTGGTCGCGCTCGTCACGCGACTGGCCTCCAGCGTAGGAGGACAGAAGTAAGGGATCCGAGGCGGACTGGTTCGGGCGCGCACTTCGCCGCAAAGTCTAAGGCGCGCGGGACAAAGCCGGCGGGAACAAGCGCGCCGGCACGACATCGATGCTGACAATCCCGCCATCCCGCAGCGCAGGCATGACCTGGCCTCAGCGGATCCGGCGAGGCGCTTGTCGAGCCATAAGTCTATGATTTCGCATCGTTGTCAGACGTTCTTAGACGTCTCAGGATGCTGAAATGGCGCCAGGAGAGGACTCGAATTAATTCATTATCATCTTGATTTTAATGCATAAATTTTAGTGTGGATAATGTCGACGCCTACGAATATGCCTACGCGATAGGTTGCAGAAGGGGTTCGATGCCTCTTTTGAAATAATCTTGCGCAAATTTGCCCTCCCGCGCACGAGAGTACTAGGGGCCTGACGCCCCCTCCCCTACCCCTTCTCAGCCTTCGCCGCAGCCGCCTTCTCGCCCTGGAGGCGCAGGATGACTTCGACCTGCTGCACGGCAATGGCCAGTTCGTAATCGTCCAGATTGTTCACGGCCGACACCATGCGGTCGATCAGCTTCGAGC
>JAEZMT010000266.1 GCA_023442085.1 Pseudomonadota bacterium | reverse complement strand
CTTCCCGCTTCTGGCGCGCCTCGACGAGCGGAACGGTGGGGTAAGGGCCAAACGAGAGCTGCTTCGGCTTGCCCGCGAATCGATAGGCGAGGCGCCAGATGCGACTGCCATTCGGGTTAACAAGAAGGTGCAGGCCGCCGCCGTCAAACAGCTTGTACGGCTTGTCTTTTGGCTTGGCGTTGCGCAACGCCAGATCCGTGAGAGGCATCTGTAGGCATCTCGCTGTAGGCATGAAATCGATGCCTACAAGCATGCCTACGCGTGCGCGAGATTCAACCGGACCCCCGTGGACCCTGGCAGACTATCAAAGGGAGCTAACCACTTGATCTTCCATCACAATTGGACGTTACAAGACGTCTTTGGATGGTAAAATGGTGCCCAGGAGAGGACTCGAACCTCCACGGCTTTCACCACTGGTACCTGAAACCAGCGCGTCTACCAATTCCGCCACCTGGGCCCCGTCCGGTTGGGGCCGGAAGGGAGCGCGACACATAGAGGGGGTGCGGCTTGCTTGTCAACACGCTCCTTGCGCTCTGCCGCGGAAAGATGGGGAAGGCGGGTGCGGCCGGTGGGCGGCACCCGCGGGGTCGTCAGCTCTTGAAGTCGGGCGGGCGCTTTTCGATGAAGGCGTTCATGCCTTCCTTCTGGTGCGGAAGGCCGAACTGGGACTGGAACACCCGGCGCTCGAAGCGGATGCCCTCGGCGAGCGAGGTCTCGTAGGAGCGGTTCACCGCCTCCTTGGTCTGCATGGCGACGGGCAGCGACATGCCGGCGATCACCTTGGCCACCTTCAGTGCCTCGGTCATGAGATCGGCGGCGGGAATGATGCGCGAGATGAGGCCCGAGCGCTCGGCTTCCACCGCATCCATCAGCCGGCCAGTCAGGCACATCTCCATGGCCTTGGACTTGCCGACGAAGCGCGTCAGGCGCTGGGTGCCGCCCGAGCCGGGCATGACGCCGAGCTTGATCTCCGGCTGGCCGAATTTCGCGGTGTCGGCGGCGAGGATGAAGTCGCACATCATGGCAAGCTCGCAGCCCCCGCCCAGCGCGA
Organism: Pseudomonadota bacterium; assembly: GCA_023442085.1. Classification (GTDB taxonomy): domain Bacteria; phylum Pseudomonadota; class Alphaproteobacteria; order Rhizobiales; family Xanthobacteraceae; genus Xanthobacter. Next base: position 3,687 of record JAEZMT010000266.1, on the reverse strand, counting down.
AGCCGGCGACCGCCGCGATCACGGGCTTGCGGGTGCGCGACAGGCGCTCCCAGGAGGTGATGTAGTCGTCCAGATACGTGTCCGGATAGGTGAAGTTCTGCATCGCCTTGATGTCGGCGCCGGCGGCGAACGCCTTCTCAGAGCCGGTGAGGATGATGCAGCCGATGTTGCGGTCGGCCTCGAGCCCGTCGAGGGCGGCGTTCAGCTCGTTGATGAGCTGGGCGTTGAGCGCGTTAAGCGCCTGCGGGCGGTTCAGCCGGATGATGCCGACCCGCTCGTCCACCTCCACCAGGATCGTCTCGTAAGCCATCCTCATCTCCTCCTCAGCCGGCGTGACACCGGTCGATGTCCTCATCCGCGCCTCGCGCGCAGGGGGTAACGTGCTCTACCGTGCCTCGGCTTTGATGCGAAGTGGCAGGCTCGCACAGTCGTCGTGCGGGGCTGCGCTATCTCTCCGGCGCTATCTCTGGCAGGTGGGGCAGAAGAAGGTGGAGCGCCCGCTCTGCACGATGCGCTGCACGGTGCCCTTGCAATGCCGGGTGCGGCAGGGCTCGCCCTCGCGGTCGTAGACGCGGAAGGTGTGCTGGAAATAGCCGAGCTCGCCGCTCACCTGCTTGTGGTCGCGGAGCGACGAGCCGCCGGCCTGGATGGCTTCGCGCAGCACGTCGCGGATGGCGGTGACGAGACGCTCGGCCCGCGCGGTCGGCTTGCCGTCCTTGGTCACGATGGTGTGGGCGAGGCGCCGGGGCGAGAGGCCGGCGCGGAACAGCGCCTCGCAGACATAGATGTTGCCGAGCCCCGCCACCAGCTTCTGGTCCAGGAGCGCCGCCTTCAGCGAGGTGTTGCGGTGGGCGAAGGCGCTCGCGAGATAGTCGGCGTGGAAGGCGTTGCCCAGCGGCTCGGGGCCGAGGCCGGCGAGGAGCGGATGGCTCTCCAGCCGGTCGTAGGGCACGATGAGGATGGCCCCGAAACGGCGCGGATCGTTGAAGGTGATGGTGGTGCCGCCGGCGAGGTGGAGCACCACGTGGTCGTGCGGGCCGGCCTCTGCGCGGGGATAGTGGAAGGCGCCCGTCCGACGCGCGTGCGCGCCCTCCACCCGGATGGATCCGGACATGCCAAGGTGGAGGATCATCACCTCGCCCCCGTCCAGATCGGCCAGCAGATACTTGGCGCGTCGGCCGATGGCCTCCACGCGGCGGCCGGCCAGGCGTTCGGCGAAGTTCTCGGGCAGCGGCCAGCGCAGGTCCGGGCGGCGCGCCTCGGCGCTTTCGATCACGGCGCCCTGCAACACGGGCATCAGGCCGCGGCGGACGGTTTCCACCTCGGGCAATTCGGGCATTTCGTCCTTAAAGGTCACGGGCGCGCCACAACCGGCGCGATTCAACTCGGTCTCCAGCATCCTGCCTTGCATGCCGCCGCGCAAGATGGCGCAGTCGTCCGGGAGGGGCGCATCAACAGCCCTCAGCCCTTGCGCAGGATCTTCTCCAGCGGGCGCCCGCGCGCCAGTTCGTCGATGAGCTTATCGAGATACCGTATCTCTCGCATGGTCGGCTCGGCGATCTCCTCCACCCTGACGCCGCAGACCACGCCCGTGATCAGCGCGCGTGCGGGATTGGGCGCGGGCGCCTCGGCGAAGAAGGTCTCGAAATCGGTGGTGCCGGCGGCGATGGCGGCGAGCTCGGTGTCGGAATAGCCCGTCAGCCAGCGGAGGATCGCATCCACCTCCGCCCGGGAGCGCCCCTTGCGCTCGGCCTTGGCGACATAGAGCGGATACACGCTGGCAAAGCTGGTGGTGTAGACGCGGTGCTTCGGCATGGCTGCTCCCTCACTCGGTCGGCGCGGAGGGCGCCGGGCCGTGCGCGTCGAAATCGAGCTGCTCGAGCCTGAGGCCGCGCCGGGCGATCTTGTCGGCGGAGATGATGACGCGCTGCACGTCGTCGCCCACTTGCGCGAAATGCTTGGCGAGGTCGCCCACCCGCTCGCGCAGGCGGCTCACATCGTCCACCAGAGCACCCACCTCCGCCCGCACGCGGTCCGCCTCCTCGCGCATGCGGGCATCCTTGGCGATGGCCTGCACCACCTGTACCGCCAGCATCAGGAGGGAGGGTGAGACGAGCACCACGCGCAGCCGGTAAGCCTCCTGCACCACGCCGTCGAAATGCTCGGCGATCTCGGCGTAGACGGATTCGGACGGCACGAAGATGAGCGCCACGTCCTGCGTCTCGCCGGGGATGAAATAGCGCTCGGCCACGTCATAGACGTGCTTGAGCAGATCGTTGCGCAGGCGCTGGCCCGCCGCCTTCCGATGCTCCGGGGACGGCGCCTCGCGGAAGGCGGTGACGGCCTCCAACGGGAATTTGGAATCCACAAGCAGCGGGCGCTGATCCCCCGGCAGGAAGATGGCGCAGTCCGGCCGCTTGCCGTTGGAGAGGGTGTACTGGAAGGCGAAGCTGCCGCGCGGCAGCCCGTCGGAGACGATGGCCTCCATGCGCGCCTGTCCGAATGCGCCGCGCGCCTGCTTGTTCGCGAGCGTCTCGCGCAGGGAGACGACCTGCGCGGAGAGATCGCCGAGGCTGCGCTCGGCCGCCTCCACCATCACGAGGCGCTCGGCGATGCGCGTCAGGCTCTCGTGGGTCGCGCGGGCGGCGGTGGAGAGGGTCTCTCCCAGCCGGTGGGAAGTCTGGTCGAGGCGGTCGGACACGGCGCGGGCGAGTTCGCTCTGCCGTTGGGCGAGGATTTCCGTCATGCTCTGCACGCGGCCGGCCGTCTCGGACTGGACGCGGACCAGTTCGCGCAGGCGGCGGTCCATCTCGTCGCGCCTGAGCGCCTCCTCGGACGCTGCGGCGGCGCGCGCCCGCGACTGGCGCACGAGCGTGACCAGAACGAGGAACAGCAGCAGCGCCAGCACCCCCGCGGCGACCGCAGCCGCCTCGGCCAGGGTGAATGGCCGCCCGCCCAGGGTGAAGAGCACAACCGGCATGGCTTTACTTACGTGATTCTCTTCTCCGAACAAACGGCGAACATGTTGACCTATGCGGCAGCTTCGCTTATCTCGCTCGAATGACGATCCGGCCCATCCTCATCATCCCCGAGCCCAAGCTGCGCACGCTTTCCACCCCGGTCGAAAAGATCGACAGCGAGGTGCGCAAGCTAGTCGAGGACATGTTCGAGACCATGTACGACGCCCCCGGCATCGGGCTGGCGGCCATACAGGTGGGCGTCCAGCGCCGCGTCATCACCATCGATGTCGCGCGCGACGGCGAGAACAAGAAGCCCATCGCCCTGATCAATCCCGAGATCATTGCCGCCTCCGAGGAAACCTCCGTCTACAGCGAGGGCTGCCTCTCCATCCCCGAATATTACGAGGAGGTGGAGCGCCCGGCGAAGGTGGCGGTGCGTTTCCTGGACGTGGAGGGCAAGACGCGGGAGGTGGAGGCCGAGGGCCTGTTCGCCACCTGTGTGCAGCACGAGATCGACCACCTCAACGGCGTGCTCTTCATCGACCACATCTCCAAGCTGAAGCGCGACCGGGTCATCAAGAAGTTCAGCAAGCAGGCGAAGCACAAGGCCGAGGCCTGACCCCACGGGGCACACGGGACACGAGCCAACAACCATGCGCATCGTCTTCATGGGCACGCCGGATTTCGCCGTGCCCACCCTTTCGGAAATCGTCGGGCGCGGCCACGA
>JAEZMT010000257.1 GCA_023442085.1 Pseudomonadota bacterium | reverse complement strand
GGCTCACACCGGGCGCGGCGCAAGAAGGACATTACGGAAGCCGGGCTTCAGGCCATTCCGGGGGTGGGTCCGACCCGCAAGCGCGCGCTGCTGAGGCACTTCGGCACGCTCAAGGCCATCGAGCGCGCCTCGCTGGCCGATCTGGAGCAGGTAGCGGGCATCAATGCCGGTACGGCCAAGGCGGTGTACGATTATTTCCACGAGCGGCCTTCATCATGAAAAGCCCTCAAGACTTTCGCCGGACGCCCGCCCGGCCTAAATAGGGACGATGGCCGGCGCGATGCGCTCCATCGTGGCCGTGCTTTATCAAGTGGTGCTCATGTCCGACGCAGCGACACGATCCGATGCCCCGCCCGCCACCGAGCGGCGTTCCCGCGGGCATGCCCTGTCGCTGCCGAACATCCTCACCTATTCGCGTTGCGTGGCGGTGCCGCTGGTGGCGGCGAGCCTGTTCTGGTCGGATATCCTGGCCGGCGGCGTATGGCTGCGCTGGGTCGCGCTGTTCATCTATGTGGCGGCGGCCATCACCGATTTCTTCGATGGCTACCTGGCGCGGGCCTGGTCGCAACAGTCCGCCATCGGGCGAATGCTCGACCCCATCGCCGACAAGCTGCTCGTCTCCACTTGCCTGCTGATGCTGGCCTCCGACGGCACCATCCGGGGCTGGTCGCTCTGGGCGGCCATCGTGATCCTGTGCCGGGAGATCCTGGTCTCCGGGCTGCGTGAGTTCCTCGCCGAGCTTCGGGTGTCCGTCCCGGTCTCGCGCCTCGCCAAGTGGAAGACGACGCTGCAACTCGTCGCGGTGGGCGTCCTCATCACCGGCACGGCGGGCGAGGCGGTGCTGCCGGGTGTGACGCTGGTGGGCCTGACGCTGCTGTGGATCTCGGCCGTGCTCACGCTCTACACCGGCTACGATTATTTCCGCGCCGGTGCCCGCCATCTGGTGGAGGACGAGCGGTGAAGGTGCTCTATTTCGCCTGGCTGCGCGAGCGTGTGGGGCTTGCCGAGGAAGAGGTTGCGCCTCCCGCCGAGGTCGCGACCGTTTCCGATCTTGCCCGCTGGCTGGCCACGCGGGACGAGGCCCACGCCCACGCCTTCGACAATCCCGCCGTTGTCCGCGCCGCCATTGACCGTCGCCATGTGAAGCCCGACGCCGCCATCGCCGGCGCCCGGGAGGTGGCGTTCTTCCCGCCCATGACCGGGGGCTGACGCTCATGTTCGCCGTCCGCATCCAGCGCGAGCCGTTCGACGCGGTCGCCGAAAGCGCGGCGCTGGCGTCCGGTCGGACGGATGTTGGCGCCATCGTCACCTTCACCGGCCTCTGCCGCGCCGATGCCGGCCCGGACGGCACCGGCCTCGCCGCCCTGACGCTGGAGCATTATCCCGGCATGGCGGAGGAGGAGATCGAGCGCCATGTGGAAGAGGCGCGCCGCCGTTGGCCGCTCACCGGGGCGATCGTGGTGCATCGCCACGGGCGGCTGGAGCCGGGCGATCCCATCGTGTTCGTCGCCACGGCCTCGTCCCACCGCGCCGCTGCCTTCGCGGCCGCGGAGTTCCTGATGGACTGGCTGAAGACCAGCGCCCCCTTCTGGAAGAAGGAGGAGCCGGCCGATGCCGCCCGCCCCGCCGGCTGGGTCGAGGCCAAGGCCAGCGACGACGCCGCGGTGGACCGCTGGCGAGGGTAGGTTCACACGAGGAAGGCGCCGTGCACCCAGCCGGTCTTCTGCGCGGTGCCGGCTCCGTCGAGCACATTCACCAGCACCCAATTGCCGTTACGCTCCACAGGCTCCACGACTGTGCCGTTGGCGAGCAGCTCCAGCACATCGAAGCCGACGCCGGGTCCCTTGCGCAAATTAAGTCCGGATGGCGAGCGCACGGTCAGGGTGTTCGGCCCGTCTACGGCACGGTCGCCCAGCACCTGATTGCGAAAGCGCGCCATGTCGAACGCCGGGCCGGGATCCCATTTGCGATCCGGCGCGATGTCATCGTGTCCGAGGATGGTGTCGACCCTGTAGGTCTTCACCAGCTCCCGCGCGATGCCGATGGCGGTGGCGATCTGCGCTTGAGGATAGGGCTCCCAGCCGATGGGCGCATCCGTGGGCGGATAGGGGTTTCCATTCTTGTGCGGGGCGATGAACGGGTCAGGGATGGGCACGCCCGTATAGGACGACCAGCCCGCCCCGCTGCGCTTGAGATAGCCCCAGTTGGCGAGCTCGATCCCGAACGACTTGTTGTTGAAGGACGTGAGCCCGCCCCAGGACGAGCGCCCGGCGTGATTGGCGGCCGTGTCGAAGTCGACGCACTGGATGACCGTGCCGTCGCGATCCACCACGACGTGCGCCGAGACCTTGTTCGGGCCGTCGCGAAACCACTCGGCGCTGGATTTCGCCGAAGCTCCGTAGGTGAAGTGCATGATGAGGATCGACGGCTGGCGTTCGAATGCGCCGCCGGTGTTCTGCGCGGGCGACATGATCCGCGTGACGAGCCGGCCGTTCTCGATCAGCCGGTGACGTTGGTCGATGGTGAAAGCCATGGGTGCCCCCTGTTGCGTCCCAATGGCAATGCAATCACTAATTGCATAATACTGTAAGCTCAATCTTAAGCATATATCGCGTTCGTGATCCTGCAGCCACACCGTCCGGGCGCGGGCGCTTCCGTCCCGGCCTCCCTTGCGCCCCGGCCCCCTTGCGCCGCGGCATCGGCCGCGTCTATGAAAACGGACGCTCGCTTTTCAAGAACCGGCAAACGGTCCCCGCGCAGGTGAGAGAAACGTTACCGGGAAGAACTTCATGGATTTCCGCGTCTCGCTGGACGGGCGCTCCGCGTTGGTAACGGGAGCGTCCGGCGGTCTTGGTGCGTATTTCGCCGGCCGGCTGGCGGCGTCCGGCGCGAAGGTCGCGCTCGCGGCGCGTCGGGCCGAGGCCTGCGCCGCCCTCGCCGACGAGATCAACGCCGCCGGCGGCACGGCCATCGCCGTCGCCCTCGACGTGACCGATCCGGCCTCTGCGCCCGACGCCGTCGCTGCCACGGTCAGGGCTTTCGGCGGCCTCGACATCCTCGTGAACAATGCCGGCGTCACCGGCACCACGCCGCTCATGAATGAGACGGCGGAGGATTTCGGCCGCATCATCGACACCAACCTCAAGGGCTCCTTCCTCGTCGCCCAGGCGGCGGCGCGGGCCATGGCCGAGGCGAGGAGCGGCGGCTCCATCATCAATGTCGCCTCCATCCTCGGGCTGCGCGTCGCGGGGCAGGTAGCGGCCTATGCGGCATCCAAGGCGGCGCTGGTGCAGCTCACCAAGTCCATGGCGCTGGAATGGGCGCGGCATTCCGTTCGCGCCAACGCCTTGTGTCCCGGCTATGTGGAGACGGACCTCAACCGCGACTTCTTCGCCACCGAGGCGGGGCAGGCGCTGGTGCGGCGCATCCCCACCCGGCGGCTGGGCGCCCTCGCCGATCTGGAGGGCCCGCTCCTGTTCCTCAGTTCCGATGCCTCTGCCTATGTGACGGGCACGACGCTGGTGGTCGACGGCGGCCACCTCGTCTCCTCGCTCTGATTGCGCTGCGGACCCGCTTCCGCTTCGCCTCATGTCCCAATAAGTTCATCTCGATGCCAGCGCCCCAGGGAGCGCCCAGGAGGAAGTGATGCGACACAAGGTGTATCCGGACGCAAAGAGTGCCCTGGAGGGCATCGTTTCGGACGGCATGACGATCATGGCGGGCGGCTTCGGCCTGTGCGGCATCGCCGAGAACCTGATCGCGGCGCTCCGCGACCTCGGCCCCAAGCACCTCACCGTGGTGTCCAACAATTGCGGCGTGGACGATTTCGGCCTCGGCATCCTGCTCGCCAACGGCCAGATCAAGAAGATGATCTCGTCCTACGTGGGTGAGAACAAGCTGTTCGAGAAGCTCTATCTCGGCGGCGAGCTGGAGCTGGAATTCAACCCGCAGGGCACGCTGGCCGAGCGCATCCGCGCCGGCGGCGCCGGCATCGCCGGCTTCTACACCAAGACCGGCTACGGCACGATCATCGCCGAGGGCAAGCCGACCCGCGAGTTCAACGGCCAGCATTACGTGCTGGAGACCGGCCTCGTCGCTGACCTCTCCATCATCAAGGCGTGGAAGGCCGACAAGGAAGGTAACCTCGTCTACCGGAAGACCGCGCGGAACTTCAATCCGATGATGGCCACCGCCGGCAAGATCACCGTCGTCGAGGTGGAGGAACTGGTGGAGATCGGCGAGCTCGATCCCGAGAACATCCACACCCCCGGCATCTATGTGGACCGCATCGTGGTCGAGGTCGGCGCCGAGAAGCGCATCGAGAAGGTGACCACCCGCAAGCGCGAAGAGGTGAAGTGATGGCCTGGACCCGTGAGCAGATGGCGGCCCGCGCCGCCCAGCAGATCCGCGACGGCTTCTACGTGAACCTCGGCATCGGCATCCCCACCCTCGTCGCCAACGCGCTGCCGCCTGGCATGACCGTGAGCTTCCAGAGCGAGAACGGCATGCTCGGCATCGGCCCCTTCCCCTATGAGGGCGAGGAGGATCCCGACCTCATCAACGCCGGCAAGCAGACCGTGACCGAGGTGCCGGACACCTCCTATTTCTCCTCGTCCGATTCGTTCGCCATGATCCGCGGCGGACACATGGACCTCTCCATCCTCGGCTCCATGCAGGTGTCCGAGGAAGGCGACATCGCCAACTGGATGGTCCCGGGCAAGATGGTGAAGGGCATGGGCGGCGCCATGGACCTGGTGGCCGGCGCCAAGGAAGTCATCGTGCTCATGGAGCATGTGGAGAAGTCCGGCGCGCCCAAGCTGGTCACGCGCTGCACGCTGCCCCTCACCGGCACCCACGTCACCGACTTCGTGATCACGGACCTCGCCGTGTTCGAGTTCACCAAGCGCGGCGGCACGCTGGTGCTGAAGGAACTCGCGCCGGGTGTCACCCTCGACGAGATCAAGGCCAAGACCGAGGCGAAGTTCGAGGTCGGGCTCGCCTGATCCGCTTTTCCAGGAATGGTTCGGAAAGGCGCCCCTCGCGGGCGCCTTTTTCGTTCGGGGCGGGGCTTCAGGCGGCTTTTCTGGCGCTGCCAAGATCCGGCAAGGCGAGGCTGACATCGGCGGCATCGAGGATGTCGCGCCACTTTGGCCCGCGCAGCACGCCGTACTCCACCTCCCGCTGGTGGGTGAGGGGATCGCGCGCCACGAGCGGGTCGTCCACCCGGCCGGGATGTACCATCACCAGCCCCCCGTCCGGCACGCCGGCGAGGAAATGGCCGAGCAGCGTCGCGAAATCGTGGTCGCCGGAGAAATCGTAGGCGCCGCCGAAGCCCCGGTTGGTGGCAAGCCCCGCGCGGGCCGCATCGCGGGCGAAGCCGGTAGAGAAGGCGCCGATCAGCCGGCCCTTGATGTCGATGCCGTTGAGCGCGCCGCGTGCGGGCGTCACATCGCGCAGGAAGGCGCGGGGGGCGTGTCGCGCCGTGGCGGCGATCACCGCCGTGCGGATCACCGGCAGGACATGGACGTGCTGGTGGCCGTCCACATGGTCCGGCGGCCGGCCAAAGGCATCGTGGAAGGCCGCGAACTGCGCCTCCACCTCGGCCGCGACCGCCTTGGCATCAAGCCTGCGCGAGAGCGCAGAGAGCAGCAGCCGGGGCAGGGGGGCGAAGGTGCCGGATGGCTCGGCCATGCCGGCGGTCAGCGGCGCGAAGGCCCCGGTGAGGGTGACATGCAGGCCGATGCTGGCGCCCGTGTCGGCCGCCGCATCGTCGAGCGCGCGCGCGGCGGGGCCGAGGCCGTCGAATACGGTCATCACCGAGGTGGCGTTGATCCGCCGGTCGGCGATCAGCGCCGCGATGGCCTCGGACACTCCGGGGGAAATGGCGTAGTCGTCGGCGCAGAGGATGACGCGCTTCATGGCTCCCCCCGCGAGGCGAGCACCGCCGGATGGGAAATCACCTGCGCCTGTCCGTGCCCGGGCAGGTCGAGCTCCGCCTCGGGCGCTCGGTTGAAGACGTGCTCGGCCACGTAATAGACCGGCCGCGCCTTGATCTCCGACAGGATGCGGGCGATGTACTCGCCCATCAGCCCCATCACCAGCAATTGCGTGCCGCCGATCACCATCAGGCCCACGACGATTGAGGGGTAGCCGGGCAGGGGAATGCCCCACACCAGGCGCTCCACCACGATCCAGCCGCCGTAAAACAGGGCGAGGCCCGCCAGCGCCGCGCCGAACAGGGCGGCGAGCCGGAGGGGGGCGGGCGAGAAGGAGGTCAAAGCCTCCATGGACAGGCCGAGCAGCCGCAGGAAATTGAACGAGGTCGAGCCGTGCGCCCGCGCGGCTGGGCGATACGGCACAGCCACCTGCCGGAATCCGATCCAGCTGGTGAGGCCCTTGAAGAAGCGGTTGCGCTCGGGCATCCGTCGCAAGGCCGCCGCGGCGCGGGGCGACAGGATGCGGAAATCGGCCGCGTCTTCGGGAATGCGCGTGGCGGCGCCGAAATTCAGCAGCTTGTAGAAGATGCGCACGAAGGTGCGCCGGCTCGCGGCCTCATCGGAGCGATCGGCCTTCACCGCATAGGCGACGTCCCAGCCCTCATCCCGCCACAGGCCGATGAAGGTCGGGATCATCTCCGGCGGGTGCTGGCCGTCGCCGTCCATGAACATCACCGCGTCGCCCCGGGCATGGTCGTGGCCGGCCATCAGGGCGGCTTCCTTGCCGTAGTTGCGGCTCAGCGCCACGACCTGCACGTCCACCCGCTGGTGGGGAAGGGACGCGGCGATTGCGGCGGAGCCGTCGCGGCTGCCGTCGTCAACGTAGACGATCTCGATGCGCATGCCGCGCCGCTCAGCCTCGGCCGCTGCGATCGACGTGACGCGATCGTGGAACTCCGGCAGGCCGGCCGCCTCATTGTAGAGCGGTATTACGATGCTCAAATCTGGTGTCATGATACTGCCATCGATCCCGCGCCGGGGATTGAAACCGCATGTAGCCGGGCCTGCGCGAATTTGCGCAAAAATTTTTCGGATGGGCGGGAACCGCAGGTCGAAGCCGGCGTTAACCCATCAGCGCGATCATCCCCCCCAAGTGATCGTGCCATTGACGCGGCCGCTTTCCCCCAAAGCGGCCGCGTCGTCATTTCTGGGGTGTATCGGGCTGATCCGGTCATTTCCTGCCGCGCTCACGCGGCCCCGAAGACCGGAGCCGATTGCTCCACATCAAGACCCGAGACTTTGGGCGAGTTTAGGGTAAGGTCGCGTCGTTCAAACGGCCGAACGGGGGCCTTCCCATATGATTCGCGACATTCTGGTCAATCTCGCCCAAGGGGTCGAGACGGACGTCGCCTGCGACTACGCGGCGAGCCTTGCCGCCAGCTTCGGTGCGCACCTCACCGGCCTGTCGGTGGCCTATGAGATCGACGTGCCGCCCTTCTACATGGGCGCTCTGCCGACCGACTTCATCGATGCCCAGGTGCTGGAGAACCAGGCCGCCGCCGAAAAGGCGGCTGCGCGCTTCTCCGCCGCCGCCGCGGCTGCGGGCCTGTCGCACGAGGTGCGCAGCCTGTCCGCCTCGCTCGGGGTCGCCGCCAACAGCTTCGCCGAACTGGCGCGGCTATACGACCTCACGGTCGTCGCCCAGCCCGATCCCAACCGGCCCGGTCCGGAAGAGGTGATCTCCGAGACGGTGCTGATGGAGTCCGGCCGCGCCGTGCTCGTCGTGCCCTATGTGCAGACCAAGCCCTTCACCGCCGAGCGAGCCGTGGTGGCCTGGGACGGCAGCCGCCCGGCCGCGCGCGCCCTTGCGGAGGCACTGCCCCTGCTGCACCGGACCAAGGTGGTGGAGATTTTCCGCGTGGTCACCCATCCGGACGACGAGGACGTCGCCGGTGCGGACGTCGCCCGCCATCTGTCGCGCCATGGCCTGACCGCCACCGTGCGCAAGCTGCCGGTCGGCTCGGGTGAATCCGTGGCCTCGGCCATCCTGAACGAGGTTTCCGACCAGGGCGCCGATCTTGTGGTGATGGGCGGCTACAACCATTCCCGCCTGCGCGAGATGATCATCGGCGGCGTGACGCGGGAAATCCTCAACACCATGACGGTGCCGGTGCTGATGGCCCACTGAGGCCGCGCCGACCGGACCGAAACGAAAATGCCCCGGCCTTGGCCGGGGCATCTTTTTTTTGCAGAGAGCCGGTCGGGCGAGGATCAGTCCTCGTCGTCCTCGGCCTCGTTCTTCTTCGAGCCGCCGAGCTTGGCGAACACGGTCTCGAGGTCGAGGCTCTCGCGCCCCTTGCGCGGCTCGTCCTCGGGCTCCTCGTGGCCGGTGGTGACATCGGCCGGCAGCAGGGTGGCGCCGCGATCGTCCTGGCCGGCGGTGGCCGGACGGTCCTTGGCCGCGCGCTGGACTTCCAGGTCGAGATCGATCTGGCTGCACAGGCCGAGCGTCACCGGGTCCATGGGGGAGAGCTGGGGCGAGTTCCAGTGGGTCCGGTCGCGGATGGACTGGATGGTCGCCTTGGTGGTGCCGACCAGACGGATGATCTGGGCGTCCTTCAGCTCGGCATGGTTGCGCAGCAGCCACAGGATGGCGTTGGGCCGGTCGTGGCGGCGCGACACCGGGGTGTAGCGCGGGCCGCGACGCTTCTTCTGCTCGGGCAGGCGCACCTTGGGGTCGAGCAGGCGCAGCCGCCGGTTGGGGTCCTTCTCGGCGAGGGTGATCTCGTCACGGGAGAGCTGGCCGGTGGAGATGGGGTCGAGCCCCTTGATCCCCTGCGCCACCTCGCCGTCGGCGATGCCCTTCACCTCAAGCGGGTGGAGCTTGCAGAAATCGCCGATCTGCTCGAAGGAGAGCGCCGTATTGTCCACGAGCCAGACGGCGGTGGCCTTGGGCATCAAAGGTACGTTCGACATGACGGCCTCTTCGGCTTGTTGGTCTATCGGGCCCGTCGGTGTTGGACGCGCCGGTCATGGAAAGAATGGGCTGGGCATATGCGTCTTCGCCTGGCCACCCCGGCTTCGGGGCGGACCGCGGAATGCATCGCATGTGTCCGGGATAGCGCCAACATAAGGCGACGGGGCAGAAGTTGCAATTGCCGTGGCGTGCCGGGCCAGGAAATCGCCGCCGAAGCTTGACACCGGCCAAAGGAGGTCGCCAATTCGCGCCATGTCCGACACTCCCATCGTGCCCGACCGTGATGCCGCGCCCGCCGAAAGGCCGCCGCTGAAAGTCCTCCTCGCGGCGCCGCGCGGCTTCTGCGCCGGCGTGGTGCGCGCCATCGATGCCGTGGAGCAGGCGCTCAAGCTTTATGGTGCGCCGGTCTATGTGCGGCACGAGATCGTGCACAACAAATACGTGGTGGAAGACCTCAAGAGAAAGGGCGCCATCTTCGTGGAGGAACTCGATGAGGTGCCGGACACCACCGCGCCGGTCATCTTCTCCGCCCATGGCGTGCCGAAATCGGTGCCCGAGGAGGCCGCAGGCCGCAACCTCTTCGCCATCGACGCCACCTGCCCGCTCGTCACCAAGGTGCATCGCGAGGCGCAGGTCCATTTCAAGCGCGGACGGCACATCCTCCTGATCGGCCACAAGGGCCATCCGGAGGTGGTGGGCACCATCGGCCAGCTGCCGGACGGCGCATTCACCCTGATCGAGACGGCCGAAGAGGCCGAGCGGGTGACGCCGCCGGACGCGGACAACCTCGCATATGTGACGCAGACTACCCTCGCGCTTGACGATACGGCGGAGATGGTCGCGATCCTGCGCCGGCGCTTTCCCAAGCTGTCCGAGCCGCACAAGGAAGACATCTGCTACGCCACCACCAACCGGCAGGAGGCCGTGAAGGTCATCGCGCCGAAGGTGGACGCGGTGATCGTGGTGGGCGCGCCCAATTCCTCCAATTCACAGCGCCTGCGCGAGGCCGCGGAACGGGCCGGATGCCCCCGCTCGGCCTTGGTGCAGCGGGCGGCCGACATCGACTGGTCGATGTTCTCGGGCCTCACCAGCCTCGGCGTCACCGCCGGAGCCTCGGCACCGGAAGTGCTGGTGGAGGAGATCATCGATGCCTTCGCCGCGCGCTACGACGTGCGCGTGGAGACCGTGACCTCCACCGAGGAGGATGTGTTCTTCCCCCTGCCGCGCGTGCTGCGGCCCGACGCGGCGGCGGAGTAGAGCGTGGCGGTCTATACGGATGTGGCGCCGGCCGAGCTTGAGGCTTTCCTCTCGGGCTACGACATTGGCACGCTGACCTCCTTCCACGGCATCGCCGAGGGGGTGGAGAATTCCAACTTCCTTGTCCAGACCACGACCGGAAGCTTCATCCTCACCCTCTACGAGAAGCGGGTGAAGCGTGAGGATCTGCCGTTTTTCGTGGGTCTCATGCAGCACCTCGCCGCGCGCGGGCTCTCCTGTCCCGAGCCGGTGGCGGCGCGCTCCGGCGCCATTCTCGCCGAAGTCGCGGGGCGGCCGGCTGCGATGGTCACGTTCCTGCCGGGTGTTTCGGTGCGGCGTCCCACGGCCCATCATTGCGCAGAGCTTGGCCGGGGCCTTGCCCAATTGCATCTGGCCGGTGCTGATTTTCCGCTGAGGCGGGCGAATGCCCTGTCCGTGGCGGGCTGGCGGCCGCTGTTCGAGGCAGCCGGCGCGGCGGCGGATACGGTGGCGCCGGGCCTGTCCGAGACTGTGGCGGCGGAGCTTGCCGTGCTGGAGACGGGCTGGCCGCAGGACCTGCCTTCGGGCGTGATCCATGCCGATCTCTTCCCCGACAACGCCTTCTTCCTCGACGACGCGCTCTCGGGGATCATCGACTTTTATTTCGCCTGCACCGACTTCCTCGCCTACGACGTGGCCATCTGCCTGAATGCATGGTGCTTCGAGGCGGATGGGGCCTACAACGTCACCAAGGGGCGGGCGCTGCTTGCCGGCTATGAAGTCGTGCGGCCTCTGTCCGAGCCCGAGAAGGCGGCGCTGCCGCGCCTCGCCCGGGGTGCTGCGCTGCGCTTCCTGCTGACCCGCCTCGTGGACTGGCTGAACGTTCCGGAAGGGGCGCTGGTGCGCCCCAAGGACCCGCTCGAGTACCTGAGGAAGCTGCGCTTTCATCAGGCCGTGGAGCGGGCACAGGATTACGGTCTCGCCGCATGAAGGCCGTGGAAATCTTCACCGACGGGGCCTGCTCCGGCAATCCCGGCCCCGGCGGCTGGGGCGCGCTGCTGCGCTTCGGCGCGCACGAGAAGCCGCTCTGCGGCGGCGAAGGGCTGACCACCAACAACCGCATGGAGCTGATGGGCGCCATCTCTGCCCTTGAGGCACTCAAGGAGCCGTGCGCGGTCGATCTCCACACCGACAGCGAGTACCTGAGGAACGGCGTCACCAAGTGGATGCACGGCTGGAAGCGCAACGGCTGGCGCACCGCCGACAAGAAGCCGGTCAAGAACCAGGACCTCTGGGAGCGGCTGGACGAGGCGCTCAAGCGCCACGAGATCCGCTGGCACTGGGTGAAGGGCCACGCCGGCCACCCCGAAAACGAGCGCGCCGACGAACTCGCCCGCGAGGGCATGGCGCCGTTCAAGCTGAAGGCCCGCCTCGGCGGGTGAGGGATGGGCGCTTTCGTGCTAGGCTGTACGCGGGAGCTTTCTCATGTCCAACCGAGCGCGCGCCTTCCAGCCCATGGGCATCGCCGAATTCTTCGCCTATCGCGGCGAGGAGGGTGTGCGCTACGAACTGGTGGATGGCGTTCTCGTTCGCGCGATGACGGGCGCGAGCCGGCGCCACGACCGGATCGTTATCAACGCCATCCTCGCGCTGGGCCAACGGTTGCGGGGCAAGCCATGCGAGCCCTCGACGGCCGACATCGCCGTCGTGATCCCGAACGGCAACGTGCGGCGTCCGGACGTGATGATCGATTGCGGTGCCACGGACGATCGCACTCAGCGTGCTGGCGACCCTCGCATGGTCGTCGAAGTGCTCTCCCCCTCCACGCGGGGCATCGACCTGGTGCGCAAGCTGGAGGAGTACAAGTCCGTTCCCGGCCTCGCCTATATCCTGCTAGTGGAGCCGGATGTGCCCCACGCCCTCCTCTGGCGGCGCGAAGCTGCCGGCTGGGCGTTGGAGGAGGTGCAAGGGCTCGATGGCGGCTTCGACCTGCCCGAAATCGGGGCGGACATCACCATGGCCG
>JAEZMT010000237.1 GCA_023442085.1 Pseudomonadota bacterium | reverse complement strand
ATGGCCTATGCCAACGAGGACACGCCGTTCCAGGAATTCATGTGGGGCAATTACTACCGCTCCTTCATGACCACCCGCCTGCTTGAGACCGACATCGTTCTGGCGGAGAAGCTCGCCATCAAGGTGTCTTTGCTGGACGAGGCGCAGGATCTGCCGGGTTATCTGGGCAAGGCGTGAGGACGGGGGATCCGGATTGTCCCGGAACCTTTCTCGACCTTCGCCGTGTTATAAGCACGCCGCTGCCACGCTGCGGCGACAGGGGAGGGGCCACATGTCCATCGTTCTTAGTGAATTCGCCCGCCTCCGGGCGCCGCTCTTCGCCGTGCTGGCCGCGCTCATGCTGGCGGGCTGCGGGATCAATGTGATTCCCACCGAGGAGGAACGCGCCAAATCGGCCTGGAGCGAGGTGCTGAACCAGTACCAGCGCCGGTCCGATCTCATTCCCAATCTGGTGGAGACGGTGAAGGGCTATGCCGCGCAGGAGAAGGACGTGCTGACCTCGGTGATCGAGGCGCGCGCCAAGGCCACCTCCATCAAGGTTGATGCTTCGACGATCACCAATCCCGAGCAGTTCAAGCAGTTCCAGGACGCGCAGGCGGGGCTGTCGTCGGCGCTCGGCCGGCTGATCGCGGTGTCGGAGGCCTATCCGGACCTGAAGTCCAACGCCAACTTCCTCGCCCTCCAGTCGCAGATCGAGGGCACCGAGAACCGCATCGCCGTGGCGCGGCGCGACTATATCGAGGCGGTGCGCGTCTATAACACCGAGCTGAAGACCTTCCCTGGGGCGCTGTGGGCCGCCACGCTTTATCGCGCCTACAAGCCCATGGAGACCTTCACCATCTCCGAGCAGCAGATGCAGGTGCCCAAGGTGAAGTTCAACTGAGGCCGGAGTGACGGCGATGGGCCACCAGATGGGCCGGCCGCGCGCCATTGCGGTTCACCGGCCGACCACGCGCTTCATGCTCGTGCTGGCCGGGCTTCTGGCGCTGTGCCTCGCCATCGTGGCCGGAGCCGTCGCGCCGGCCCGCGCGGAGCTGACCTTCCCGCCCCTCACCGGGCGGGTGGTGGACGCCGCCCATGTGCTCGACCCCGCCACCCTCGCCGCGCTCGAGGCCAAGCTCGCTGCCCAGGAGGCGCGGGCCACCGACCAATTGGTGGTGGCCACCGTTTCCTCGCTGCAGGGCACCTCCATCGAGGACTACGCCAACCGCCTGTTCCGCACCTGGCAGATCGGGCAGGCGAAGAAGAACAATGGCGTGCTCCTTCTCGTCGCCCCCAACGAGCGCAAGGTGCGCATCGAGGTGGGTTACGGGCTGGAAGGGATCCTCACCGACGCGGTCGCCTCCACCATCATCCGCAACGCCATCGTGCCGGCGTTCAAGTCCGGCGACATGGCGGCCGGCATCGTCAAAGGGACGGACGCGATCATCGAGATCCTGAACCTCGATCCGGACGAGGCGAAGGCGCGGGCGAAGCAGCTGGAGTCTTCCGACTGGACCGAGGAGGAGGTGGACAACCTCATCTTCCTCGCAGTGATGGTCATCTTCATGGGCTTCATCATCTGGCGCGTCATGCGCGGGGGCGGGCCGGGCGGTCCGGCCGCCCGCAGGCGGCGCGGCGGGGCGGTGGCCGGCGGACCGATCGCGTGGGAATGGGGCACCGGCAGCAGCTCCGGCTGGTCGGGCGGCTCGTCCGGCGGCGGCTGGTCGGGGGGCGGCGGCTCGTCCGGCGGGGGCGGCGCTTCGGGAGACTGGTAGGTCGCGACGGCTCCGCCCTTGCGATTTTACCGCGCGCCTGCAAACTTCCGATCCCGCCGTCGCGGGGGGAGAGCTTTGGATGGACCCGCAATCCGCCACGACGACCACCACCCAGGATGCCGGCCGCTACGGCCTGCCGCAGCACGCGCTCCAGCGCATCGCCGAGGCCGTCACGCTGGCGGAGGCCAAGACCTCCGCTGAAATCCGCGTGGTGGTGACCCGTGCGCCGCTGGTGCAGCACTCGTTCTTCTCCATCCTATGGGCCTCCCTGGCGGCGCTGGTGCTGCCGTGGCTCGTCGTGCTCGCCTATCCCATGCCGGCGCTCTCGGCGCTGGCGCTGCAGTCGGTGCTGTTCGTGCTGCTGGCGGCCGCGCTGCTGATGCCGGGCGTCGCGGAGAAAGCCATCCCCCGCCTCGCGCTCAAGGCGGCCGCGCGCAATGCGGCCATCGAGACCTTCCTGAGCTACGGCATTCCCCAGACCAAGGGCCGCACCGGCATTCTCATCTTCGCCGCCGCGCGCGAGCGCCTCGTGGAAGTGGTCGCGGACGACGCTGCCCATGGTCCGCTGGGCGCCACCGCCTGGCGCGACATCTGCGACACGGTGGCTGCCCGTGCCCGGCAGGGCAGCCTCGCGGAAGGTCTCGTCGCGGGGGTCGAGAAGGCGGGCGAACTCCTCGCCGGCCCCCTGCCGCGCCGGCCTGGTGACGCCAACGAAATGCCCAACCATGTTGTGGTGCTATGATCCGCCTGGGTGTGACGTCAGGTAGATGCACCTATTGATTGTATATCTCAATTGATGCAGCCTCCGGGTGATCGGGCCGCGCCTCCGGGCAGCCCGACAAAATGGGGAGGCGCGGATGATCCAAGTGCAGGCCAAGGACCCGAGCGGCGTCGCGAAATGGATCCGGCTGGACCGGGCGGGGAAAGACAAGGGCCACATCGCCATTCTGGGCCTCGCCGGCGGAACGCCAGAAATCTCCTATGACCTGTTCGACATCCGCAGCGCGTCCCAGACGGAGTTTCTTTGCAAGGCCGACGGACCGCTCTGGATCGATCCGCCAGTTTCTTGCCGCATCCTGCCGGGGCACACACCCAACACCTTCGTGGTCGAGGTGGATGCCGGGACCCACTACAAAGGCAGCTTTGCTATCTCGGCGGCCGACTGCTCGACCCTGGTCCATTTCATGAACACCCCGCCGTTCCCCCACGCCTGACGGGCGGGGACGGGGGCGAAATGGGGAGCCGGGCCGCGGGTTAGACCAAGTGCCCACGGCGTCGCCGATTGTGAGGCGCGCGAGCGCCTTTCCATCGGCCGCGCCGCAGCATAGATTGCGCGCCCGAGCCTTCGGGGCTCATCCAAGGCAAAGGGCTTCTTCTCATGACCAAACCCGCCGTTCGCGTCGCAGTCACGGGCGCCGCCGGTCAGATTTGCTATTCGCTTCTTTTCCGCATCGCCAACGGCGACCTGTTCGGCAAGGACCAGCCGGTCATCCTCCAGCTTCTCGACCTTCCCCAGGCGCAGGGCGCCGTGAAGGGCGTGGTGATGGAGATCGAGGATTGCGCCTTCCCGAATTTCGCGGGCGTGGTCATCACCGACGATCCCAAGGTCGCCTTCAAGGACATCGACGCCGCGATTCTCGTGGGCGCCCGTCCGCGCTCGAAGGGCATGGAGCGCGCCGACCTTCTCTCCGCCAACGCCGAGATCTTCAAGGTCCAGGGCAAGGCGCTGAACGAGGTGGCCAAGCGCGACGTGAAGGTGCTGGTGGTCGGCAACCCGGCCAATACCAACGCCTACATCACCGCCAAGAGCGCCCCGGACCTGCCGGCCCGCAACATCACCGCGATGCTCCGCCTCGACCATAACCGCGCCCTTTCTCAGTTCGCGGCGAAGGCCGGCGTCGAGAGCAAGGACATCGAGAAGGTCGCGGTGTGGGGCAACCACTCCCCGACCATGTATGCCGACTACCGCTTCGCCACCGTGAAGGGCAAGCCGCTGCCGGAGCTCATCAACGACGAGACCTGGTATCGCGAGACCTTGCTGCCGACCGTCGGCAAGCGCGGCGCCGCAATCATCGAGGCCCGTGGCCTGTCGTCTGCGGCGTCCGCGGCTAACGCGGCCATCGACCATATGCACGACTGGATCCACGGCACCGCCGGCAAGTGGGTATCCATGGGCGTCGCCTCCGACGGTTCCTACGGCGTGCCCGAGGGCATCGTTTTCGGCATGCCTGCCATTTGCACCGCGGGCGAGTATGAAGTGGTCCAGGGCCTGCCCATGGACGACTTCTCCAAGACCCAGTTCGACAAGACCCTCAAGGAGCTGCTGGAAGAGCGCGACGGCGTCGCTGCCCTCCTGGCCTGATTCCTTTGAAATCGCCCCCTCCCGTGCCGCGGGCGGGGGCATTTGTTAAAAAAGAATGAATTACCGGCCGGGTGGGGGCGATTTGTGACTGCGGTCACGCCTTCGTAAGCCTCAAAGCCGCGTAATTGCGGGAAAGTCGGCGCGATCCTTATTGACGTTCGGCGACTCTCCGGTTAGAAGCAGCCCACTTTCGCGGCAGGCGGTCGGCGTCTGAGTGATTGTTCCCTTCGAAATCAGCGCTTTCAAGTGCTTGAAGGGCCGATCTTGAAGCCGAAACGCTGCCAGGAACAGCACTGCGATAACTTCAGGTGCATGATCGCGGCGCCGGCCGGGAAAAAAGCCCCGGTATAGCGCGCTGTGATCCTCTGTCGCGAGAAAGGCGTGTCTGCCCCCTTTTGGGCGGTGGACGGCGCCTTTCGTGTTCGTTGGTGCGAAGGGAATTCGGGCCCCGTCGGGGCCGGTCGTGGCGATCCCCAAAGGGTCGTCGAAATGAAGGAATGCGGCCCAGGCCGCAGATCAGGACGAGGCGAAGGCGTACATGCCGACGATCAACCAGCTGATCCGTAAGCCGCGCGAAGCGCAGAAGGCGCGCGACAAGGCGCCGGCGCTTCAGGCGAGCCCGCAGAAGCGCGGCGTTTGCACGCGCGTTTACACGACGACCCCGAAGAAGCCGAACTCGGCCCTTCGTAAGGTCGCCAAGGTGCGGCTCACCAACAGCTACGAAGTGATCGGCTACATCCCCGGTGAAGGTCACAACCTTCAGGAACACTCCGTGGTGATGATCCGTGGCGGCCGCGTGAAGGATCTTCCCGGCGTGCGCTACCACATCCTGCGTGGCGTGCTGGATACCCAGGGCGTGAAGAACCGCAAGCAGCGCCGTTCGAAGTACGGCGCGAAGCGGCCGAAGTGATAGTGAGGATCTGAACGATGTCCCGTCGTCACAAGGCCGAGCGCCGCGAAGTCATCCCGGACGCCAAGTATGGCTCGACCACCCTGTCGCGCTTCATGAATTCCGTCATGCGCGACGGCAAGAAGTCGGTTGCCGAAGGCATCGTCTACGGCGCCCTCGACGTGGTCGAGGCCAAGGCCAAGCACGATCCGGTCGAGGTCTTCATCCAGGCGCTCGAGAACGTTGCCCCCGCGGTGGAAGTTCGCTCCCGCCGCGTCGGTGGCGCGACCTACCAGGTTCCGGTCGAGGTGCGCACCGAGCGTCGCCAGACCCTCGCGATCCGCTGGCTCATCGCCTCGGCCCGCGCCCGCAACGAGAAGACCATGGTGGAGCGTCTCTCCGCCGAGCTGCTCGATGCTGCCAACAATCGCGGCTCCGCCGTGAAGAAGCGCGAAGACACGCACCGGATGGCCGAAGCCAACCGCGCGTTCTCGCATTACCGCTGGTGATCGGAGAGGACTGAGCGATGGCCCGTACTCACGCGATCGAGGACTACCGCAACTTCGGCATCATGGCCCACATCGATGCCGGCAAGACCACGACCACCGAGCGGATCCTTTATTACACCGGCAAGAGCCACAAGATCGGTGAAGTCCATGATGGCGCCGCCACCATGGATTGGATGACCCAGGAGCAGGAACGCGGCATCACCATCACGTCGGCCGCGACGACTGCGTTCTGGTCGGGCAAGCGCCTGAACATCATCGACACCCCCGGGCACGTGGATTTCACCATCGAGGTGGAGCGTTCGCTCCGCGTGCTCGACGGTGCCGTGTGCGTGCTGGACGGCAACCAGGGCGTCGAGCCGCAGACCGAGACCGTGTGGCGTCAGGCGGACAAGTACAACGTGCCCCGCATCGTGTTCGTCAACAAGATGGACAAGATCGGCGCCGACTTCTACCGCTGCGTCGAGATGATCGTGGACCGCGTCGCCGGCAACCCGGTGTGCTGCCAGCTCCCGATCGGCTCTGAGAACAACTTCAAGGGCATCATCGACCTCGTCCGCATGAAGGCGGTCGTGTGGGAAGACGAAGCCCTCGGCGCCAAGTACCATGACGAGGAGATCCCCGCGGATCTCGCCGACAAGGCCGCCGAATACCGCAACAAGCTGGTGGAAGCCGCCGTCGAGCTCGACGACGACGCCATGGCTGCCTATCTCGACGGCACCGAGCCGGACGAGGCGACCCTCAAGCGCCTGATCCGCCTCGCCGTCATCGGCCGCAAGTTCAACCCCGTGTTTTGCGGCTCGGCCTTCAAGAACAAGGGCGTGCAGCCCCTGCTCGACGCGGTGGTGGATTTCCTGCCCTCGCCCATCGATCGTGGCGCCATCAAGGGCATCGACTTCAAGACCGAGGAAGAGACCGTGCGTCTTCCCTCGGACTCCGAGCCGACCGCCGTGCTCGCGTTCAAGATCATGGACGACCCGTTCGTCGGCACCATCACCTTCTGCCGCGTCTATTCGGGCGTGATGGAGACCGGCATGGGTCTCCTCAACTCGACCCGCGACAAGCGCGAGCGCGTGGGTCGCATGCTGCTCATGCATGCGAACAACCGCGAGGACATCAAGGAAGCCTATGCGGGCGACATCGTCGCTCTTGCCGGCCTCAAGGAAGTCCGCACCGGTGACACGCTGTGCGCCACCGACAAGCCGGTGATCCTCGAGAAGATGGAGTTCCCCGAACCCGTCATCGAGATCGCCATCGAGCCGAAGTCCAAGGCCGACCAGGAGAAGCTGGGCATCGCCCTGTCGAAGCTGGCCGCCGAGGATCCGTCCTTCCGCGTGTCGACCGACCACGAGAGCGGCCAGACCATCCTCAAGGGGATGGGCGAACTGCACCTCGACATCAAGGTCGACATCCTGAAGCGCACCTACAAGGTGGACGCCAACATCGGCGCGCCCCAGGTCGCCTATCGTGAGACCCTCACGAAGAAGACCGAGGTGGACTACACCCACAAGAAGCAGACCGGTGGTACCGGCCAGTTCGCGCGGGTGAAGTTCACGGTGGAGCCGAACGAGGCTGGCAAGGGCTTCGCCTTCGAGAGCGCCATCGTCGGCGGCGCGGTGCCGAAGGAGTACATCCCGGGCGTCCAGAAGGGCCTCGAGAGCGTGCTCGGCGCCGGCGTGCTGGCGGGCTTCCCGGTGGTGGACGTCAAGGTGACGCTCACCGACGGCGCGTTCCACGAAGTGGACTCGTCGGCCCTGGCGTTCGAGATCGCGTCCCGTGCGGCGTTCCGCGAGGCCCTGCAGAAGGGCACCTCGGTGCTGCTGGAGCCGATCATGAAGGTCGAGGTGGTGACTCCGGAAGACTACACCGGCTCGGTCATCGGCGACCTGAACTCCCGTCGTGGCCAGATCCAGGGCCAGGACATGCGTGGCAATGCGAACGTCATCAACGCGATGGTGCCGCTGGCCAACATGTTCGGCTACGTGAACACCCTGCGCTCCTTCAGCCAGGGCCGCGCCACCTTCACCATGCAGTTCGACCACTACGAGCAGGTGCCGTCGAACGTCGCTCAGGAGGTCCAGGCCAAGTACGCGTGATCGCGTTGGCCTGAACCCCACTTCACCCTTTCGGATCACGCCAGAGAGACCCAACGGAGAGTCCCATGGCCAAAGAGAAGTTCAACCGCTCGAAGCCGCACTGCAACATCGGCACGATCGGTCACGTTGATCACGGCAAGACGTCGCTGACGGCTGCGATCACGAAGATTCTTGCGGAGTCCGGCGGCGCGA
>JAEZMT010000174.1 GCA_023442085.1 Pseudomonadota bacterium | reverse complement strand
GCCAGACGCAGCAGAGCGACGGCGGCACGGATTCCAACGAGAACTCCTCCCGCCGCGAGGAACTGACCAATTTCGAGGTCTCCACCCGCACCGTGCAGACCGTGCGCGAGGCCTTCGTGGTGCGCGGCCTCTCCATCGCCGTGCTGGTGAACAAGGAGCGCCTTGTGGGGGCGGCCGGCGGCGCCGATGCCATTCCCGTGGAGCAGCAGCTCTATGAGGTGGAGCAGATCGTCGCCTCCGCCGCCGGCTTCGACAAGGAGCGCGGCGACAAGCTGAAGGTCGCGGCCGTCTCCTTCGCCAATGGCGGGGCGGGGCTGGAGCCGGTGCCGCCGCTGCCATGGTCCGAGCTTCTGCTGCGGCAGGCCGGCACGATGATCAACGCGGCCACCATCCTCATCGTCGCCGGCCTCGTGATCTGGTTCGGCCTGAGGCCTGCCGTGCGCGCCATCCTCGCCCGTCCCGAGCGCGACGAGGTGGAGGATGCGGACGCCATCGAGGCGGCCATGCTGGCGGGTGGCGCACCGCTCGCCGCCGTCGCCGGCCCGTCCGTGGTGCCGGGCGATGGCGCCGCAGGGGAGGAGGCGCCGGGTGCGCTGAGCCTCATCGAGGATCTCACCAGCCGGCTCAACCGCTCGCCGCAGAAGCGGCTGGAGCAGATCGTCGAGTTCGATGAGGAGCAGGCCGCCGCCATCCTGCGCCAGTGGCTGCATCAGGACGCTCGCGCATGAGCACCACCGCGCTTCACCGTCACCTCCCGCATTTCGGCCTCGCGCCGCGCGCTCCGGTGAGCGCCGTGCCGCCCGTGCCGGCGCTTGCACCCACGCCCGCCTTGCGCCCGCACGATCCGCCCGGCGCCGATGCCATCCGCGCGGCGGCCGAGGAGGCCCGGCGCCTTGCGCTGGAGGAAGCCGCCATCGCGCTGGCCGCCTGCGAGCAGCAGCTCGCCGATGCCGAGGCCGCTTTCGCTGCGCGCCTCGAGGACGAGATCGGCGCGGCCCGCGCCCGCTGGTGCAGCGAGGAGAGCGAACGGCTCGCCGGCCTTGTCGGTGAAGGCCTCGACGCGGTGGAGGCGCGCATTTCTGAAGCGCTCGCCGCCGTGCTGCGCCCCTTCGTGAGCGGCGCCGCCCGCGCCCGCGCGCTGGAGGAACTGGCCCGCCGGGTGCGCGACCTTCTGCGCGGCGGCGCGGCGGGGCCGTCCATCACCATCACCGGCTCCGGCGACCTCGCTGCGGCTTTGCGGGCGCGGCTCGCGGACGTGCCGGGCATCGTCATCGCGGACGGATCGACGAGCGACCTCAAGGTCACCTGCGATGACAGCGTGCTGGAGACCCAGCTCTCCGGCTGGGCGGCCGCCGCCGCGCGCGGCAACTGACGGGAGCGCGGCATGTCCGGCAAGGAAGGCCACAAGGAGCCCCACGGCGAGATCATCATCGTCAAGCGCCACGACGATGACGAGCACGAGCACCATTCGAGCGCCTGGAAGGTGGCGCATGCCGACTTCATGACGGCGATGATGGCGTTCTTCCTCATCATGTGGCTCATCAATGTCACCGACAAGGATACGCGCAAAGCCATCGCCAATTACTTCAATCCGGTGGATCTCGCCTCCAGCATTACTGACGTGCGCGGGCTGAACGATCCCGAGGATACAAAGGCGAAGGGCACCTCTTCCGATGGCGACAAGCAGTCGAGCCTGAAGAACACCACGGGGCCGGAGACCGGCGCCGGCGACGACCGCCAGCAGGGCGACAAGGAGCGCGCCGCCTTCCGGGACCCCTATGCGGTGCTGAACAAGCTCGCAGGCGATGCCGATGCCCGCGCGGGCGGCACGCTCGACGCCGCCCTGGGCGACACCGGCTCGCCGGGCACGGGCGCGGGCGACGTGAACCGTGACCCGTTCGATCCCACCTACTGGCAGATGTCGAGCGGACGGCAGGCGCGCAACCCGCAGGCCAAGCCCTCCAAGGTGGACCAGCCCGCCGGCCGCCCCGACGCCACCACCGCCGCCGCCAAGCCCAACGAGGCGGATAAGGCACAGGCGGCCGCGCAGGCCGCCGCGGCGGGCAAGGCGGCGCGTGATCTGGAGGGCGAGCTGAAGCAGGTGCTCGCCGCCACCGTGGGCACGCCCGGCGCCGCTCCGCGCGTGGACGTGCGGGCGACGAAGGAGGGGCTCGTCGTCGATCTCACCGACGATCTGGACTTCACCATGTTCCCGGTGGGCTCGGCGGTGCCGGACGCCCGTTTCGTCCGCGCCATGGGCGAGATCGCCAAGAAGCTCGGTGCGCGGCCGGGCGAGATCGTCATCCGCGGCCACACCGATGCGCGGCCGTTCCGCTCCGACACCTACGACAATTGGCGGCTCTCCAGCGCGCGGGCGCACATGGCGCTCTACATGCTGGTGCGCGGCGGGCTGGAGGAGAAGCGCGTCACCGCCATCGAGGGCCTCGCCGACCGCAATCTCAAGAACACTGCGGACCCGAACGCGCCGCAGAACCGGCGCATCGAGATCCTGCTGAAGGCGCCCTCATGAACCGGCCCCGCCTTTTCCCCCTCGTTCTCGCCGGGGCGCTCCTGATGACCGGCGCCGCCCGCGCCCAGGACGATGCGGACCCGTGGGACGGCCTGCGTGAGGATGTCCCCGCGCGCACCGCCGCGAAGCCGGCCGCGCCAAAGCCGGTCGCGACCAAGCCTGCGGCGCCGAAGCCCGCGACGGCGAGCGGGAGCGCTGCGACCCCGAACCCGGCAAGGCCGAGCGCCGCAAACCCGAACGCGGCGCCCGCCGCTGAGCCTGTTGCCGTTGCCCCGCCGGCCGCGCCGGTGGCATCCAATCCCGCCCGGCCGGCTCCCCCGGCGGGCACGCCGGCACCAAAGTCGGCCCCAAGCGCGACCGCTCCCGCTGCGCCGATTTCCGTCCCAAGCGCCCAACCCAAGCCAGCCGTCGCTCTAAAGCCGGCCCCTGCCAGCGCCGCGCCGACAGCCACCACCGACGCCCGACCGGCGGCTCCCGCCGCGATGCCAGCCCCGCCGAAGCCCGTGGCCTCGCCGCCGGCCGGACCCGTTGTCCGCCCGGCGGCCGCGACGCCTCCCGCCAATGCGGGATCGGGAGCAGCCACCTCCGGCCAACCTGTGCCGGCACCGGCTCCCAAGCCGGCTGCAGCACCCAGACCGGTGGCGGCACCCGCTCCCATACCCGTTCCGCAGCCTGCGCCCGCATCCAATTCCGCAGCGGCCTCCAAGCCCGAGCCGCCCCAACCCGCGCCGGGCCCGGCTGTCGCGACGCCTGCATCGGCGGTCTCCGCCTATGCCCCCCTCGCACCCATGCCGCTGCCGCCGCGCCGTCCGCTGCCGCCCGAGCCGGCGGCACCGATAGCTCCGGCAGTCCTGCCGCTCCCGGCCGCCGTTGCGACCGCCGTCCCAAACCTCGCTCTCCTCGCTCTCGCTCCGTCCGCTGCGCCGGCCGAGGCGAGCGTAATGGCCGCTGCGCTGCCGGCCTCATCCATTCCCGATCCTTCCGAGGCCGGCCCGCCCGCAGCTGCAGAACCGTCGGCGGAGCCCGTCGCCATGGCCGCTCCGTCCGCTCATGCCGCGGCTGCTCCGTCCCACGATGCTCCTTCCGCTCCGGCTGCCGCCCCGGCGCACCCGTCCGAGCCTGTTTCCGCCTATGCGGACGCCGCCCCCCACGGCGCGCCGGCTGCGGCCGCGCCGCCCACGGGACGCACGGACATCTATCCGGTCACGTTGGTGCGTCGGCTCCAGCGATTGCAGGACCTCATCGCCGGCGGCTCCACCGCCGGCATCGCCCAGCAGCGCGCCATGATCACCGAGATGGACGCGGCCTTCGGCGAGGCCGACCCCTCCGTCTGGCAGGACCCCGCCAATGCGCGGGCGCTGGTGATGTACTTCCTCGGCGGCGGCAATCCAGCCGTGCTGCGCGCCATCATCAACCGCGAGCCGAAGCCGAACATCGACGAGAAGCTGCTGAACGGCAGCCTGCTCTATCTCGAAGGCCGCGAGGAGCCGGCCCTTCGCCAGCTCGGCGAGATCGACGCGCGCAAGCTGCCCAACGGCATCGGCGGTCAGATCGCGCTCGCCCAGGCCGCGCTCACCGTGCGCACCGATCCCGCCAAGGCGTCGCGGCTGCTGGAGGTGGCGCGGCTGCTCATGCCCGGCACGCTGGTGGACGAGGCGGCCCTGCGCCGCGCCGTGCTGGTCGCCGCGCAGGCCGGCGACCTCGACCAGTTCGAGCGGCTGTCGGGCCAGTACTTCAGCCGCTTCCGCCATTCCGCCTATGCCGGCAATTTCCGCCAGCGCTTCGCCGCCGCCTTGAGCCGCATGAACGTGCTGGCGACGCCGGACGGCCTGTCGCGCCTCGACGCCCTGCTGGCGCCGCTCGACGAGGAGGCCCGGCGCGAGGTGTTCCTGCTGGTGTCGCGCGCCGCCATCGTGGAGGG
>JAEZMT010000118.1 GCA_023442085.1 Pseudomonadota bacterium | reverse complement strand
CCTTGGTCTCGTCCACCACATAGGACCACACCACGGCGCCGGAGCCGTTCATGTCGCTCACCACCTTGGCGGAAAGCGTCCCCAGCGCCCCGTCCGGCGCGGCGACGCTTACCGCGTGGGTGTCCTTCGCGTCCGCATCGGCGAAATAGAAGGTGCCGGCCGCATTCAGCGTCTTGCGCGCCGCGTCCTCGGTGAGGGTGGCGCTGGTGACGGAGGTGGCTGGGATCGACGCCATGAAGACGTCGGTCGCCCCATTGGTGTCTTTGGCGACGAGATCTGTCGCGTCCGACGCGAAGATGACGTGTGCGCCATCGGGCGTGAAGGCAAGGCCGGTGCTGATCCCGGTGGTGTTGGCTGCGACCTTGGTAATCGCTCCGGTTTCCAGATCGGCCACGAAAATGTTCGAGGTGCCATTGGTGTTGCCGGGCATCGTCGATTCCGAAGACGAAAAGACGATCTTGGTGCCATCGGCCGAGAAGGCAAATTGGTCGCCGACAACGCCGTCATTCGGTAGAACCTCCCCGGGTGAACTCACGCGGGTTATTTCGCCCGTCTGCAGATCCTTCACGTAGAGGTGGGTACCTCCCAGTTCGCCACCCGGAACGACGGAGCTTTCGTTGGAGACGAAGGCGATCTTGGTACCGTCCGGCGAAAAGACGGGTCGGACTTGATGGCTGTTTGCCGCGGACACGTAGGTAACATCGCCGGTGGACAGGTCCTTAACATAGATGCAAATGCTTCCACCAACATCATTCGGGCCTGAAGAATTTCCGAATGAAACGAAAGCAATTTTCGTTCCATCGTTTGAAAACGTAGGAGACGATCCCGCTGTTCCGGAATATCCGTCTCCTTTGTTTATTATAAGTTGTGTTATGCTTCCTGTGGTAAGATCTTTTACATAGAGTCCACTACCATTGGTGTCTCCAGGCAAATTGGGGGCGGTTTTAAAAACAACTTTTGTGTTGTCGGGTGAGAAGCTGGGGTAGTAGCCGCCGGAAATCTGGGAGCCGGATGAGTCGGTCGAAACTCGAATAATCGCGCCGGTCTCGATGTCCTTCAGGAATACGTCATCATAGTTGTTTGTATCATTTGGAGAAAGGTTTGATGCCAGAGAAGTAAATAATAGTTTGTGACCGTCCAATGAAAAAGACATATCTGCGCTGCTATAAATGATGGGTGTATCCATATTGGCGGGAGAGCCAGAGGCGCTCGCCGATGCTAGGGTTATTGATCCGGTGGAGAGGTCTTTTACGAGGATTTGATAACGGCCAGTGTCAGCGCCATTATAAAGATTGGCGGCCGAGGAGCCAAAGGCCAATTTGGTGCCGTCTGGCGAAATGATCGGCTCTAAACTTGCGCCCTGGCCCTGCTGACCTGATGCGGTTACCGAGACGCGGATGATCCCGCCGGCGGGGCTGCTCGACAGGATTGTCGGGGCCTGATTTTCGAAGGCGAGACCGACGTGCGCGGCCGCCGCACTCTTCTCCGCGTCGGTGACCGTGAAGGTCACGTCGTGAGGCGTGGCGGGCGAGCCGGGAGCCGTTGATCGATAGGAAACCTGATCCATCAGCGCGCTCATCTGCGCGTCGGAAACGGCAACGTTCGATTTGAAGGTGAACGCGAGATCGTGGCCGGAGGCGCCATCGGCGGAGACGGTGCCCACCTGCTTGCCATTCAGCATCAGCTTGGTGCCGGAGACGCTGAACGACCCGCTGGCAAGATAAAGCTGGTCCGTGGCGGTCGCGCCGTCCATATGGACGGTCAGCTTGCCGCCTTTGAAGCCCGTTCCATCAGCGTTCGCCACATGGGCGTCGCCGTCGATGACAACGCCACCGGTGGCGCTGGCCGGCGTGTGCGACGAACCGGGCCCCAAATTGGAGAACACCGGCGCATCTTTTTCCGCCTTCACCTTCAGCTGCATGGTCGCGGAGATCGAGCTGTGCTCGGCGTCGACGGCGGTGAAGGTCACCGCGTGGGCGGCGGCGGAGGGGGTGTTGCTGGGGTTGGAATAGGCGATGGCGCGGGCAAGCGCCGTGGCGGCGTCATCGCCCGCCGGCTGGTCGAAGCTGACCGTGATGGTGGAGCCGGAGACGGTCTCCGTGCCGATCCGCACGCCGTTGTAGAAGACGGAGGTGATGCCGGTGCCGGCATCGGTCTTCAGCGTGATGCCGCCCACCTCGGCGATGGAGAGGTGGTCATCCGCCCCCGCCTTGGCCAGCTTCACGGTGAGGCTGCCGCCCTGGAAGCCGGTGCCGTCCGGGTTCTTGAGGGTGACGTTGGAATCCAGCACTACCGGGCCGGCGTTCACGGTATTTTCCGCAAGCGTCTTCGACCGGTCGAGCCCACCAAAAGCGGGCGCCTTCGTCTTCTTGGCCATTTTGTGCAACTTCCCTGACAGTCACACAAGCAGAAGTAGCCATGACAGGCGTCGCGGTCCACCACGATCGCAGGCGTCGAGACCGAATATTCGAGGATGATGCCGAAAATCCCGATCTGACCTATCGGAATATTACGTAGGGGAATGACGTTGCAGAGCCATTGCTGGCGTCCTGCCCGAGGTTTGCCCCGGGCAGGATCCGCATGCGGCGCGCCTCACATGTTCGGATAGTTCGGCCCGCCGCCGCCTTCGGGCGCGGTCCAGGTGATGTTCTGGTTCGGGTCCTTGATATCGCACGTCTTGCAGTGGACGCAGTTCTGCGCGTTGATCTGGAAGCGCGGCGCATCCGCCCCCTCTTCGATCCACTCATAGACGCCGGCGGGGCAATAGCGGTTGGAGGGGCCGGCATAGATGTCATGCTCGGACGCCTTCTGCAGGGCCATGTCCTTCACCACCAGATGCACCTGCTGGTTCTCCTCGTGGTTGGTGTTCGAGAGGAACACCGAGGAGAGCTTGTCGAAGGTCAGCACGCCGTCGGGGCGGGGATAGGTGATCTTCTTGCAGTCCTTGGCCGGCTTCAGCGAGGCGGCGTCGGTCTTGCCGTGCTTCAGCGTGCCGAACAGCGAGAAGCCGAACGTGTTGGTCCACATGTCCAGCGCGCCCAGCGGGATGCCGAGGAAGGTGCCGAACTTCGACCACAGCGGCTTCATGTTGCGGACCTTCTTCAGGTCCGCGCCGATGGCCGAGGAGCGCCAGGCCGCCTCGTAGCTCGCAAGCTCGTCGTGGCTGCGCTCGGCCGCGAGCGCGTCCAGCAGGTGGTCGGCGGCGAGCATGCCGGAGAGCACCGCATTGTGGCTGCCCTTGATGCGCGGCACGTTCACGAAGCCCGCCGCGCAGCCCACCAGCACGCCGCCGGGGAAGGAGAGCTTGGGCACGCTCTGGTAGCCGCCCTCGGTGATGGCGCGGGCGCCGTAGGAGATGCGCTTTGCGCCCTCGAATGTGTCGCGGAACATGGGGTGGGTCTTGAACCGCTGGAACTCGTCGAAGGGCGAGAGCCAGGGGTTCTGGTAGTTGAGGTGGACCACGAAGCCCACCACCACCTGTTCGTCGTCGATGTGATAGAGGAAGGCACCGCCGCCGGTCTTGCTGTCGAGCGGCCAGCCGAAGGCGTGCTGCACGAGGCCGGGCTTGTGCTTCTCCGGCTTCACCTTCCAGAGTTCCTTCAGGCCGATGCCGAACTTCGGCACGTCGCGGCCCGCGCCGAGGTCATACTTGGCGATGATCTTCTTGGTCAGGTGCCCGCGCGCGCCTTCCGCGAATACGGTGTAGCGACCGCGCAGCTCCATGCCGCGGGTGAATTCCGCCTTCTGGGCGCCGGTCTTGTCCACGCCCATGTCGCCGGTGGCGATGCCGATGACCGCGCCCTTGTCGTCATAGAGGATCTCGTCGGCGGCAAAGCCCGGATAGATCTCCACGCCCAGCGCCTCGGCCTTCTGGGCGAGGAAGCGGCAGACGTTGCCGAGGGAGCCGACGTAGTTGCCGTGGTTGTTCATCAGCGGCGGCATGGCGAAATTGGGCAGCTTCACGCCGCCGGCCGGGCCGAGCAGGTAGAAATGATCGTCGGTGACCTGAACGGTGAGGGGCGCGTCCGCCTCCTCCCGCCAGCCGGGGATGAGGGCGTCGAGGCCGACCGGATCGACGACCGCGCCGGAGAGGATGTGGGCGCCGACTTCCGAGCCCTTCTCCACCACCACGACGGAGACATCCGTGCCGCGCTCGGCCGCCTGCTGCTTCAGGCGGATGGCGGTGGCAAGGCCCGCAGGGCCGGCGCCGACCACCACCACATCATAATCCATGCCCTCGCGCTCTGGCAGCTCCGCCGCGCTCATACGCCTGCTCCCGTCCGTCAATCCCGTTGATTGGACTTTTTCCACGACACGCCGGCAAAGACAACCGCGCACTTCCGCTTAGGGCAACATCTTGCCCTATGTGGGAACATAATGCCGTTATCCCGAAAATGATGGACCCAACCGGCCAGGCGATGAGGTGCGCGCCACCCATGCACCCTTACCGGCGCGGCCGTTCCGGCCTAACCTCCGGCTGCACCTTTCGAGGAGGCCGCCCATGAGCCTTGCCGACATGAGCCCCGACGATGTCCGCGCCTTCGCCAACCGCCTCATGGACGAGGTGTGGCGCCCCTTCGACCACACGGCGCTGGAGCGCTTCTATCATCCCGACGTGGTGGGTCATCACCGGGCGCAGACGCTGGCGCTCTCCGACATCGCCAACCGGCTGCAATGGGACGTGCAGAATTTCGGCGATCCCGTCTACGACATCCGCGACATCGTGGCCGAGGCGGACCGCTTCGCCATCCGCTTTCTCTATTCCTGCACCCTGATCGCCACGGGGGAGGTGTTCGCCACCGAGGTGATCTATTTTTATCACCTCAGGGACGGGCGCATCGCCGAGTTCTGGCTGCTTTCGGGCATCGATTTCGATTACAAGCAGCGCCCCGCCTGAGCATTCCGCTGCTAAAAGGAGCGGATGGACGTGACCGCCGACCGGGACTTCGACGACTGGGCCGACATTCTCGCCTTCCACTGGGAGGCGGGCGTGGACGTGGCCATCGGCGAAGTGCCGGTGGACCGCTTCGCTGAAAGCGCCGCCGAGCCGAGCCGCCCCCGGCCACCGGCCCCTTCGGCGCGCGCGGCCGCCGATGCCGGCCCGGCCTCCGGCGGCCCGGCGGGCTTCGCGCCCTCCCGTCCCGCGCCCTCCCGCAACGAGCCGGCGCGTCCCGCCGCTCCCGCGCCGCCCTCCCTCGTCACCCAGCCGCCCGACGAGGCGGTGATGGGCGCGCGGGAGGCGGCCCGGGGCGCTGCGAGCCTCGACGAGCTGAAGGCGATCCTTGAGGGGTTCGAGGGCTGCGCGCTCAAGCGCACCGCGAGCCGGCTGGTGTTCGCCGATGGCAATCCGGCCGCGAAGGTCATGTTCGTGGGCGAGGCGCCGGGCCGCGACGAGGACCAGCAGGGCCTGCCCTTCGTCGGCCGCTCCGGCAAGCTGCTCGATCTGATGCTGGCCGCCATCGGCCTTGACCGCGCCAGCGCCTATATCGCCAACGTCATTCCCTGGCGCCCGCCGGGCAACCGCACGCCGACGCCGCAGGAGACGGCTGTGTGCCTGCCCTTCATCGCCCGGCAGATCGAGCTGGCCGACCCGGATATCCTGGTGTGCCTGGGCGGCCCCTCGGCGCAGGCGCTGCTCGCCACTACGGAAGGCATCACCAAGCTGCGCGGGCGTTTCATGGATTACGACACCGGCACCCGCACCATCCGCGCCATCGCCACCTTCCATCCGGCCTACCTGCTGCGCACGCCGCTGGGCAAGCGCTTCGCCTGGCGCGACATGCTGGCCGTGGAAGAGCTGCTCAAGAAAACCGGCGCCTAGCGGGAACCTGAACCACGGCCGCTGTATTGTCTCTGAGCCCATTTCCTTGAGGCAGGAGAGATGCCTGTCGACGCGGCCGGGGAACGTTATGAGCACAGGCGGGGCATGCGGTGCATGCCGGGACGGGACCGAGGGCCTGCCCTTCGACTTCACCATGGCCTTCCAGCCGATCGTCGACCTGGCCCGCGGATCGGTGTGGGGCTACGAGGCGCTTGTGCGCGGCGCGGGCGGGGCGGGTGCCATGGAGGTGCTCAGCCAGGTTACCGCCGAGAACCGCTATTCGTTCGATCAGGCGTGTCGGGTGAAGGCCATCGAATTGGCCGGCGGTCTGTTTCCGCCGCAGGGCGGGACGCGCCTCTCCATCAATTTCCTGCCGAATGCCGTCTACCAACCCAGCGCCTGCATCCGCACCACCCTCGCGGCAGCCGGGCGGGTGGGGTTTGACCTCCACCGCATCGCCTTCGAATTCACCGAGAACGAGCCGGCGGATGTCCCGCACATCCGTCGCATCCTCGCGGTCTATAGCAAGCTCGGCTTCATCACCGCCATCGACGATTTCGGCGCCGGCTTCGCGGGACTGGCGCTGCTCGCCGACTTCCAGCCGGATCTCGTGAAGATCGACATGGCCTTGGTGCGCGGCATCGCCCATTCGCCGGCCCGGCAGGCCATCGTCGCGGGAATCATGCAGATGTCGGCCGCGCTCGGCTTCTCCGTCCTCGCCGAGGGGGTCGAGACGCAGGAGGAACTGGCGGCCCTGCGCGAAGCGGGCGTCACGCTGTTCCAGGGCTATCTCTTCGCGCGGCCGCAGGTCGAGCGCCTGCCGCAGGTCGCGGGACTGACGGCCGGGACGTGAGCGTCCGCTGCCGAAACGAGGCGGTCGCTACTTCCCATATCCCAGCGGGGCGTTTACCAGCGCGGAATTGCGGTAGCGGGGGTCGGAGGTGACTTCCTCGCCCACCCACTCGGGCAGGTCCACCTGCTGGTCGATGCCGTCCAGCTCCACCTCGGCCATGACGAGCCCGTCATTCTCGCCCTCGAACACGTCCACGGTCCAGAGGCGGCCGGCGTGCTCGACGGAATAGCGGGTCTTCTCGATGATCGGCCGGGCGCAGAGCGTTTCCAGCATGACGTGCGCGTCCTCGACCGGGATGGCGTATTCGAACTCGGCGCGGGAGAGGCCCTGCGTCTTGCCCTTCACGGTGATGAAGGCGTCGCCATCGGCGATGCGGATGCGCACTGTCGCGCCCTCCTGCGACAGGTAGCCCTGGCGGATGGGGGTGGCGCGTGCGCCCGCCCGCCATGCGTTGGAGGTCACGAGGAACTTGCGTTCGATCTCGACGGGCATGTTTCGGCCGGCTGGGACTGTGGATATCCGCACCATAGACCGAAGTGGGCGGGACTCGTCCAGCCCGCAGAGCAGAGCCAAAAACCCAAAGCACCGCGGAAAACGATTTCATCGTACCGCATGCGTCAACGCGCTGCACATTAGGGCGGGGGTGCCTGTGACCGCGCTCCAGCTTGAGGGCCGGGCAGTGCGCGCGGGGCGCGCGCTGCCTCCGGCCATGCACGTTTCAGGCGTGGACCTTGCCCTTGGATGCCTTCGGCGCGTCCTGGGCCGCACCGGTGTCCAGATCGTCCCGCGACGGCGGGTTGGTGGTGCCGATGGTGGTGATACGCATGATGTTGGTGGTGCCCGGCTTGGCGAATGGCACGCCGGCCGTGATGGCGAGGCGGTCGCCCGGCTTGCCGAGGGTGTGCTCCACGGCGGTGCGCACGGCGGTGTCCACCATCTCGCCGAAGGAGTGGATGTCCTCCTTCATGTGCACGGCGTGCACGCCATAGGAGAGGGCAAGCCGCCGGGCGGTCTCGACCTTGGGGGTGAGGCCGAGGATCGGGATGGCGGGCCGCTCGCGCGCGGCGCGCAGGCCTGTGGTGCCGGACAAGGTGAAGGCGACGAAGGCGGAGGCGTCCACCGCAATGGCCGCTTGGTAGGTGGCCTTGGTCACGGCATCGCCGATGGTCTTGCCCCATTCCGCCTGGGTGGCGTCGAGCACCTGGCGGTAGCCGGGATCGCACTCCACGTGGCGGATGATGTCGTCCATGAAGGTCACGGCCTCCACCGGGAACTGGCCGGCGGCGGTCTCGGCGGAGAGCATCACGCAGTCCGCGCCCTCATAGACGGCGGTCGCCACGTCCGACACCTCGGCGCGGGTGGGGACGGGGGCGGTAATCATGGATTCCAGCATCTGCGTCGCCACGATCACCGGGCGGCCGTACTTGCGGGATTCCGCGATCATGCGCTTCTGAAGGGCCGGCACCTCGGCCAGCGACATTTCCACGCCGAGATCGCCGCGCGCCACCATGATGGCGTCGGACAATTCCACCAGCTCGGTGAGATGCTCCACCGCGGCGGGCTTCTCCATCTTCAGCATGATGGCGGCGCGATCCTTGATGAGGGCGCGCGCCTCGTGAATGTCCTCCGGCCGCTGCACGAAGGAGAGGGCGATCCACTCCACGCCCGCCTCGCAGGCGAATTCGAGGTCGTGGCGGTCCTTCTCCGTCAGGGGCGAGAGGGGCAGCACCACGTCCGGGATGTTGAAGCCCTTGTTGTTGGAGAGCTTGGTGCCGGCCACCACCTGGGCCTCCAGGAAGCCGGCGCCCTTCTTCACCACCTTCAGGCGCACCTTGCCGTCGTCGCACAGCACGGTGGAGCCGACGGTGAGGGCTTCGAGGATGTCCGGATGCGGGATCGGCACGCGGGTCTCGTCGCCGGGGCGGTCCACGTCGGCATCGAAATGCAGCACGTCGCCGGCCTTGAGCGCGATGGAGCCGTTCGTGAAGCGGCCGATGCGGAGCTTCGGCCCCTGCATGTCGGCGATGACGCCGATGGGCCGGTTCATCTCCTTCTCCAGCCGCCGGATGCGGGCCAGCACCTCGCCGTGATCGGCCTGGGTGCCGTGGGAGAAGTTGAGCCGGAACACGTCCACGCCCGCGAGGAACAGCGCCTTCAGCTTCTCCTCGCTGTTGGAGGCGGGGCCGACGGTGGCCACGATCTTGGTGGCGCGCTGACGCTTGAAGGTGGGGTGGCGCTTGCTGGGCATGTGTCGTCCTCCGGCTCGGCGCGTTCGCGCTCGGTTCGATGCGTTTTAGGCGGCATCATGCGCGCCTTTGATGTACGCATAAAGTCGCATAAACGGCAGCAAAGCTGACCGTTGCAGACTGGTCAGGCTTTCGCGTCGCCCCCCGTTTCGGCGCCGGAGGTTGGGGGGCGCGATCTGAAGCGGCGGAGGCGCGCCGGGAACGCTGTCGGCGCGCCTCTTCCGGAGGGGCCGCGCGGACCCGTCCGGGGTGCCGGCGACGCAGGGCAGGGAACGTGCCGCGCGTCGCCGAGGGTGTCGTGGCTCTGCGTGCCGTAAGGCGCGCTCAGGCGTCCGGGGCCACCTTGTGGTTGGCCATCAGTTCGAGGGCCTTCACCATGGCGGAGTGGTCCCACTTGGAGCCGCCATGGGCGGCGCAGGCGTTGAACAGCTCCTGGCAGGTGGCGGTGTTGGGCAGGCTCACGCCCAGCGCCTTCGCGCTCTGCAGCGCGAGGTTGAGGTCCTTCTGGTGCAGCTCGATGCGGAAGCCCGGATCGAAGGTGCGCTTCACCATGCGGTCGCCGTGGAGCTCCAGGATCTTGGAGGAGGCGAAGCCGCCCATCAGCGCCTCGCGCACCTTGGCCGGGTTGGCCCCCGCCTTGGACGCGAACAAGAGGGCCTCGCCCACCGCCTCGATGGTCAGCGCGACGATGATCTGGTTGGCGACCTTCGTGGTCTGGCCGTCGCCGTTGCCGCCGACGAGGGTGATGTTCTTGCCCATCTTCTCGAACAGGGGCTTCACCTTCTCGAACGCGCCCTCCGGCCCGCCCACCATGATGGTGAGGGAGGCGGCCTTGGCGCCCACCTCGCCGCCCGAGACCGGGGCATCGAGATAGTCGCAGCCGAGCGCGTTGATCTTCTGGGCGAAACCCTTGGTGGCGACGGGCGAGATGGAGCTCATGTCCACCACGATCTTGCCGGCCGACAGGCCTTCGGCGACGCCGCCCTTGCCGAACAGCGCCTCTTCCACGTGCGGGGTATCCGGCACCATGGTGATGATGATGTCGGCGTGCTTTGCCACCTCGGCGGAGGAGGCGCAGGCGGTCGCGCCCTTGGCGGTCAGCGCCTCCGGCACCTTCACCACGTCATAGACGAACAGCGTGTGCCCGGCGTCGATGAGGTGGCCGGCCATGGGGGCCCCCATGATGCCGAGGCCGATGAATCCCACGTTCATGTGCGTTTCTCCTGAAGAGTGCTTGTTGTGCTGAAGCGGGCGGAAGCTCAGCCCTTGTAGGGGGCGAACCAGCCGATGCCTTCGTCGGTGGTGGTCTTCGGCTTGTATTCGCAGCCGATCCAGCCGTCATAGCCGGTGTCGTCAATGGCCTTGAACAGGAAGGGATAGTTGATTTCGCCCGTGCCCGGCTCGCCGCGACCCGGATTGTCCGCCAGCTGGATATGCTTGATGCGGGCAATGTTGTTGCGGATGGTCGGGGTGAGATCCCCTTCCATGATCTGCATGTGATAGATGTCGTACTGGAAGAAGATGTCGTCCGCGCCGACCTCATCCAGCACGGCCAGCGTCTGCTTGGTATTGTGCAGGTGGAAGCCGGGGATGTCGCGGGTATTGATGGCCTCGACGACGAACGGGATGCCCGCCTTCTTCAGCTCCGCCGCGGCGAACTTCAGGTTCTTGATGAGGGTCTCGTGGACGGTCTCGGCGGGCACATCCTTGGGGG
The DNA here is from genome assembly GCA_023442085.1 of Pseudomonadota bacterium. GTDB lineage: Bacteria > Pseudomonadota > Alphaproteobacteria > Rhizobiales > Xanthobacteraceae > Xanthobacter. Next base: position 4,880 of record JAEZMT010000118.1, on the reverse strand, counting down.
TGAGGCCGGCGAGGCAGTTGATGGCCTTGGTGTTCAGGGCCTTCGCATACTCGATGCCCTTGCCCACGCTGTCCTGGAACTCGCCCTCGCGGCCGGGGATGCAGGCGATGCCGCGCTCGCCCGCCGCCCAGTCGCCGGCCGGCAGATTGTGCAGCGCCTGGGTGAGATTGTACTTCGCCAGCTTCTCCGCCAGCACGTCCTTCTCGAAGGGATAGGGGAAGAGATATTCGACGCCCGTGAAGCCGGCATTGGCCGCCTTCTCGAAGCGGTCGAGGAAATCGATCTCGTTCCACAGCATGGTGAGATTGGCGGCGAACTTGGGCATGCGTCTCTCCGCGGGCTGAGCCTTTGTGGCGCACTGTCATGCCCCGGCGGGGCCGGGGCATCCAGGCATTTTTAAATCGATATGAGTCTTTTGGCCCGGCCTATTCGGCCGGCTCCAGGGTGCGCACCTCGGAGAGGGGCACGTCGAGGACTTCCTCGAACTCGTTCACCGCGTTGATCTCCACGCCCATGGCGATGTTGGTCACGCGCTCCAGGATGAATTCCAGCACCACCGGCACCTGATGCTCGTCCATGAGCTTCTGGGCGTTGGCAAAGGCGTCCTTGAACTCGTTCGGGGTGCGCACGCGGATGGCCTTGCAGCCGAGGCCTTCGGCCACCGCCACATGGTCCACGCCGTAGGCGCCGACCTCCTCCGAATTGATGTTGTCGAAGGAGAGGCTCACCTCGAAGTCCATGTTGAAGCCGCGCTGCGCCTGACGGATCAGGCCGAGGTAGGAGTTGTTCACCACCACGTGCAGGTAGGGCAGCTTGTGCTGGGCGCCCACCGCCAGCTCCTCGATGAGGAACTGGAAGTCGTAGTCGCCCGAGAGCGCGACGATCTTGGCATCGGGCCGCGCGGCGCGCACGCCGAGGGCCGCCGGCAGGGTCCAGCCCAGCGGCCCGGCCTGGCCGCAATTGATCCAGTGGCGCGGATGGTAGACGTGCAGGAACTGCGCGCCGGCGATCTGCGAGAGGCCGATGGTGGAGACGTAGGTGACGTCCCGGCCCAGCGCCTCGTTCATTTCCTCATAGACCCGCTGGGGCTTCAGCGGCACGGCGTCGAAGTGGCTCTTGCGCAGCATGGTCTGCTTGCGGCCGAGGCATTCGTCGGCCCACGCCGTCCAGTCCGGCAGCTTGCCGGCGGCCTTCAGTTCCTGCGCGGCGGTCACAAACAGCTCCAGCGCCGCCTTGGCGTCGGAGACGATGCCGAAGTCGGGCCCGAACACGCGGCCGATCTGGGTGGGCTCGATGTCCACGTGGATGAACTTGCGGCCCTGGGTGTAGACCTCCACCGAGCCGGTGTGGCGGTTGGCCCAGCGGTTGCCGATGCCGACCACGAAGTCGGAGGCGAGCAGGTTCGCATTGCCGTAGCGGTGCGAGGTCTGGAGGCCGCACATGCCGGCCATCAGCGGATGGTCGTCGGGAATGGTGCCCCAGCCCATGAGGGTGGGGATGACCGGGATGCCGGTCAGCTCGGCGAACTCGACGAGCAGGTCGGAGGCATCGGCATTGATGATGCCGCCGCCGGCGACGATGAGCGGCCTATTGGCGTCGAGGATCATCCCCATCGCCTTGTCGATCTGCGCCCGGGTGGCGGACGGCTTGTAGACCGGCAGCGGCGCGTAGGTCTCCTCGTCGAATTCGATCTCCGCCATCTGGACGTCGATGGGCAGGTCGATGAGCACCGGGCCGGGGCGGCCCGAGCGCATGACGTGGAAGGCCTGCTGGAACACCATGGGGACCAGCGCCGGCTCGCGCACGGTGACCGCCCATTTGGTGACGGGCTTGGCGATGGATTCGATGTCCACCGCCTGGAAGTCTTCCTTGTAGAGGCGGGCGCGGGGCGCCTGGCCGGTGATGCACAAGATCGGGATCGAGTCCGCCGAGGCCGAATAGAGGCCGGTGATCATGTCCGTGCCGGCGGGGCCGGAGGTGCCGATGCACACGCCGATGTTGCCGGCCACCGCGCGGGTGTAGCCCTCGGCCATGTGGGAGGCGCCCTCGACATGGCGCGCCAGCACGTGGCGGATGGAGCCGCGCGCCTTCATGGCGGAATAGAGGGGATTGATGGCGGCTCCCGGAACGCCGAAGGCGCAGGAGATGCCTTCCTTTTCGAGAACACGGACGGCGGCGTCGACGGCGCGCATGCGGGCCATGGCAGTCCTCCCTTGCATCTTGTTGCTTCGAAGCTCGTTGCTTCGTCCTGGCGGGCCGCGATCCGGGTCGGATCGTCACGGCTTTGGACTTTCGTATTGGATACGCCCGCACCGTTTTCGCTTCTATGGGAAGAAACGGAATGACATTCGTGCCATCTGAGCAATAATGCTGCGGGGCGCACCCGCCGGCCGTTTCAGGCGGTGGCTGGGTGCGGAACAAGGGGAGGCAGGGATGGCAGACGGCAAGGGGAGGGGGCTGGCGGCGCTCGCACTCGGCGCCTGCGCGGCGATGGTTGTCGTGTCCGTCGCCAGCGCGCAGGCGCTCAGCGAATTGTCCTGCAAGGCGCTGTGGTACCAGCGCAACGCGGTCTATGCCGAGCAGGGCTATTGTTTCAAGACCAAGGACGCCATCGCCACCTTCGGCGCCCGCTGCTACGCGCCGTTCGGCAAGCTGACGCCGGACCAGCAGCGCTACGTGAACGAGGTGCAGGCCTGGGAGGCCCGCAAAGGCTGTCGTTGACGGGCTGTCGCTGACGGGCTGCTCGCGGCAACCGCGAAGCGATGCCTAGGGCGTCCAGCCCGGCAGCGCGGCCGCCTGCTTCACCCAGTCCGCCAATCGGGCTTCGTCCAGCGTGTCGGTCTCGTAGATGTCGAGCCAGCGCGCGTCCTTGCTCTTGGGGGTGCCGCCGGGCGGCACGGTATCGAGCGCGAGGCCATTGAAGAAGGTCACCTTCACGTAGCGCGTCAGGACGTGAAACGACAGGAACCATCCCTTCCCCTCGATGCCATAGAAGGGCGAATTCCACTTCACCGCCTTCCGCACGTCCGGCACCGCCTCGACGATCAGCGCATCAAGGCGCGCGCCGAGGTCGCGCTTCCATCCCGGCATCGCCGCGATATAGGCCTGCACCGGGACGTCGCCGTCGCCCTTGGCGATCTGGGGATTGTCGCCCGAGAGCAGAACCACGCCGCGCTCCTGCGCACGCGCCGGCTTGCTCGTCTTGGCCTTCTTCCCTTGCGTCATGTGACCTCCGTGGTTCGGCCTGCCCCATTCGCACTCTCGCGCGCGCTGGGAAGCCTCCCATTCCTGTCCGACGATGGTATAGGTGCAGTCCCGCCCCTGGGGTCACCCATGACCGACATCGCCACGCGCGTCTACAACCACACCTGGAAGATCGACCCCATCGTGCGGTCCGTGCTCGACACGGACTTCTACAAGCTCTTGATGGGGCAGACGATCTTCAACCGGCACCGGTCGACCCGCGTCACCTTCGGCATCCATAACCGCTCCACTTCGGTGCGGCTCGCCGACATCATCGACATCGGCGCCTTGCGCGAGCAGCTCGACCACGTGCGCTCGCTCTCCCTCACCCGCGGCGAGAGCACCTGGCTGCGCGGCAACATGTTCTACGGCAAGCGGCAAATGTTCTCGCCGGACTATGTGGCCTGGCTCGAGGGCTTCCGCTTTCCCGCCTATCACCTCGAAAAGGTGGACGGCCAATATGAGCTGACCTTCGAGGGGCCGTGGGTGGAAACCACCATGTGGGAGATACCCGCCCTCTCCATCATCAACGAATTGCGCTCGCGGGCCGTGCTGAAGGGCATGGGCAAGTTCGAGCTGCAGATCCTCTATGCCCGGGCCATGGCGCGGGTGTGGGAGAAAGTGCAGTTCCTGAAGTCCCTCGGCCGCATCAACATCGCCGATTTCGGCACCCGCCGCCGCCACGGCTATCTGTGGCAGGACTGGTGCGTGCAGGCGTTGATGGAAGGGCTGGGCGAGGGCTTCCTCGGCACCTCCAACTGCCTCATCGCGCTGCGCCGCGAGGTGGAGGCCACCGGCACCAACGCCCACGAACTGCCCATGGTCTACGCGGCCCTCGCCCGCAACGACGACGAACTGCGCTGGGCCCCCTATCAGGTGCTCGCCGACTGGCAGGACGATTATGACGGCAACCTGCGCGTCATCCTGCCCGACACCTACGGCACCACCGGCTTTCTGGAGCGCGCGCCCGACTGGGTGACCCACTGGACCGGCATCCGCATCGATAGCAAGGACCCCATCGCCGGCGGCGAGGAGGCCATCGGGTGGTGGGCCTCGCGCGGGCAGGACCCGCGCGACAAGCTCGCCATTTTCTCGGATGCGCTGGACGTGGAGGAGGTGGCCCGCATCCACCGTGCCTTCGCCGGCCGCATCCGCCTCGGCTTCGGCTGGGGCACGCTGCTCACCAACGACTTCCGGGGCCTCGCGCCGAACGGGGCGCTCGATCCCATCTCCATCGTCTGCAAGGTCATCGCCGCCAACGGCCACCCGGCGGTGAAGCTCTCCGACAACCCCACCAAGGCCATGGGCCCGGCCAATGAGGTCGAGCGCTACAAGCGGGTGTTCGAGGTGGGCGAGCAGGAGGCGCGCACCGCCCTCGTGTAAGGGCGGCGCGCCCGCCCGCCGGCTCAGTTCTTCAGCGCCGCCGTTCCGTCCACCGCCGCCGGGAAGGGCAGGTCGGTGACCAGCCGCGCGCTCGGCTTGTCCTGCGCGAAGATGGTGTCGAGATCGAGGGTGATGAAGGTCGTGCGGTGGGCGTAGTCGGAGATGGTCAGCTTGTTGTGGGTGAGGTCCTTGATGGCCACCCACTGGGTGTAGTCCGAGACCACCGTGTCGCCGTCCTTGCTCTGGGCGATGCC
>JAEZMT010000093.1 GCA_023442085.1 Pseudomonadota bacterium | reverse complement strand
TGGAATTGCCATGCCGGTCAACAACCACATCGCCGCCCGCGCCGACGAGATCGCGGCCTGGCGGCAGGATTTCCACCGTCATCCCGAGCTGATGTACGACCTCGACCGCACCAGCGCCTCGGTGGCGAAGAAACTGCGCGCCTTCGGCTGCGACGAGGTCATCACGGGCATCGGCCGCACCGGCGTGGTGGGAATCGTGCGTGGCAAGGGCGACGGTCCCCTCATCGGCCTGCGCGCCGACATGGACGCGCTGCCCATTCTGGAGAAGACCGGCGCCGCCTATGCCTCCGAAACCCCCGGCAAGATGCACGCCTGTGGCCACGACGGTCACACCGCCATGCTGCTCGGTGCCGCGCAGCATTTGGCGGAGACGCGCGCCTTTTCCGGCACGGCGGTGCTCATCTTCCAGCCGGCGGAAGAGGGCGGGGCCGGTGCCAAGGCCATGATCGACGACGGCCTGTTCACGCGCTTCCCGGTCCGCGAGGTCTACGGCATGCACAATCTGCCGGGGCTGGAGGTGGGCCGCTTCGCCATGCGGCCGGGCGGCATCATGGCCTCCGCCGATCATATCGAGATCGTGGTGGATGGGCGCGGGGCCCATGCGGCGCGGCCCAACCAGGGCGTGGACGTGGTGCTCACCGGCGCCGCCATCGTCATGGCGCTGCAGCAGATCGTCTCGCGCAATGTGGACCCGCTGGAGGCGGCGGTGGTCTCCATCGCCATGTTCCATGCCGGCGAGGCGGACAACGTGCTGCCGCCCTCGGCCACCCTCGTCGGCACCGCCCGCACGCTCGATCAGGGGGTCCGCGCCCAGTTGCGCGAGCGCATCCGGCAGGTGGCCGAAGGTGTCGCAGCGGCCTATGGCGCCACGGCGACGGTGAGCTTCAAGGAAGGCTATCCCGTCACCAGCAACCATGCCGACCAGGTCGCCTTCGCCGCCGCTGTGGCGAGCGAGGTGGCCGGCGCCTCGGAGGTGGACGCCGCCGCGCCGCCGCTGATGGCGGCCGAGGACTTCGCCTACATGCTGGAGGAGAAGCCCGGCGCCTACATCTTCATCGGCAACGGCCCGTCGGCCGGCCTGCATCATCCGCAGTACGATTTTGACGATGCCGCCATTCCCTATGGCGCGTCCTATTGGGTGCGGCTGGTGGAGCGAGCGCTGCCGCTGACGGCGTGAGGCCTTTAAGCCCGCGCGGTGCCTGAGCGAAGCAAAGCTACGCCTTGACCAGCACGAAGGTCAGGAGGCCGGTCTCGACCTCCTGCTTTTCCAGCACCGCGCCCGTCTCGTGGGCGAGGTGGGGGATGTCGATCACCGCCATGGGGTCCGTGCAGGTGACGACGAGCCGCGTGCCCGCCGCCGCGTGCGCCAGCGCCTTGCGGGTGCGCAGAGCGGGCAGGGGGCATTTCAGCCCCTTGAGGTCCAGCTCCACGGTCGCTCCCGCCGCCTTCAAGCCACAGCCTCCGCGATCTGGTCCTTCAGCCGGCCGAGGCTCTCCTCGCGGCCGAGCACGCTCAGCACGTCGAATACCGGCGGGGACGTGGACTTGCCGGTGAGCGCGGCGCGCAGCGGCTGGGCCACGGCACCAAGCTTCACGCCCTGCGCCTCGGCATAGCGGCGCACCACCTCCTCGGTGGCGGCGGCGGTCCACTCAACAGCTTCCAGCAGCGGCACGAGGCGGGCGAGATGGGCGCGGGCCTCGGGCGAAAGCAGGGTGGTCGCCTTCTCGTCCAGCGGGATGGGCCGCTCGACGAAGATGAACTCGGCGTTGTCCAGCAGCTCGACCAGCGTCTTCGCCCGCTCCTTCAGGCCCGGCATGGCGGCGGCGAGCTGGGCGCGGCGGGTGTCGGTCATGCGCGGAAGGCGGTGCTCCGCATCCGGCAGATGGGGCAGCAGCGCGTCGATGGCGGCGAGCAGCTCGGCGTCGCTGGAGGCGCGCATGTAATGGCCATTCAGGCTTTCGAGCTTTGCAAAGTCGAAGCGCGCGGCCGAGCGGCCGACCTTGTCGAGGTCGAAGAACTCGACCATCTCGTCGGTGGAGAACACCTCCTGGTCGCCATGGCTCCAGCCGAGGCGCACAAGATAGTTGCGCAGGGCGGCCGGCAGATAGCCCATGTCGCGATAGGCATCGACGCCCAGCGCGCCATGGCGCTTGGAGAGCTTGGCGCCGTCCGGCCCGTGGATGAGCGGGATATGCGCCATGCGCGGCACGTCCCAGCCCAGAGCGCGGTAGATCTGCGTCTGGCGGGCGGCGTTGGTCAGGTGGTCGTCGCCGCGGATGATGTGGGTGACGCCCATGTCGTGGTCGTCCACCACCACGGCCAGCATGTAGGTGGGCGTGCCGTCGGAGCGCAGCAGCACGAGGTCGTCGAGATCCTTGTTGGGGAAGGTCACGGTGCCCTGCACCATGTCGTCGATCACCGTCTCGCCCTCCTGCGGAGCACGCAGGCGGATGACCGGCGCGCGGTCGGCCGGCGCCTCGGAGGGATCGCGGTCGCGCCAGCGGCCATCATAGCGCGGCGGGCGGCCCTCCTTGCGGGCGAGCTCGCGCATCTCGTCCAGCTCCTGGGGCGTGGCGTAGCAGCGATAGGCATTGCCCTTCGCCAGCATCTCCGCCACCGCGGCCTGATGCCGCTCGGCGCGGGCGAACTGGTAGATGGGATCGCCGTCCCAATCGATGCCGAGCCAGGAGAGGCCTTCGAGGATGGCGTCGATGGCCTCCTTGGTGGAGCGCTGGCGGTCCGTATCCTCGATGCGCAGCAGCATCTTGCCGCCGGTGTGGCGGGCATAGAGCCAGTTGAACAGCGCCGTGCGCGCCCCGCCGATATGCAGGAAGCCGGTGGGCGAGGGGGCGAAGCGGGTGACGATCTGCGACATCGGGCGGGGCTCGGCGG
>JAEZMT010000021.1 GCA_023442085.1 Pseudomonadota bacterium | reverse complement strand
GCCGGCTTCCATCTCATCGGCCATGACGAGCCGGACTCGGCCCCCTTCAACGTCGTGAAGGTGCCCATTTCGCCCCACCTCCATGCCGAGGATGCGCGGCGGCGTGCCTATCTGGCGGCGCTGGCGGCAGGGCGCGCGCCCGACGCGTTCCGGCCGCTCTCCATCGCCCCTCCCGCGATATGGGGCGAACCGGCATCGCACGTCCCGGCGCCGGCCGCCGCCACCATGGCCTGCCTCCTGCTCGCCGCGACGGCGCCGTTCAAGGAGACATGGGCTTGCGGCGGGGGCCTCGCCTGCGAGGCCATCGCCCACAATCCGCGCCTGCCGGTCGCCACCGGCCAGTGCATGCCGAGGCAGGACACCGGGATCGTTTCGGGCATGGCGTGCCTCTCGGGGGAGATCGTGCCCGGCAGGGCGCCCTATCTCGACCGCTTCCGCATTCTGCGCCAGATCAACAGCCGCGCGCCTTCGGTCTCCCCCACGGCCTACAATTGCCGGCCGGCGAAGCTCGGCGTTCCGGGCGGGGCCTCCTACCGCCAATGCACGCCATCTGAGCGCGCGTTCGCAGGCTTCGCGTCCGGCCGGGCGCCGGCGGAAATCTGCGCACTGGTGGGCGGCAAGGCGTTCGATCTGTGCGTCGCCACCGACAATTTCGCCAAGTGCATGGACGCGAGCGTGGTGCGTGGCAACCGGCCGACCTGTGGCATGGGTCGCTTCTGCCGCGAGGATTTCATGTGTCAGGCCCTGCCCGCCAGCATTCCCGGCGTCGCGGCCATCGCGCGCGACAACGGCTTCTGCTCGCCCACTTACTTCGTTTTCCAGATGCGGATCGACGGACATCCGGACCCCGTCCACGGCGTGAAATAGAGCCTTGCGGACAGGTGGAGCACTTCGGGGGGCATAACCTGTCGGAGCAAGCTCCGTGGCGTCGTCCAAATCGACTTCACCGTGAAAAGGAGGCAAGTTTGCTTTCGCTACGGGTGCTCACGTTACGTAAGCTGAAGCGTCTCAGGAACATTCGAATTTTGGGCGCGTTATCGCGCCATGACCACCGCTGAAGCTTCCGCTCGTCCGACCGAGAAACCAGATGCGACCGCAGAGTCCGAGCTGGACAGCGTGATCGCGGAGAGCGGAAAGGTGGTCGAGCCGCCTCCGCCCGAGGCCATCGAGCCTGATCCGTCCCTCGCGCCGGAGGAGATCGAGCGGCTGCGCAAGTCCTATCTGCTGAAGCGCTTCTGGATCAGCGCGCGCGGATACTGGGGCCCCAAGGGCGACAGGCTGGCGTGGGTGTTCACAGTCGGCCTTCTGCTGCTCATCGTCACCAACGTTGGCTTCCAGTACGCCATAAACGTCTGGAACCGTTCGATTTTCGACGGCATCGAGAAGCGCGATGCCTCCACCGTCTTCTTCCTCACCGCCGTCTTCTTTCCCCTCGCGGCGGGCAGCGTCGCCCTTGGTGTGGCTCAGGTCTATGCACGCATGGGCATGCAACGACGCTGGCGCGCGTGGCTCACCAATGCGGTGGTCTCGCGGTGGCTGACGGGCGGCCGTTATTACCAGCTCAATCTGGTGAGCGGAGATCACAAGAACCCCGAATACCGCATCGCCGAGGATCTCCGGGTCGCGACGGAATCCCCCGTGGACTTCCTTGCCGGCGTCACGTCGGCGTTCCTCTCGGCAGCGACCTTCATCGTGGTGCTGTGGACCATCGGCGGGGCGCTGACAGTCACCGTGGGTGCCACCGATATCACCATTCCCGGCTTTCTCGTCATCGCGGCGGTGCTCTATGCCCTCATCGCGTCCGGCTCGATCCTGCTCATCGGTCGCCGTTTCGTGGAGGTGTCGGAAGAGAAGAACCAGTCGGAGGCCGACTACCGCTATGTCCTGACCCGCGTGCGCGAGAATGGCGAGAGCATCGCCTTGTTGGGCGGCGAGCAGGAGGAGCGGGAGGGCATCAATTCCACCTTTTCCGGCGTGCTCCGGCAGTGGTCGCGGCTTGCCGGCCAATACATGCGCACGACGCTCGTGTCGCAGGGCTCCAGCCTCATCGCGCCGGTGGTGCCGCTGCTGCTTTGCGCGCCGAAGTTTCTCGAAGGCCAGATGTCGCTGGGCGAGGTGATGCAGGCCGCCTCCGCCTTCACCATCGTGCAGACGGCCTTCGGCTGGCTCGTGGACAATTATCCCCGCCTCGCCGACTGGAACGCCTGCGCGCGCCGCATCGCTTCGCTGATGATGTCGCTGGACGCGCTGGAGCGGGCCGAGAACGGCGATGGCGTCGGGCGCATCCAGCGGGGCGAGACGGACGGGCAGGCCATGCTCACCCTGAACGACCTCTCGGTGTCGCTGGATGACGGCACGGCGGTGGTGGACCAGGCGGAGGTGGTGATCGAGCCGGGTGAACGGCTGTTCGTTTCGGGCGCGTCCGGCAGCGGCAAGAGCACGCTGGTGAGGGCCATCGCTGGCCTATGGCCCTGGGGTGGCGGCAGCATCAATTTCCATCCCGATGCGCGCCTCTTCATGCTCCCCCAGAAGCCGTACGTGCCTTCGGGCACCCTGCGGCGGGCGGCCGCCTATCCCGGCGGCGCCGAGGACTGGTCGGCCGACGAGATCGGCGCGGCGCTGAGTGCGGTCGGCCTTGATCACCTGAAGGAGAAGATCGAGGAGGATGCGCCCTGGGACCAGACGTTGTCCGGAGGCGAGAAGCAGCGCCTGGCGTTCGCGCGCCTGTTGCTGCACCGCCCCGACATCATCGTGCTCGACGAGGCGACCTCCGCCCTCGACGACAAGAGCCAGGACCGGATGATGGAGCTTGTGACCACCGAGCTGCCGGACGCGACAATCGTGAGCGTCGCCCACCGGGCCGAGCTGGAAGCCTTCCACAGCCGCAAGATCGTGCTGGAGCGGCGCAAGGGCGGCGCGAAGCTGGTGACGGACATCGACCTTATCCCGCGAAAGGGTAAGCCGCGGCTATTGGGACAGCTGCTGCGGCGGCGGTCTTCGAGCGGAGTTTGATCGGCGCGAGGGGCGCCTTCTCGGCGTGCCGAGTTCGAGCCCCTCGCGCTAAGGAATTGGGCCGACGGTGTCGGCCATCTCGGCGTCGCGCGCGCCCAAGGGCAGAGGCGCCCCGGTCGTTGTGTCGCGAGCGGTTTGGTGCTCGATTTCGGCGTTCAATTCCGCACCAAGCAGGATCACGCTGAACGACAGCCACAGCCACGTCATGAACCCGATGACCGCGCCGAGCGAGCCATAGGTCTCGTTGTAGCTGCCAAACCGGCTCACGTACCAGGAGAAGCCGGCGGACATGGCGAGCCACAGAACGGATGCGGCGAGGCTGCCCAGGCTGAGCCATTTCCACCGCGCCGGCGCCCGGCACGGCCCATAGCGATAGATGACAGCGACCAGCGCAGCCACCGTCAGCGCAAGGATGGGCCAGCGCAGCAGGGAGATGAACCATTCCGCGGCAGCATCGAGATAGACAGCCTTCAGCAGCAGCGGCAGCGCCACCACCGCCGCGAGGGCGACGCAGGCGAACACCACCGCCGCCAGCGTGAACCCAAGCGTCAGCAGCGTGAGCCTTACCAGGGAGCGTGTCTCCTCCTCTTCATAGGCGATGTTGAGGGCTTCGATCAGCGCCTTGGTGCCCGCGTTGGCACTCCACAGGGCCACTCCGAAGCTCAGGGCGAAGCTAAAGCCCAGGGTCGCCGAGCCTTGCGACATGACGCGCAGTGCCTGGTCCTTCATGACGTCGATTGCGCCCGACGGAAGGAACCACGATGCCGCGTCGAGCTGGTCGCGCAGTGCGGTGGGGTCAAGGAACAGTCCGTAGAGGGAGACGAGGGCGCTGATAGCCGGAAAAATCGCAAGCAGCGCGTAGAAGGCCACGCCGGCCGACAGACTCAGGATCCGGTCATCGAAGAATTCGTGGAAGACCCGTATCAGGATGTCGCGCCAGCCCCGGCGCGGAATCTGAAGAGGGTTGTCGGCCTCCCGCCCGCGGTCCTTGCCCCATTGATCCGTACGGGTGTCCACCGCAGTGCCCTCCAGCTCTGCTCCTCACGGTCGCAGAACGGGAAATGTGCCCTAACCGCTTCCTCAGCTGACAACCCGCGAGCGCCGCGAGAGTTTCAGGCCTTCCACGCATTCAGTAGCGAAGTCCTTGGCCAATGCACCCCGGTGGCGCCTGGCTAGGGCGTAGTGTCGCCTGACTGCTTGGCGCGCTGAAAGCTTTCGATCACGGCAGCATAGTTAGGCGCAACAAGTCCATACAGCTGGGCCAGGCTGGCGGCTTCCGGTCGCGCCCATGTCCTGTGGAATTCCGACAGGAGGGCATTCGTTGAGGTGGGCTTCACGCCACCTTGAACGAAGCGGGCCAGAGAGGTGCGCGAAGCCATCTCGCTGGGGTCGCCCGAGGCATCCACCACCGCATAGACCTCGTATCCTGCGACCTTGGCATCAAGGGCGGGAAACATCACGCAGACGCTGGTCCAGACACCGGCCATGACGAGGGTCCTGCGGCCCGTGGCTTCGACCTGCGCGACGAAGTCGTCATTGTCCCAGGCGTTCACCTCGCCCTTGCGCGGAACGTAAACGGCATGGGGGGCGAGTTGGTGGATCTCCGGCATCAGCGGGCCATTGGTCCCGGCAGGCTCCGAGGCGGTCGTGATGACAGGAATATTGAGAAGCGTGCTGAGCCGCGCGATCATCTCCAAGTTGCGGCGCAGGTCGGCGACAGGGATATCCTTCACCGTTGAACCGCGCCCGAGACTGTCCGTGAACACGACGGAGGCCGCCATTCAGGCGGCATGCGCGGGTCTCGGGATCATCCGCGTCCTGTCCTATCAGGTGGCGGAGGAACTGAAGTCCGGCCAGTTGCAGGTCCTCCTTCCGGAGTTTGCGCCGGAGCCGCTCCCGGTCAGCCTCATCTATCCGCAGGCGGAGCTGCTACCTCTCAAGGTGCGCAGCTTCCTGGACTGGACGGCCCCGCGCCTGCGCGCCCGCATGGCCACGATCGGGGCGGACGGATCGTGAGATGACCCGGAAAGGACGACTGGACAGCATTGGATCAGTATCGGGCCAAGGTCGGCCATGCACGACCTGTTCGCCGCCCCTGCCGAGAGCGCGATGGTGTCATCCACAAACGCGCCCACGATCGCGCCGGAGCGCCGAGTGCGGCGCGACCATGTGCGCGCCGCATTGACCTAACGTAATGTGCTACGAGCAGGAGGGGTGAGCAGCCGCGGCGCGCGACCGGCGGAAGACGACGGAGGCGTTACGATGATGAGAAATCTGTTGCTTCTGCTGGGCGAAAGCCCCGCCGGCGCGGTTGCCAACGCGTATGCCAGAGGGCTTGCCCGACGCGGCGACGTGTCCCTGACAGCACTGGCCGGGATCGATCTCTCCTACATCGAAGCTCCCATGCTGGGGACCATCGGGGGCGCCGCCTACCATGCGCGGATGGAAAGCGGCCTCCAGACCGAGGCCGAGCGGGCCAGCAACACCCTGACCGAGGCCTTCGCGCGGGACTGCGCGCGGGAAGGCATCCCCGCCGCCCAGCTTGCCTTCAAGGGAGATCCCTTCGATCAGGTCACAGCGGCCAGCGCGCTCTGCGATCTCGTCGTCGCCGGCCACGACGTGACGTTCCGCGGCACCGGCAGCGAGCGCAATTCGGATACGCTGAGCCAGCTTCTGCACGCCGCGCCGCGGCCGGTGCTGGTCTGCCCGGACGTGGCGCCAGCCGGGGGCGACGTGCTGGTGGCCTATGACGGCAGCCTTCCCGCCATGCGCGCGCTTCAGCTTTTCGTCCTTCTGGGGTGCTGGGCGGACCGCAGGATCACCGTCGTCTCGGTGGATACGCAGAGCGAGACGGCGGAACGCCTCGCGACCGATGCTCAGACCTATCTGAGCCGGCATGGCTACGCGGTCTCGACCAGGCCCATTACTTCAGGCGCCCATCCCTCCGAGGTCATCGATAGCCATGTGGTGGACGGGTTCGAGCTCCTGGTGATGGGCGCCTACGGGCGGCGCGGACTCAAGGAGTTCATCTTCGGCTCCACCACGCAGACCGTCGTGGGCCTGCCGAAAACCTGTATCTTCCTGTATCACTGAGGCGGGGGCGGTCACCTCCGCCGCCGGCGCATCCCGGCGGCACCGCGGGGCTTCGGCCTCATCCACCTGACATCCGCAGGCGAGACGAGGCCTCGACCGCATGACACTCCTCCTTGTTGTCCTTGTGCCGTTTTTCGGCGCGCTGCTGCCGCCGCTGGTCATCCGCTCGGGCCGCGACACGTGTGCGATGGCGACGGGGGCCGTCACGCTGCTCGCTCTCGCGCTGCTGATGAGCCACGCGCCGGCCGTCTTCTCCGGCGAGGTGCCGAAAGCCGAAATACCATGGGTCCCGGCCATGGGCCTGTCTTTCTCGGTGTTCGCGGACGGGCTCGGCTTCTTCTTCGCGGCGATGATCCTCACCATCGGCCTCCTGGTCATCATCTATGCGCGCTATTACCTCTCGCGCGAGGATCCCATGGGCCGCTTCTTCACCTATCTGCTCCTGTTCCAGGGGGCGATGGTGGGCGTGGTGCTCTCCGACAACGTCATCGCGCTGCTCGTCTTCTGGGAGATGACGAGCCTCACCTCCTTCCTGCTCATCGGCTTCTGGCGCAAGCGCGCCGATGCGCGGCAGGGCGCGCGCATGGCCTTGGTGGTGACAGGCGGTGGCGGGCTCGCCCTCATCGCCGGGCTGCTGCTGGTGGCCGAGGCTGCGGGTTCCTACCAATTGTCGGATATCCTGGCGCGGGGCGATATTGTCCGTGCCTCTCCGCTCTACCTGCCGGCGCTGGGGCTGGTGCTGCTGGGCGCCTTCACCAAATCGGCCCAGTTCCCATTCCATTTCTGGCTGCCCCACGCCATGGCGGCGCCGACACCGGTTTCGGCCTATCTGCACTCTGCCACCATGGTGAAGGCGGGCGTGTTCCTGCTCGCCCGGCTGTGGCCGGTGCTCGCCGGCACGGACGCCTGGTTTCTCATCGTCGCGCCGGTGGGGCTCGCCACCATGCTGATTGGCGCGGTCATCGCGCTGTTCAAGGATGATCTGAAGGCGCTGCTGGCCTTCTCCACGGTCAGCCATCTGGGCCTCATGACCATGCTGCTCGGCTTCGGCACGCCCATGGCTGCGGTGGCGGCGGTGTTTCACATCATCAACCACGCGACCTTCAAGGCCGCCCTGTTCATGAGCGCCGGGATCGTCGATCACGAGACGGGCACGCGCGACATCCGGCGCCTCGGCGGCCTCCTCTGGCTGATGCCCGTCACGGGCACGCTGGCGCTTCTGGCGTCGGCCTCCATGGCCGGCGTGCCGCTGTTCAACGGCTTCCTGTCCAAGGAGATGATGCTGGAGGAGGCCGCCCACACCGCCTATCTCGGCCTCGATCTCCTGTTCCCCGTGCTGGCGACGGTGGCTGCGCTGTTTTCGGTGGCCTATTCGGCGCGCTTCGCCATCGGCACCTTCCTCGGCAAGGCGCGGGACGATTATCCCCACCATCCGCACGATCCGCCGCTCGGCATGTGGCTTCCGGTGGCCGTGCTGGTGGTGCCGGTCATCGCCATCGGCATCCTGCCCGGCGCCGTCGCCGGCCCGCTTGTGGCATTGACCGCCGGTGCGGTGATCGGCGGCCCGCTGCCGGAGTATCATCTCGCGCTCTGGCACGGCATCACGCCCGCTTTGGTCATGAGCCTTGCCGCCTTCGCCGGAGCAGCCCTGCTCCTGCTCGGCTTCGCCCGCGCCGACGCGCTACGCCTCCGCCTGCCGCGCCTGGATGCCAGGGCCATGTTCGAGACGGCCAGCGTGGGCGTGGTTGTCGCCAGCCGCCGCGCCATGGCGGCGGTCCATGACGGGTCGCTGCCGCGCTATGCAGGGGTGATCCTCGCCACGCTGGTGGCGGTCGGCGGCTACGGCTTCTGGAGCGCGACGCATGCGGCCGGGACCCGGCCGCTGCTGCCGGTGAGCCTGCCGGCCGCGACCGCCTTCCTCGCCCTGCTCCTCGCCAGCGGCATGGTCCTGCTGCGCCATGGCGACCGGCTCACCGCGCTCATCCTCACCGGCGTGGTGGGCGTCATCGTGGCCCTCGCCTTCCTCCAGTTTTCCGCGCCCGACCTCGCCTTGACGCAGATTTCCGTGGACGTGGTGACGACCATCCTGATGCTGCTCGCCCTCAACCTTCTGCCGAAGACCACGCCGCGTGAGGAAAGCCGTGCCGTGCGATGGCGCGACGGTCTCCTGGCCGGTCTCGCGGGCCTCGGCGTCGCCGGTCTCGCCTATGGGGTGATGACCCGCGACGGCACCTCCATCTCGGACTATTACCTCGCGGAATCGAAGCCTGGCGGCGGTGGCACCAACGTGGTCAATGTGATCCTCGTGGACTTCCGCGGCTACGACACCTTCGCAGAGATCATCGTGCTCGGTATCGCCGCCCTCGCGATCTATGCGCTGCTCGACCCCGCCCTGAAGGGCGCCGCCGTGCGCCGGATCAAGGCGATGCTCCCCCACGAGGAGGCGTTGGACGCCCATCCCCTGTTGCTCGTCATGGCGACCCGCGTGCTGCTGCCGCTGTCGCTGGTGGTGGGCACCTACATCTTCCTGCGCGGCCACAACGAGCCGGGCGGCGGCTTTGTCGCCGGTCTCGTGGTCGCCATCGCCCTCATCATGCAATACATCGCCTCCGGCTATGGCTGGGCGGCGGCGCGCATGCGGGTGGATGCGCAATCCTATATCGGCGCGGGCGTCGCCATTGCCGGCCTCACGGGCGTGGCCGCCTTCCTGTTCGGACGGCCCTTCCTCACGTCGACCTTCGGCTATCTGACCTGGCCGGTGGTGGGCAAGTTCGAGGTCGCTTCCGCGATGGCGTTCGATCTCGGCGTATTCCTGACCGTGGTGGGGGTTATGGTGCTGTCGCTCGCCCAGCTCTCCCGGGTCTCTCGGCGGATCGATCCCGCCCCGGACAATCAGGAGCCGATGGATGTCCGGCTGGAGCCGTCCGCCTCCCGGGCGCGGGAGGGCTGAGCCATGGAGCTTCTCCTCGCCGCCGGCATCGGCATCCTCACCGCCGTCGGGCTCTATCTGGTGCTCCGGGCGCACACATTCCCGGTGATCCTCGGCCTCACCTTCCTGTCCTACGCGGTGAATCTCTTCCTCTTCTCCATGGGCCGTCTCACCATCGACCGGCCGCCGGTGATCGTGCCCGATGCGGCCGGCTACACCGATCCGCTGCCGCAGGCGCTGGTGCTCACAGCCATTGTGATCTCCTTCGGCATGACCGCCTTGATCGTGGTGCTGGCGCTGCGCGGCTTCCTGGAAACCGGCTCAGACAGCGCCCACCTCGACGCGCCGCGCGGCGACAAGGGAGATGCGCCGTGACGCCCGCCATCTCCGCCCTCGACCACGCCATCATCCTGCCGGTGCTGTTGCCGGCCCTCACCGCCGCGTTCCTCGTGCTCGCGCTGCGCCACCACCTGCGGGGCCAGCGCATCGCCTCCATCGCTGCGACCGGGCTGTTGCTGGCCCTCGCCGTCTTCCTGTTCGTGCTCGCCTCGGACGGCACGGTCCGCGCCTACAGGCTCGGCGACTGGCCGGCGCCCTACGGGATCACTTTGGTGCTGGACCGGCTCTCGGCAACCATGCTCCTCCTGACCGCCGTTCTGGCCGCTTGCGTGCTGATCTATGCAGCCGGCGGGGTGGACGGGCGCGGGCGGCATTTCCACCCGCTGTTCCAGTTCCAGCTCATGGGCATCAACGGCGCCTTCCTGACCGGCGACGTGTTCAACCTCTTCGTCTTCTTCGAGGTGATGCTGATCGCCTCCTACGGGCTGATGCTGCACGGTGGCGGCCCCGGACGGTTGAAGGCGGGATTCCAGTATGTGGCCATCAACCTCCTCGCGTCCGCCGTCTTCCTGGTGGGCGTCGGCCTCATCTATGCCGTCACCGGCACGCTCAACATGGCGGACCTCGCAGTGAAGGTGCCGCAAGTCCAGCCGGCGGATGCGGCCCTGCTGAAGGCCGGCGCGCTTCTGCTCTTCCTCGTCTTCGCCACCAAGGCCGCGCTGGTTCCGCTGCACTGGTGGCTGCCGGCCACCTATGCCGGCACGTCGGCGCCGTCCGCCGCATTGTTCATGATCATGACCAAGGTCGGCGCCTACGCCATCATCCGCGTCTACGGCCTCGTCTTCGGGGCCGGGGCCGGGCCCGTTGCCTTGGCGGCGGCGCCATTCGTGATCCCCGCCGCACTGGCGACGCTGGTAGTGGGCACAGTCGGGCTCGTGGGGAGCCGGACGCTGCGCGATCTCAGCGCCTTCGCGGTCATCGCCTCCATGGGCACGCTGCTCATCGCCCTCGGCCTCTTCGATGCGGAGGGGCTGTCCGCGGGCCTCTATTATCTCGTCCATTCGACGCTGGCCGGCGCGGCACTCTTCCTCATCGCCGGCATCGTGCAGGAGCAGCGCGGTGCCGCCAGCGACCGGCTGATCCCGGCGCCGGCGATGGGGGGCGAGACGCTTCTGGCCGCCCTGTTCTTCCTCGCCGCCATTGCCCTCGTCGGCCTGCCGCCGCTATCGGGCTTCATCGGCAAGGTGATGATTCTCGAAGCCGTGCGCAGCTCCGCCATCTGGCCGTGGATCTGGGCGGCCATCCTCGCCGCCAGCCTCCTGATGACCTTCGGCTTCGCGCGGGCGGGATCGGTGCTGTTCTGGGCCAGCGGGCCGGTCTCGGAGCCGAAGCCGGTGCCGGCGCTGCCGGGGCTTGCGGCGGTCATCCTGCTGCTCGCGGCCACCATCGGCTGGACACTCGCCGCAGGCCCGGCCACGCAGGCGCTTGGCCTCACCGCCCGGCAGGCCCTCGACCGCGACGCCTATATCCACGCCGTGCTGCCGCCCGGCGCGCCCGCCACGCCGGAGAAGTGACATGCGCACGCGCCTTCTCCCGCACCCCCTGCTGACGCTGCTCCTCATCCTCGTGTTCATCTTCCTGATGAACGAGGTGACGCCGGGCGTCGTGGTGCTCGGCATCGTCCTCGGTGTCATCATCCCCCTCCTCACCGCGCCGTTCTGGCCGGGACGACCGAAACTGAAGGCGCCGCTGACGATCGCGAGCTACGTGCTGATCGTGCTGTGGGACATAATTGTCTCCAACATCGAGGTCGCATGGATAATCTTGTTCCGGCCGGCCAACCGACTGCGCACCCGTTACGTGACTGTGCCCCTCGACCTGAAGACGCCCGAGGCCATCGCCGTCCTCTCCGGCACCATCACCATGACGCCGGGCACGGTGAGCGCTGACCTCAGCGCAGATGGCAAGACCCTGCTGGTGCACTGCCTCCACGCCAGCGACCCGGACGGCGCCGTCGCGACCATCAAGGCGCGCTACGAACGCCGGCTGAAGAGGATATTCGAATGATCGCCATCGCCATCGCCATTGCGGCGGGGGCCATCTGCCTCGCCATCGGCCTCACCCTTTATCGCCTCGCCCTCGGGCCCGACGCCACCGACCGGGTGCTGGCGCTGGACACGCTTGTGATCGAGACCATCGCGCTCATCGTGCTGCTCGGCATCGCTTACGGCACGGGCATGTATTTCGAGGCGGCCCTGCTGTTCGCCATGGTCGGCTTCGTCACCACCGTCGCCTTCTGCAAGTTCCTGCTGCGCGGCAACGTGATCGAATAGGAGGGCGCATGAACCCGATCGTCGAGGCGCTCGTCGCCGCGCTCATTCTCATCGGCGCCTTCTTCCTGCTCGTGGGCGCCCTCGGCCTCGCCCGCCTGCCGGACATGATGCGCCGCCTGCACGGACCGACCAAGGCGACCACGCTGGGCATCGGCTCCCTGCTCATCGCCTCGATCGTCTATTTCACCGCGACACGGGGCAGCTTTTCCGTTCACGAGCTGCTCATCGCCCTGTTTCTCTTCCTCACCGCTCCCGTCAGCGCGCAAATGCTGGCGAAGGCCCATCTCCTGCGCAGCCGGGCGGAGCGGAGCCGGCTGCCGCAACCGACGGAGTGAGCTGCCCCCGGCGTCGCCCCATGAATTCGCGCGCGTGAGCGTGCCGTGATGCAAGCTCCCGCACTGGGAGTTTAACAGATTCCCATCACGAGCTGACCGACGAGGAAGGAGCGATCATCGCGCCGCTGCTGCCGAACAAGGTGCGTGGCGTGCCGCGGGTGGATGACCGCCGGACACGCACCACATGGCGACCGTCCGCGATGGGCTCATTCCGCGGCCTCCGGGCGGATCAGGCGCACCTCGGTGCCGTGGACGGTGGTGCTCTCGGCGATGTCGCTCTTGCGGCCCGGCACCAAGGCGTTGACGTTGGCGTCGCCCGGCGAGAGGCTCGGCCAGCGCCCCTTGTGCATCAGGGCGACGCCCGGAAGGGTGCGGTCCGAGATGGCGACGGCGACCGGCACCCGGCCCTCGCCGGCAGCTAGAACCACCTGATCGCCCTCCGCCAGGCCTTCGCGCGCCGCGTCGTCCGGATGGAGCGCCACGGTCGGCGGTCCGAGCCGGCGCCGGATCACCGGATCATTGCCGTAGCTGGAGTTCATCTGCCATTGGGAGGCGGGGGACAGGATGCGCATCCGGCCATCGGTGGGCGGCGCGTCGGCGTGGCCCACCGGAAGGCGCGGCAGGCCGAGGGCGGCCGCCTGCTCGCTCGCAAGCTCGATCCGTCCCGACGGCGTGCCGAAGGTGAGGCCCTCGAACTGCACCTTGGGCTCGGGGAAGACGGTGGCCGTGCCCACGGCGGCGAGATCCGCGAAGGTGCCTTCGAAGGGTGTCTGGGCGAGGAGCCGCGCGATGAGGTCGGCATCGCTCTCGAACAGCTCCGGCTCGCTGAAGCCCATGGCCGCCGCGAGCCGACGGAAGATCTCCGAATTGGGCAGCGCGGTGCCGGGGGGATCGCCCGCCTGCACCTGCGCCGAGACGGTGAGGTCGAAATAGGACAGCACAAGGTCGTCGCATTCCAGGAAGCTTGCCGCCGGCAGCACGATGTCGGCATAGGCGGTGGTGTCGGTGTGAAACAGCTCCACCGCCACATGGAACAGGTCCTCGCGCGCCAGCGCCCGACGCAGGCGGGCCTGCTCCGGCGAGGAGGCGGCGGGATTGTTGTTCCAGTTCACGAAGGCGCGCGCGCGGCTCGCATCCTCCAGCGTCGCGGCGAGGTCCATGTGGCTGATGGCAGGCGGCACGTTGGTCGCAAGGGCGGGGCAGGTCAGCGCCGCCATGTCGATGCCGCGACCGCCGGGGCCGTTCATGTAAAGGAAGCCGGCGCCGGGCTTGCCGAGATTGCCGGAGAACGCCACCAGCGCCGCCAGCGCACGGAAGGCGTTGCCCCCGTAAGGCTGGCGCTGCACGCCCTGCCCGAGCCACAGGAGCGACGGGCCCGAACCGTAGGCGCGCGCCGCCTCTTCGATCAGCTCCGCGGGCACGCCGCACAGCGTCGCCGCGTGCTCGGGCGTCATGGCGTCGATGGCCGGGGCGAGATCCTCCGCCCCCAGAACGTGGGCGCTCAGGAAATCTGGGTCATTCAGCCCGTCCCGCCGCAGCACATGGATGAAGGCGAAGGCGAGAGCCGCATCGCTGCCGGGCCGCAGCTGCAGATGCAGGTCCGCCGCGCGTGCCGTGTCGTGCGCGATCGGATCGACGGCGATGACGCGCGTGCCCGCCGCCTGTGCTTCCGCCAGCCAGCCCTTGTTCTGATGCGGCGCCGAGAAAGAGGGGTTGGCGCCCCACACCAGGATGGTGCGGGCATCGCGCGCGGTGCGCGGGTCGAAGCCCTCCAGCGAGTTGCCGAAGGTCATCTCCAGCGCGACATGCCCCGCCTTGTTGCAGACGGTGTCGGGGTCAACCTCCGTGGCGCCGAGGCGGTTGAAGAAGCGAATGGGAAACCAGCCGCCCACCAGCCCCACCGTGCCGGTGTAATGGGTGTGGAGGATGGTGTGGGCCGCGCCTTCGGCGCTGAGCGCGCCGAAGCGCCGGGCGATCAGTGAGAGCGCCTCGTCCCAGCCGATGGGCTCGAACTTCCCTTCGCCCTTGGCCCCGACGCGTCTGAGCGGCGTCGCCAGCCTGAAATCCGGCGCGCGCCAGCTGCCATTGTAGGCGATGGCGCACTTGCCGCAGAGGGCGCCCCGGGTGACGGCGTGGTCAGGGTCTCCGAGAACCTTCCGGATCGTGCCGTCGCGGCGGCCCACGATCATCCCGCAGGCGTCGTAGCAGTCCCTCGGGCAGGTGGTTTTGATGAAGTCCTCGTCCGCCATGGCGCTGGCCGGCCTCGTTCTGGTGAAGGGAAGAGCGGTCGCGACCGCCCGCACCGGTCGGCTCGCAGGGACAAGTTATGCGAAAGGCCGCCCGGCGCCGAAGCCCTCCTTCAGCTGGTCCTATCGATTTTTCTCAAAGCGGAACCATCGCATGCCTTGTGAACCGGATCGCCCGGGCTCAGGCTTCATAGTGAAGACGGAGAGCCGAGGCATGACCAGGATGAATATCGAAGGTGTTGTTCTGTTTTCAGTGACGCCGATCGCGGCCGATGGCTCCATCGACTACTCGCGGTGGAAGAAACATCTTGATGATGCACTCGCGGCCGGCATCCACAGCGTCACCCTGTTCGGCAGCACGGGCGCGAACGGCTACTTCACCGAAGCCGAGAAGATGAAGGCTCTGGAAGAGATCGCCACCCATCTGGGCGGGCGTGTTCCGGTGATGACGGGCATCGGCGCCATGACCACGGCGGAGAGCGTCCGCCTGGCGAAGCACGCGGCCGACCATGGTGCGGATGCGGTGCTGGTGGTGCCGCTCAACTATTGGAAGCCGACCGAACGCGAAATCATCACCCATTACGAGACGGTCGCCGCGGCCAGCGACCTGCCCTTGTGGCTCTACAACAATCCGCCCCTCGCCGGCATCGATCTGACCCCGGCCCTGGTGAAGAAGCTCTCCTCCATCCCGACGCTGGTGGGCATGAAGGATTCCTCCGGAGACCTGTCGCGCGCCTTCATGGTGCCGAAGATCACCGGCGGAAAGGTCCAGGTGGGCATCGGCCAGGATACGCTGATCCTGGAGCCGGCCATTGCCATCGCGCCGGCCTGGTTCACCGGCCTTGCCAACATCTGTCCGGCCGAGTGCGTCGCCTTCTGGAACGCCGCCAAGGCCGGCGACGTGGCGGCGGCCTATGCCGCCGCGGCCCGGCTCTTTCCTCTGAGCGAGATCGGCGGTCGCTACGGCATCATCCGCGTGGCCCATGAGGGGTTGGCGCTGATGGGCAAGAGCGCGGGCTATCCGCGCCCGCCGCTTCTGCCGCTGGAGGCTGCCGCCGCCGCCGAGGTGAAGGCGGGGCTCGATGCGCTCGCCGCCTGAGGCGCCGGGCAAGGCCCATTTCACAAAAGCATAGAGCGCCAAAGGCGCCGCTTCTCCAAACCTTCCGGAGATCGACATGGACCCGAAATCAGGTATGGACCCGAAATCAGGTATCGACCGTCGTGGTGTCCTCAAGGGCATGGCAGGGCTGGCGGCGGGAAGCGCCGTCGGCGCCTTTCCCATGCCCGCGCTTGCCCAGAACACGCCGGTGAAGGTCGGCATCATCGCGCCGCGCGCCGGCACCGCCGCCTACATCGGCGCCAACGGCCTGCGCGCGGTGGAATGGACCACCGAGAAGATCAACGCCGCCGGCGGCATCGCCGGCCGCAAGGTCGAGCTGGTGGTGGAAGAGGAGACCAACGCCAAGGAGACGCTGGAGCGCGCCCGGCGCCTCGTGCTCCAGGAGAAAGTGGACTGCATCCAGGGCGGCTATTCCACGGGCGTGACCCTGCCCATGGCGCCGACGCTGGAGGACATGCAGGTTCTCACCATCTTCTGGGACGGCACCACCCAGGACGGCGTGAAGGAGACCATGCCGTCGCCGAAATACGTGTTCAAGAGCACCGACAACGAGTGCGAGGCGGTGATGGCCTCGCTGATCGCGCTCAAGCACCTGAAAGGCCAATTCAAGCGCATCGCCGCCATCAGCCCGGACTATACCTACGGGCGTAACGTGTGGACCGCTTTCAAGGCGCTGAACAAGAAGTTCGGCATCGACGCCGAGGTGGTCTCGGAGCAGTGGTCGAGCTTCTCCCAGCTCGACTTTACCGCCAACGTGGCGGCCCTGAAGGCGGCCAAGCCCGATCTCATCTACTGCGTGCTTGGCAATGCGGACCTGCCCATCTTCATGCGCGCGGCCACCAGCGCCGGCCTCACGGACACCGCCCGCATGGTGCTGGTGCAGGCCGGCCACCAGCACGGCCAGCTCAAGAAACCCTTCACGCCGGTGGGCACGCTGCTGTGCTACAACACCATGTATTTCGCTCGACCAAATCCCTCAGCGGCGCAGAAGGAATTCGTCGAATACTATATGGACAAGTACAAGGACTATCCGCACTGGGAGAGCGATCGCGCCTTCTTCGCCATGAACGTCTACAAGGCGGGCGTGGAGAAGGCGATGGCCGCGAAGGGCGGGTCCTGGCCGAAGCCCGAGGAGATCGCTGCCGCGATGGAGGGCATCAAGGTGGAATCCTTCGGCGGCCCGGCCGGCATGCGCAAGGACCACATCGCCGAGGAGATGTTCTACGGCGGCTTCGCGACCCACGACAATCCCTATGACGTGTGTACCCTGAAGGAGACCTACAGCTACGACGCCTCCGTGCTGCAGAAGCCGCCGGGCGCCGATTTCTGGGGCTGGCTCGAAACGGCCAATTTCCCGGTCTGACCGGCCGGGGAGCACAGACGCGACATGGCCACGGTCGACCTCCTGTTCGCCGCGCTGTTCAACGCTGCGGTCCTGTTCCTCGTCACGGCGGGACTGCAGCTCATCTTCGGCGTCCAGCGCATCGTCAATCTGACCGCCGGCTCGCTCTATGCGCTCGGGGCCTATTTCGGTGCCTCGGTGTTCGAGTGGTTCTCGGCGCAGGGCGGCTCGCCTGTCCTGCTCCTGCCGGTGCTCATCCTGTCCGGCCTCGTGGCGGGGCAGGTGGGCTTCGTCATCGAGCGGGTGCTCCGCACGGTCTACGGCCGCGACGAAGCCTTCCAACTGCTCATGACGTTCGCCTTCGTGCTGATGTTCCAGGATGTGCTGCGCTACGTCTGGGGCGCCCAGCCGCGGCTGCTCGGCGATCTGCCGTCGGTGTACGGCACGCTGGTGGTCGGCGCCTTCACCTTCCCGGTCTACAATCTGCTGGTGATGACGAGCGCGCTGGTGGTGGCCGGCCTGCTCTACTGGCTCATCGAACGCACCAGCCTCGGCCATGTGGTGCGGGCCGCCGCCGAGAACGGCCGGATGGCGGAGGCGCTGGGCGCCAACACCCGGCGCATCAACATGCTGGTGTTCGTGCTCGGCTCGATGCTCGGCACGGTGGGCGGCGCGCTGGTCATTCCCACCACGGCGGCGTCGCTGGAGATGCCCATCGCGCTCATCGTCGAGGCGTTCGCGGTGGTGGTGATCGGCGGGCTGGGAAGCATCCGCGGCGCCTTCCTCGGCGCCATCATCGTCGGCGTGCTCAGGGCGCTCTCGCTCAGCTATTTCCCGGAGCTGGAGGTGATGTCTATCTATCTCGTGGTGATCGTCGTTCTCGTGGTGCGGCCCTACGGACTGTTCGGGAAGGCCGAGGCATGAAGACCATCCTCGCCTTCCTCGCCGTGCTCGCGGCTTTCGTTGCGGCCCCGTTCGCGCTCGGGCCGTACTACACGACCCTCATCATCCCGATCCTCGCCTACGCCATCGCCCTGACCGGCCTCAACCTCCTGTTCGGCTGCGGTGGGCTCCTCTCCTTCGGCCACGCCATGTTCCTCGCCATCGGCGCCTATGCGAGCGCGGTGATGGGGGCAAAGCTCGGCGTGCGCTCGTTCGAGGCGCAGCTGATCGTGGCGATGCTCGCGAGCGGCACGGTCGCGGCGCTCATCGGCCTACTGTGCCTGCGCTATACGACCATCTTCTTCTCCATGCTGACCCTCGCCTTCGGCATGATCTTCCATTCCTTCCTGTTCAAGTTCTACGACCTGACAGGCGGAGAATCCGGCATCTCGGTGCCACGCCCCAGCCTGTTCGGGGCCAGCTTCGCCTCCATGAGCAAGACCGCCTTCCTGGTGGGGCCGTTCTACTGGTACGCGCTCGGGCTGTTCGCGGTGATGTTCCTCCTCATGGCGCTGATCGTCTCCTCGCCCTTCGGGCTGGCGCTCAAGGCGGGGCGGGACAACGAGCGCAAGACGTCGTTTCTCGGGGTGCCGGTGTTCCGGGTGCGCTACGTGGCCTTCATCCTGTCCGGCATCTATTGCGCGGTGGGCGGCGCGGTGCTGGCGGTCAGCATCGGCGCCGCCGATCCGGAGCTGTCCTACTGGACGCAGTCCGGAAACATGATCTTCATCATCATTCTCGGAGGGCTCGGGCAATTGTTCGGCCCGGTGGTCGGGGCGGTGTCCTTCACCCTGCTGCAGGACTCGCTGATGGCGAATACCGAATACTGGCGCTTTGCCCTCGGAGCCATTCTCGCGCTCATCATCGTCTTCGCCCCGCGCGGCATCCTCGGCCTCATCACGCGCGCACTGGAATGGAGGCGGCGATGACCGAGATGCTGCTGCGCGCGCTGAACATCACCAAGCGCTACGGCGCCTTCACCGCGCTCTCGGGGGTGTCGTTCGACATCTCGAAAGGGGAGGTGGTCGCTGTGGTCGGGCCCAATGGCGCCGGCAAGACCACACTCGTGAACACGCTCTCCGGTCTGTTCGTGCCCGACGAGGGCGGCGTGATGTTCGAGGGGCGGCCGGTGGCGGGCCTCGGGGCCAGCGCGCTCGCGCTGAGGGGGCTGGCCCGCTCGTTCCAGCTGGTCACCATCTATCCGAGCTTCACGGTGGCCGAGATGATCTCGATCGGCGCGTTCGCCCGCGCCGGGCAGACCTTTCGCCTGCTGCGGCCGGCGGCCACCTGCCGGCGCGAGCAGGCGCAGGTCCGCGAGGTGGCGGCCGCCTTCGGCCTGGAGCATCGGCTGGAAACCACCTGCTCCGCCCTCTCTCAGGGCGAGAAGAAGCTGGTGGACATCGCGAGCGCGCTCACCCTGCGCCCACGCCTGATGCTGCTGGACGAGCCGACCAGCGGCATCTCCAGCGCCGACAAGGACCGCATCATGGAGACCCTGCTCGCGGCGGCCCAGCGGCTCGGCGTCGAGAGCCTCGTCCTTGTGGAGCACGACATGGAGCTGATCGCGCGCTACGCCACCCGGGTCATCGGCCTGAAGGCCGGCAGCCTCGTCGCCGACATGCCGCCCGATGCCTTCTTCCGGGACCCGGAGGTGATCGACACCCTCGTCGGCAAGGTGCCCCACAATGCTCTCGGTTGATCGCCTCAGCGTCGACATTGCCGGCACATCGATCCTGCGCGACATCTCGCTGGACGTGGCGGCGGGAGAGATCGTCTGCCTCGTCGGCCGAAACGGGGCCGGCAAGACGACGCTGCTCCGCACCCTCATGGGGCAGCTCGCGCCCCGCGCCGGTTCCGTCCTGTGGCAGGGGAAGGCGCTGGCCGGGCTGCCGCCGCACGAAGTCGCCCGCCGCGGCATCGGCTTCTCGCCGGAGGAAAGCGAGGTGTTCGCAAGCCTCTCCGTGGCCCAGAACATCGCCTTCGGTACCTGGACGCGGCCCTCGCGGGAGCGCCCCGCGGCCGATCGCATCGCCTTCGCGTATGAGGTCTTTCCCAAGCTCGTCACCTACATGGCGCGCGGCGGTGCCGAACTCTCCGGGGGCGAGCGCAAGATGGTGTCCATCGCCCGCGCCCTCGCCCTCGATCCCGACCTGCTTCTGCTCGACGAGCCGTTCGAGGGGCTCTCGCCCGCCATCATCCCCACCATCGCCGCCGGCATCGCCTCCATCCGCGCCTCGGGGCGGGCGATCCTGATGGCAGAATCCAACGTCCAGCATATTCCCGACTATGTCTCGCGCATCTATGTGATCGAGCGGGGAGAGATCGTCTTCCGCGGCAGCCTGTCGGCGGCGCGGGCGGACCCGCTGGTCCGTCAGGTGGCGTCCGGCCTTGCGTGAGGCGGATTTGGAGCAAGTGGATGGCACATGAATTGCTTTTCCTGCCCTTGGGGCAAGGATCGAGCAGGCACATGATTCCACTGCATCTGGACCCGGCCGCGGACGTCACGCTCCAGGAGCAGGTCTACGACCAGGTCCGCGCGGCCATTCTCGCCCGCACGCTGCCCCCGGGCGCGGCGCTGCATTCGACCCGGGAACTGGCGCGCACCCTCAAGGTGTCGCGCAACACCATCGTGCTGGCGTTCGAGCGGCTCGCGAAGGAAGGTTACCTCGTGAAGCGGCCGGGCGCCGGCACCTTCGTATGCGAGGTGCTGCCGGAGGCCTGCGTCGGCCTGTCGGAATCGCCTATTCCTGAGGCAGAGAGCCCCGCGCCGCGTCCACCCGAGCCCGCGGTCGTGCACCCGCCGGTTCTGCTGCGCGCGGCGCCGCTGCGCATGGTGCAGACCGGCCCCAGCGGGATGCAGGTGGATTTCTGGTATGGCAGCGCCAACAGCCGGAATTTTCCGCTCCGGGAATGGCGGCAATTGCTGCTGGAGAACCTGTCGCGCGCCTCCGGCAACCTGTCCGGCTACGGTTCGCCGGAAGGCGCGGTCGAGCTGCGCAGCGCCATCGCCCGGCATGTCTCGGCAAACCGCGCCATTCCGGCCGAGCCGGATCAGGTCATCATCACCGCCGGCGCGCAGGAGGGCTTCAATCTCATCAGCCGGCTGTTCGTCCAGCCGGGGGTGAAGATCGCCATCGAGGACCCATGCTATGCCGGCGCGGCGCATGTCTTTTCCAGCTTCGGCGGCGCGCTGGTGCCGGTACCGGTGGATGCGAGCGGCCTGTGCACGGAGTATCTGGCGGGCTGCGGCGCGACGCTCGCCTACGTCACCCCCTCCCACCAGTTCCCCACCGGGGTTACCATGTCGCTGGGGCGCCGTCGCGAGCTTCTGGCCTGGGCCCGAAGCAGCGGCGCCTATGTGGTGGAGGACGATTACGACAGCGATTTCCGGTATGACGGCGCCCCGCTCGCCGCGCTGGCGGGGCTCGATGCCAATACCTCGGTGATCTATCTCGGCACCTTCTCCAAGTCCGTCGGCGCCGGCATCCGCACCGGCTACATGGTGGTTCCCAAACAGCTGATCCGGCCCGTGCGGCAGGCCAAGAGCCTCGCCAACTACGGCCATCCCTGGCTCGACCAGATCGTGCTCGCGGACTTCATCGACCAGGGCCGCTTCGCCCGGCATGTGCGGCGTATCCGCCAGACCTACAGCGAGGCGCGGCAGGCCCTGGTGGACAGCCTCAACACCCATTTCGGACCCGCGCGCATCTCCGGTGCCGATGCCGGCATGCACGTCATGTGGACGCTGCCGGACCATTTCCCGCCGGTGAGCGAGGTGGCGCGGATCGCTGCCGATGCCGGGGTCGGAATTTACACGCTGGAGGCGGCGGGCGCCCACGAGATCGTCCCGTTCCGCTATCCCCGCGCTGTGGTGCTGGGATATGCGGCGCTGATGCCGGACGCGATCCGCAAGGGTATCGCCCGGCTTGCTACCGCTCTGTCCCGGGCCGGCGTCGACCTCTCCCCCCGCTTCGTGCGGCACCGGCCGAGCGTGCTGGTGGCGCCGGGACCGCAGCGATAGGGCGTCCACGCTCCAGCAGCCCGATCGCGCTGGAGGCCGGCGCAAGCCCGCCAAGCGCCACTCGGATTTGCCGCGCGCGCCTAGACCATCAGGCGCTGGCTGTGATCGCGGGTGGTCCGCTTGAGGAACTGCCACACGGCCTGCACGCGGGCGATGCGCTTCAGCTCGGTCGGCATCATCACCCAATAGGTCCGCTGGAAGCTCACCTCGCTGCCCAGAACCGGCCTGAAGGCCTCGTCCTGACCCACGAGGTAGGACGGCAGGATGGCGATGCCGCCACCCGAGGCGACGATCGCCATCTGGGAGAAGATGCTGGTGCTGCGGATGCCCGGCCAGCTGGACTGAACCAGATCCCAGATCACCGGCAGTCCCTTGGCGGGGCCGCTTTCCTCGATGTAGCTCACGAGGTGGTGGTCCTTCAGGTCCGCAAGGCGCGTGATGGGGGCGTGAGCCGCGAGATAGGACGGCGCCGCATAGAGGCGCAGCGTGTAATCAAAGAGCTTCGTGATGAGGTAGGGGCCGCGCTCGGGCCGGTCGATGGTGATGACGATGTCCGCCTCGTTCCGTGCCAGGAGGATCGGGCGCGGCTGGACGATGAGATCGACCCGAAGGTTCGGATGCTGCCGGCGCAGCTCGGCGAGATCGTGCGGCAGCACGCCGGCGGCGTAGCCCTCCGTGCAGCCCACCCGCACGATGCCCGAGACCGACTGGGCGGGCGCCGTCTTCTCCTCGTCCATGCTGAGGAACAGGTCCTCGACGGCCTGTGCCTCCACCAGCAGGTTCCGCCCGCGCAATGTCAGCTCATGTCCCGTGTGGGTGCGGGTGAAGAGGGGCGCGCCCACCGCCAGCTCGAGCCGCTGGATCCGACGCGCGACCGTGGTGTGCTTGACGTCCAGCCGGCGGGCCGCCTCGGTCAGCGTGCGCGTGCGCGCCAGCTCCAGGAAGAACCGCAGATCGTCCCATTCCATGCCGAGAACTCGTGATGTGCAAATTTGCACACTAGCCTCACATCCAGCGGCGGTTCAAGCGAACGGGCTGCGTGTTACCAATTCCCCTGGGTACCGATCCATCGAGCGCAGCGGCGAGATCCGCCAGACGCTCAGGCGGCCGCAATGGTGGCTGACAACGGACGGACCGAGGGAGCGGCAGGTTTATGTCCAGCATTGCCTTTCTAGGCATCGGAAACATGGGTTTTCCGATGGCGTCCAACCTTGTGCGCGCCGGCCACAAGGTTCGCGCATTCGACCCCTCCGCCGGGGCTTTGGAGCGCCTCGCGGCGCTGGGCGCGCGGGCGGCGGAGAGTCCGCTTGCGGCGGCCGAAGGCGCCGACATGGTCATCACCATGGTGCCCAACAGCCGCGCGGTCGCGGATCTTTATCTCGGGCCCACGGGCCTTCTTGCGCGGCTTGAGGGGCGCCCCCTGCTGGTGGACTGCTCGACCATCGCGCCGGAGGTGGCGCGCGATCTTGCGTCCGCTGCCGGGCAGGAAGGTTTCAGCATGCTGGATGCGCCGGTCTCCGGCGGCGTGCAGCGCGCCGCCGAAGGCACGCTGAGCTTCATGGTGGGCGGCGCGGATGACGCGCTGGAGCAGGCGCGGCCGGTGCTGGAGATGATGGGGCGGTTCATCTTCCATGCTGGCGGTAACGGCGCGGGACAGGCGGCCAAGATCTGCAACAACATGCTCGCCGCCGTCACCATGGCTGCGACGGCCGAGGTGATGGAGCTCGGCGCCCGCAATGGCCTCGATCCGGCTGTGCTCACCGCCATCATGCAGAAGAGCTCCGGCGGGAATTTCTTCCTCGAACGCTGGCATCCCTGGCCCCACGTTCTGCCGGACTCGCCCTCCAGCAAGGGCTACGCCGCAGGCTTCCAACTGGCCCTGATGCTCAAGGATCTCGGCCTCGCGCTCGACAGCGCCCGGGCCAACGGCGCCGCCGTGCCCATGGGGGCGCTGGCGCAGAGCCTCTACGCGCTGCGCTCCAAGGAGGCCGGTGCGCCCGCCCTGGACTTCTCCTGCATCCAGACTCTCTACACACACCCGGCCTGACCCCGGCCGCCACAGCGATCCAAGGAGTTCATCCCGTGTACGGCATCGATCACTACATCGGCGGCACCTTCAGCCGCGGCTCCGGCACCCGGTCCGGCCCCGTGTTCAATCCCTCCACCGGCGCGGAAATCTACCGCTGCAATTATGCCGACCGCAGCACGGTGGACGAGGTGGCCAAGGTGGCCGTCGCGGCCGGCCGGGCCTGGGCCGGCCAGTCGCAGACGCGGCGCCTGCAGGTCATCTTCAAGATGCGCGAACTGGTGATCGCCAATATCGACGCTCTGGCGGAGATCACCGGCCTTGAGCACGGCAAGACCATCGACGACGCGAAGGGCGAAATCGGACGCGCGGTCGAAGCGCTGGAGTTCGCCACCAATGCCCCGCAAGTGACGAAGGGCGAATACTCCGTCAACGTCGGCGGCGGCATCGATACCTTCTCCATCCGCCAGCCGGTGGGCGTGGTTGGCTGCATCGCGCCGTTCAACTTTCCCGTCATGGTGCCGCTCATGATGGGCGCGATCGCGGTGGCCGTGGGCAATGCGGTGGTGGTGAAGCCGTCGGAGCGCGTTCCCGGCGCCACCGCTCTCGTCAGCGAGCTGTGGAAGAAGGCCGGCCTGCCGGACGGCGTGTGGAACGTGGTCAACGGCGACGCCGAGGTGGTGGACGCGATCCTGGAGCATCCCTCCATCGCCGCCATCAGCTTCGTCGGGTCGACGCGCGTTGGCGAATACATCTACCAGAAGGGCTGTTCCCACAATAAGCGGGTCGCGGCCTACACCGGCGGCAAGAACCACATGGTGGTGATGCCGGACGCCGACCTTGAAGCCGCCGCGGCCGCCTTCATCAGCGCCGGCTACGGCTCCGCGAGCCAGCGCTGCATGGCCATCTCCCTGCTCGTTGCGGTGGGTGACCAAACCGCCGACCGGCTGCGCGCGCTCATCGTGCCCATGGTGGAGAAGCTGCGCGTCGGCTCCTATGACGACAAGACCGCCGACTTTGGCCCGCTCGTGACGGCGGCCGCCAAGGCCACCGTCGAGGCCGCCCTCGACCGTGCCGTCGCGGAGGGCGCCGAGCTGGTGGTGGACGGCCGCGCGCAGGTCGCCGGCAAGTCTGGCTTCTATGTCGGTGCATCGTTGGTGGATAACGTCACCACCGACATGCAGATGTGGAAGGAAGAGATCTTCGGCCCTGTGCGCGGGATGATGCGTGTCAACTCGCTCGATGCGGCGATCGAGGTGGTGAACGCGCACGAATACGGCAATGGCGCGGTGATCTTCACCCGCAACGGCCGCGCGGCGCAGCGCTTCTACATGGAGGTGGAAGCCGGCATGCAGGGCGTGAACGTCCCGGTCCCGGTGCCGGTGGGCCATCACAATTTCGGTGGCCTGCGCCGCTCCAAGTTCGGCGACGCCCACATGTTCGGCCCGGACGCCGCGCGCTTCTACACCAAGATGAAGACCATCTCGCAGCGCTGGCCCGAGCCGGACGCCAGCCTCGACCACGCCGTCTCGATGTCCTTCCCGAGCAACGGCTGACCTCCGCGGTTCGTCAGCGTCGAACGAGAGCAGGGGCGGGAGGCGAAACCCCTCCGCCCCGCATTGGCCGAGGCCGCAAAAGGCCGGGCCGAAAAAAGACAACAACATAAATGGAGGAACGCCGTGAAGCTCATGACTTCCCTTGCCGCGCTCGTCGCGTCCGTGTCCCTGTGCCAGGCGGCGGAAATTTCCGGCGGTGTGGTCAAGATCGGGGTGCTGAACGACCAGTCGGGCGTCTATGCCGATTTCGGCGGCCGCACCTCCGTGGATGCCGCGCGCATGGCGGCCGACGAATTCATGTCGAAGAACAAGAATATCAAGGTCGAGATCGTCTCGGTGGACCACCAGAGCAAGGTGGACGTGGCCGTTGCCGCCGCCAAGCAATGGTTCGAGACGGAAGGCGTGGACGCCATCGCCGATCTCACCAATTCGGCGGTCGCCATCGCCGTCAATACCATGGGGCGCGACCTCGGCAAGATCACCTTGATGACCGCTCCGCTCACCACGGCGCTCACCAATGAATCCTGCTCGCCCACCGGTTTCCACTGGGGCTGGGACACCTATTCGCAGTCGGTCGGCACGGCGTCCGCATTGCTCGACCGCGGCGAGAAGGACTGGTTCATCCTCGCCGCCGACTATGCGTTCGGCGCGGCGATGACCGCCGAGCTGGACCGGGTGGTGACGGCGAAGGGCGGCAAGGTCGTCGGCCAGGTGAAGCACCCGCTCGGGGCCAACGACTTCTCCTCCTTCCTGCTGCGGGCGCAGTCGTCGAAGGCGCAGATCATCGCGCTCGCCAATGGCGGCACCGACACCATCAACGCCATCAAGCAGGCCGGCGAGTTCGGCATCGCCGCCGGGGGCCAGAAGCTCGCGGGCCTCGCGGTGGTGATCAGCGACGTGCACGCTCTGGGCCTGAAGGCGGCGCAAGGCCTGATCGTCGCCACCCCGTTCTACTGGGATCACGACGCCCAGACCCGCGCGTTCTCGAAGCGGTTCCAGGAGCGCACCAAGCGGATGCCGGGCGTGGTCCAGGCCGCCACCTACTCGGCCGTCTCGCACTACCTGCAGGCGGTCGCGGCCGCTGGCACCGATGACGGCAAGACGGTCGCCGCCAAGATGCGCGCCACACCGGTCCACGATGCCTACGCACCCAACGGCAAGATCCGTCCCGACGGCCGCATGGTCACGGACATGTACCTCGTGGAGGTGAAGACTCCCGCCGAATCCAAGGGCGAGTGGGACTATTTCAAGGTGCTCGGCAAGATCCCGGAAGGCGACACCGCCGCTCCCCTGTCCGCCTCGCGCTGCCCGCTGGTCAAGGAAGCTTCCAGCCAGGCGAAATAGTCCTCCCGCGACCGGCAGGTGCCCTCTGGCGCCCGCCGGTCGCCTCTCGTCGGAGGAGGGCAGGGCGGGCCGTCCGGCCGAGCCGCCCGCGACGACGGGAGCCGTATGATGGCCAGTAACGCGCCTCGGCGCCGCCCGCGGTCCCGCAGGATGACCGGGCCGTCGGCGCGCTCTTTTGGCCCGATGACATGCACCGCCTTGCAAAGACGCGCGTGACTGGGGATGGTTGCGCGGGAAGCTGGCAGGGGGCTCCGGCGGGATGGCGCGGGTGACATTGGCGGATGTGGCGCGGGCGGCGGGCGTCGACATGTCGACGGCCTCGCGCGTGCTCCGGGGCGAGGCGACCCAGCGGGTGCGGGAGGAGACGCGCGTCCGCATTCTCAAGATCGCCGAGGAGATGCAATACCTCGCCAATCCGCTGGCGCGCGGGCTTCGCACCCAGCGCACCGATACGCTCGGCATCGTGGTGCCCCAACTCGACAATCCGGTCTTCGCCTCGGCCATCCGCGGGGCGGAGCTGGCGGCGGCCGAGCGCGGCTATTCGCTGCTGATCTCCCATCGCGAGCCGGGCGAAACGGCCACCACCATCGCCAAGATCTCCCGCACCAACCGCGTGGACGGTCTGCTCGTGGCGAGCCTCGACGATGACGAGGTGCTGCGTACCGACCTCGCCGCTGCGCGCGTGCCCTTCGTGCTGATGAACCGCATCCTGCCCGGCGCCGCTCTTTCCGTGGTGCTGGACAGCCGCGCGGCTGCGCGCAAGGGCGTGGAGCACCTCACCGCCCTCGGCCATCGGCGCATCGCCCACCTCGCCGGCCGGGAAGGCGGCTTCAATGCCCGCGAGCGCCTGCAGGGCTATCGTGACGGGCTCGCGGCGGCGGGCATCGCGTTCGACGAAAAACTGGTGGGCGTGGCCGGCTACACGGCGGAAGGCGGCACCACGGCCATGCGGGCGCTGCTGCCCCAACACCCCACGGCGGTGCTGGCCGCGACCCTCGTTTCCGCCGCCGGCGCCATGGCGACGCTGCACGAGGCGGGCCTGCGCATTCCCGAGGACATCTCGATCATCGGCCTGCACGACGCGCCGGTAGCGCGGATGCTCTATCCGGCCCTCACCAGCGTCGCCATGCCGACCGAGGAGATGGGCCGCGTCGCCGCTGACCTGCTCATTCGCGCCTTGGCCGGGGAGGAGCCGGAGCCCGTCGGGCCGCTGCCGCCCGGTGCCCTCGTGGTGCGCGGCTCCACCGGCCCGGCTCCCTGCTGAACATCGGCGCTTGACGCCTCCGGCTTTCTCTGACAGCTTTGAACAAACGATTGTTCAAGATCGAAAACGACGATGGGAGGACGCCAGCATGGGAGCCCGAAAGGGATCGCATTGCCGTGCCTCTCACGCAAAGAGGTGCCAATGACTGGTCCGGCCGCCGTCCAAAGCAACATCACCGAAGCCGCGCGATCCGACGCGTCCGCCGACACGGGTCTGGCGGAGGCCTTCGCCGCGCTGGTGGGCCGCGACCACGTCCTGACCGGCGACGAGGACCGCCGCGCCTACGCCCATGACCGGCTGCCCTTCGCCAATTTCCGCGCCCGCACCGGCAGGCTCGCCGGCGTGATGCCGCGCCTCGCGGTGCGGCCCGGCTCGACCGATGAGGTGGCCGCCATCGTGCGCCATGCGCGGGCGAACAACATCCAGCTCATCCCCTACGGCAACGGCTCCGGCGTGCTGGGCGGCGCGATCCCGCTCGCCCGTGAGGTGATGGTGGACCTGCGCAGGCTGGACAAGATCGTCTCGGTCGATCCGCAGAACGCCATGGTCACCGTGGAAGCCGGCATGAACGGTGCGGAGTTCGAGGCGGCGCTGAATGCCGAGGGCTTCACCTGCGGACACCTCCCGCAATCCATCGAGATTTCGACCGTCGGCGGCTGGGTCGCCTGCCGCGGCGGCGGGCAGGCCTCCAGCCGCTACGGAAAGATCGAAGACATCGTGCTGGGCCTCAAGGCCGTCCTGCCGGACGGTCGCCTGCTGGAGGTGCGCCCGCTCGCCCGCCGCTCGGTCGGCCCCTCCATCCGAGATCTGATGGTGGGGGGGGAGGGCGCCTTCGGCATCATCACCGAAGTCACCCTGCGCATCTGGAAAAAGCCCGAGGTGGAGCGCGGCGTGGTGCTGGCCTTCCCCTCGCTGGAAGCGGCGTGGGAGAGCGCCCGCCTTATCATGCAGGCGGAACTGCGCCCCACCATCGCCCGCCTGTACGACGCGGCGGAAAGCGCCGAGCGCACGCAGGGGCTCGAGGCGTTCGCGGCCAACCCCATCCTCGGCGTCTTCGTGTTCTCCGGCTCCGAGCCCATGGTGAGCGCCGAGGAGGAGATGAGCCTTGCCATCGCCAAGGCGCAGGGCGCGGTGGTGGCGCCCGAGGGGCCGTACCATCACTGGAAGGAAAACCGCTACGTCGCCTATTCGCAGAAATGGCAGGCGGCGGGCTATTACAACGACACCATCGAGGTGACGGGAAACTGGTCCGCCATTCCGGGCCTGTATGCCGCCATCGCTGCGGCCGTGCGGGATATCTATCCGGACATCCATTTCGGCGCCCACTGGTCGCACATCTATCCCGAGGGCGCCTGCCAGTACATGACCATCCGCCTGCCGCCCATGCCGGAAGCGGAAGCCCTGCCGCTCCATGCGAAGCTGTGGGAGACGATTCAGTCGCTCACGCTGGACCACGGCGGCTCCATCGCCCACCATCACGGCGTCGGCGTGTTCCGCAACCCGTGGCTGGCACGGGAGCTGGGCGTCGGCCTCGATATCCTACAGGCCATCAAGGACACGCTGGATCCGGGCAACCTCATGAACCCCGGCAAGCTGGGCCTGCGCCCGGCCGCCGGAGCGGTGGACGTGCGCCGTGGCGGCTGATCTCCTCATCGGCATCGATCTCGGCGCGGGGGCGCTGAAGACCAGCGTGATCCGCCTCGACGGCGCGCTGGCGGGCGAGGCGTCCGCGCCGATCGCCACCTCCGCGCCCTATCCGGGCTGGAGCGAGCAGGACCCGCACGACTGGTGGCGCGCCGTGTGCGAAACCGTGCCGCGCGCGCTGGCCGCCGCCGGTGCTTCGCCGCGCGATGTGCTCGCCGTCTCCTTCTCCGCCGGCGCCCATACGCAGGTGCTGGAGGATGCGGACGGCGCGGTGATCCGCCCCGCCATCCTCTGGAACGACCAGCGCTCCGGGCCGGAGACGGCGGACCTGCGCCGGCAATGGGATGCGCGCATCCTGGAGATCGGCGCCAACCGCGCCAATCCCACCTGGACCCTGCCGCAGATGCTGTGG
The DNA here is from genome assembly GCA_023442085.1 of Pseudomonadota bacterium. Classification (GTDB taxonomy): domain Bacteria; phylum Pseudomonadota; class Alphaproteobacteria; order Rhizobiales; family Xanthobacteraceae; genus Xanthobacter. Next base: position 7,270 of record JAEZMT010000021.1, on the reverse strand, counting down.
CTGCGCCGGCACGAGCCGGGCGCCTTCGCCCGTGTGCGCCGGCTCTACGTGGCCAAGGACTGGCTGCGCTCCCGCCTCACCGGCACCTGGGAGACGGACACCATCGACGCCGTCGGCACGCTGATGGCCGATGCCTCCACCGGCGGCTGGTCGCCCGAATTGTGCGCCATGATCGGCTGGCCGCTGGAGACGCTGCCGCCCATCGTGGCGCCCAAGACGGTGGTGGGCACCGTGACCGCCGAGGCCGCGCGGCAGACGGGTCTTGCCGAAGGCACCCCGGTGGTGTGCGGGACTTCCGACACGGCGGCGGAAACCTATGGCGCCGGCATGACGGGGGAGGGCCTCGGCGTGGTGAAGCTCGCCACTGCCGCGACGGTCAGCGTGCTCTCCCGCCATCCAAGGCCGGACTTCACGGTCATCAACTATCCGCACATCATGCCGGAGCATTGGTATGTGATCGCGGCCACCAATTCCTGCGCCTCGGCCCACAAATGGCTGCGCGACACCTTCTTCAAGCGCGCGGGTGATGACGGCGGCTCGGTTTTCACCGAGATGGACCGTCTTGCGAGCGCCGTGCGGCCGGGCGCGGAAGGTCTGTTCTTCCACCCCTATCTCAACGGCGAGCGCAGCCCGCACTGGGACCCGCTGCTGCGGGCCGATTTCGTGGGCATCGGCTTCAACCACGGGCCGGGACACTTCGTGCGCGCGCTCTATGAGGGCATCGCCTATTCGCTGAAGGACTGCCTCGTGGCGTTGCGCGCCAAGGGGCTCGACTTCTCCACCGCGCGCCTCACCGGCGGCGGGGCGAAAAGCGCCCTGTGGCGGCAGATCGTGGCCGATGTGCTTGATGTGAAGGTGGAGCTGCCCGCGGTGGCGGAAGCCTCCTTCGGCGCGGCGCTGCTGGCCGGCGTCGGTGTCGGTGCCTATTCAGACGAGGCGGATGCGGCGCGCCGTGTCGCCATCGTTTCCACCGCCACGCCCGATCCCGAGCGGGCCGCGGTCTATGCGCGCGGCCACGGCCTGTATTGCGAGATCCAGGCGGCGCTCGCCCCCATCAACCATCGCATCCACGCCTTCGTTGCGGATGCGGGCTCCGGCGCCACGGCGCGCCGGGATGAGGTCACCCATGGCTGAAGTCAGGCTGAACAAGGTCCGCAAGGCCTATGGCGGTCAGGTGGCCGTGCATGGGGTGGACCTCCATATCCGCGACGGCGAGTTCGTGGTGTTCCTCGGCCCGTCCGGCTGCGGCAAGTCCACCACGCTCCGCATGATCGCGGGGCTGGAGGAGATCACCACCGGCACCATCGAGATCGGAGGGCGCGACGTGACGCGCCTTGAGCCCAAGGATCGGAACATCGCCATGGTGTTTCAGAACTATGCGCTCTACCCGCACAAGACCATCTACGAGAACCTCGCTTTCGGCCTGCGCATGCGCAAGATGGACCGGGGGGAGATCGACCGCCGGGTGAAGTCCGCCTCCGCCATGCTGGGGCTCGATCCCTATCTGGAGCGCAAGCCCAAGCAACTCTCCGGGGGGCAGATGCAGCGCGTGGCGCTGGGCCGGGCTCTGGTGCGCGACCCGGACGTGTTCCTGCTCGACGAACCGCTCTCCAACCTCGACGCCAAGCTGCGCGTGCGGATGCGCGAGGAGATCGCCCGGCTCCACCAGGAGGTGGGAACCTCCATGGTCTACGTCACCCACGACCAGGTGGAGGCGATGACGCTCGCCAACCGCATCCTCATCATGCGCGATGGCCATGTGCAGCAGGTGGGCGCGCCGCTGGAGGTGTATGACCGGCCGGCGAACTTGTTCGTCGCCGGCTTCATCGGCTCACCCGAGATGAACCTCATCGAGGGGCATCTGGAGCGCGGCGCGTTGCGCGCAGGCGCCCTCACCATCGAGCTGCCGCCGGGCGTCGCCGCCGCAGAGGGGACGCCGCTGGTGCTGGGCGTGCGGCCCGAGCATATCGGCGTCGGCGAGGCGCCCGGCGCCCACGCCTTCCAGGTGGCGGTGATCGAGCAGCTCGGCGCGCAGACGCTTTGCATCGGCGAGGTGGCGGGCGTGCGCCTGCGCGTGATGCTGGACCGCACTGACGCGGTGCGCAGCGGCACGACACTGCCGATCCAGTTCCGGCCCGGCCGGCTGCATGTCTTCTCCAAGGAAACCGGAGCGCGGATCAACCGCGCCGAAGCGGATCTGGGCCAGCGCCCCGCCGCCTGAGACTGCCGAGTAGAAAAACGCCGACCAAGAACTGAAAACAACACGATCGGGAGAACGCCATGGACGAGATCAAGAAGGATGGGCTGTCACGCCGGACCCTTTTGAAGGGCGCCGGAGCCTTGAGCGCCGGCATCGCCGCCGGTGGGCTCGCGGCCCCCGCCGTGGTGCGCGCGCAGGGCACCAAGACCATCCGCTTCCTCAACGCCGAGACCTCCATCGACAGCATCCGCGCGCTGAAGGTGGCGGCGGCGGAATACGAGAAGCAGTTCGGCACCAAGGTGGTGGTGGATTCCGTGCCGCTGGACGGCATCTTCACCAAGGTGACGACCTCGCTGCGCGGCGGCACGCCCTACGACATCGCCACCTTCGCCTTCGTCGGCCATGTGCTGATCCTCGCCTCCGAGGGCCAGCTGATGCCGCTCAACGAGCTGACGGACAAGTACAAGTGGGGGCCGAACATCCTGTTCCCAGTGGACGGGAAGGTCTATTGGTATCCCTACGACTACAACCTTGCCTGGATCTATTACCGCAAGGATCTGTACGAAAAGAACAAGCTCGACGTGCCGAAGACCTGGGACGGCTTCCTGAAGAACAGCCAGGCCCTCAATGGCGACGGCACGTCCGGCGCCCTGTTCCCCATCGGCTCGAACGGCGCCACCAACTGGCTCTCCCCCGGCTTCATGTGGGCCGAGGGCGTGCAGCTGTTCGACGACAAGTGGAACATCATCTTCGACAATGCGGACATGGCGCCGCGCGCAAGCCGCTATCTCGATTTCTTCGGCGATCTCTACAAGACCATGCCGTCCGGCACGAGCCAGGCGAGTTTCGGCGAGGTGCTCTCCAACTTCACCTCGGGCAAGGTGGCGCACACCGCTTATGCCGGCCGCATCATCGAGACCATCGAGCGCAACAACCCCGCGCTCGCCGACAAGTACGGCATCATGCCTTACATGGATTCCGCCGGTAAGCATCAGGCGGTGAACCACGGGTATGACGGCTGGGTGGTGCTGAAGACGCCGCAGTCCGACGAGGCCATGAAGTTCATGAAATGGTTCACGGAGAACCAGTACATCAACTTCCTCCACACCGCCCCGCTCCACTTCCAGCCGCCGCGCCTCGATGTCTATGACGATGCGCGCTGGCGGGCACATCCGCTCATCGAGAAGCACAATGCGGCGGTGGAAATGATGAAGTCGTTCCTCACCGACAAGAACATGATCCTCACCTCCATCGATACGCAGGGCCCCTCGCCCAGCCTGAAGCCGGGCAAGATCTTCGAGGCCTTCGTGTTCCCGGAGATGCTGCAGAACAAGGTGCTGAAGGGCATGTCCTCCGCCGAGTGCGTGAAGACCGCGGCCGACCGCATGCGGCAGGTGATTGCATCCTGACTGCGTCCTGAGGGCTCCGTCCGAAGACGCAAGGCCGGCAGGTTCTGCCCTGATCGTGGCCTGCCGGCCATTTTCCCCCGCTCCGGCCTTCGGGCCGGGCGTTCCCGTCTTGACTCCGCAAAGTCAAAGCCGCTCCAGCGAGGCGCCGCAGGTGAGCTCCAAAGCGACGATCTATTCCTTCCTCTTCCTGGGCCTCGCCGTCACCGCGCTGCTCATCGTGGCGCCGGTGGTCTATGCGGTGTCGCTGAGCTTCTACCAGATGGATTCATTCGTTGGCGCGCCCAAATGGGCGGGGCTCGACAATTACGCCCGCATGCTTTCGCAATGGGTGTTCTGGCGCGCGCTCATCAACGGCTTCATCTATTCGCTCGGCACTATTGTCTTTCAGGTGGTGCTGGGCATCGGCTTCGCGCTGGTGCTGAACCAGGTCTTCCCCGGCCGCAACATCGTGCGCGGCCTCTCCATCTTGCCGTATCTGCTGCCCACCGTGGTGGTGGTGCTGACCTTCAAGTGGATGGTGGACGGCTCCATCGGCGTGCTCACCACCATGATGTCCGCCCTCGGCCTGCCGCAGGTGCAGTGGTTCGAGAGCCCGGGCGCCGCTATGGCCTCGGTGATCCTGGTGAGCGTGTGGATGTGGACTCCTTTCGTCACCACCACCTTCCTCGCCGCGCTGCAGACCGTGCCGTCGTCGCTCTATGAGGCGGCGAAGGTGGACGGCACCAATGCCGTGCAGCGCTTCTTCCACATCACCCTGCCCATGCTGAAGCCGATCCTCACGGTGATCGTGCTGCTGCGCGCGGTGTGGATGTTCAACAAGTTCGACGTCATCTGGCTGCTCACGCAGGGCGGCCCGGTGGGCGCCACGGAGCATCTCGCCATCCTGTCCTACAAGCAGGCCTTCGGGCAGTTCGACATCGGCGGCGGCGCGGCGGTGGCGACCATCTCCTTCGCCATCCTCTCGCTGGTGGTGTTCATCTATTTCCGCCTGTTCCCGCTCGATACGGAGTGATGCCGATGTCTCGCTCCCCCCGCTCCCTTGCCGGCCGCGTGGCGCTTTATGGCGCCGCCATTCTCATCGCGGTCTATTCGGCCTTTCCCATCTACTGGATGGTGGTGTCCTCCACCCGCGCACCGCAGGCGCTGATCAATTCCACGTCGCTGCTGCCGGGTCCGTTCACCTGGGAATACTATACGAACCTTCTGGAGCTGACGGATTATCCGTCCCAGTTCCTGAATTCGCTCATCGTCGCGGCGGTGACGGTGGTGGTGACCATGGTGTTCTCCATCATGATCGCCTATGCGGTCACCCGCCACCGCATCCGGGGCAAGGGGATCATCGTGGGGGCGATGCTCTACGCCTACATGTTCCCGCCACTGCTCATCGCCATTCCCATGTTCTCCATCTTCGCCAAGCTCGGGCTCGGCGACACGCTCACCAGTGTCATCGTCTCCCACCTCACCCTCACTTTGCCGCTCGGCGTGTGGTTCCTGTGGGGCTTCTTCAAGAGCATGCCGTTCGAGCTGGAGGAGGCGGCGATGGTGGATGGCTGCACACGGCTCGGCGCCTTCCTGCGGGTGGTGCTGCCGCTGTCGCTGCCGGGTCTCATCACGGTGGCCATCTTCTCCTTCCTCCTGTCCTGGACGGATTACACCTACGCCCTCATCATGATCGGCTCGGATGCCAACAAGACCGTGCCGGTGGGCCTTGCCTCCATGGTCGGCTCGTTTGATCTGCGCTGGGGCGAGATCATGGCCGGCTCCACCCTCATCGCCTTGCCGCTGTTCGGCGCCTTTGCCCTGCTGAGCCAGTATTTCATCCAGGGGCTCGGGGCGGGTGCGGTGAAGGGCTGATCGGAGATCGACATGGATCTGGGATTGAAGGGGCGGGTCGCCCTCGTCACCGGCGCGGCGCGCGGCATCGGCCGGGCGGAGGCGCTGGGGCTCGCTGGCGAGGGGGCGCGCATCGTCATCAACGACATTGATGCGGAGGCCGCAGCCCGCTGCGCCGAAGAATTGCGGCAGGCCGGGCACGAGGCGGCGGCAGCGCCGGGGGATGTGGCCGACGAGGCGGGCGCGGCCAGCGTGGTGGCTGCGGCGGCAGACGCCTTCGGGCGGCTCGATGTTCTTGTGAACAACGCCGGGGCCGGCGGGCGCCATCTCGGGCGACGCGTGGCGGAGATGGAGATCGAGGATTTCGACATCATCGTCTCCACCCACCTGCGCAGCACCTTCCTGTGCAGCAAACACGCCATTCCGCTGATGCGCGCGAACGGCTTCGGCCGTATCGTCAACACCTCGTCCATGAACGTCACCGGCGGCGGCCGCCCGGGCGTCGCCAATTATTCGGCGGCCAAGGCCGGCGTGCTGGGCTTCACCCGCACGGTGGCGAAGGAGGTGGGGGCGGACGGCATCACGGTGAACGCCATCGCGCCCGGCTATGTCGCCACCGATTTCATCGCCACCTTCTCGCCGGAGAAACGGGCCGTGATCACCGGACAGAATCCCGTCGGCCGCTTCTGCCAGCCGGAGGAGGTGGGCGCCCTCGTCGCCTTCCTGTGCTCCACGCAGGCGGCCTTCATCAACGGCGCCTTGATCTGCATGGATGGCGGCAAGCGCGATTTCCATTGGGGTGACGCATGAGCGTGCGCGCGTTCGGGTCTCCGGCCCGCTATATCCAGGGGCCGAAGGCGCTTGGCGAACTGGGCGCGCTGGTGCGCCTGCACGGCCGGCGACCCTTCGTGGTGGCCGATGCCATCGTGATGGACCTCCTTGGCGCGCGGCTGAAGGCCGAGCTGGCGGAGGCCGAGACGGTCACGTTCGCCACCTTCGGCGGGGAATGCACGGCGGCGGAGATCGACACGCTCACCGCGGCGGCGCGGACGGCGGGCGCGGACGTGGTGATCGGCGTCGGCGGCGGCAAGGCCATCGACACCGCGAAGGGCGTGCGAATCGCCCTCAAGGCGCCGCTCGTCATCGTGCCCACCATCGCCTCCAACGACAGCCCCACCTCGCGGCTCGTGGTGGTCTACACGGCTGAGCATGTGCTGAGCGAAGTGCGGCTGATGGATGCCAATCCCGATGCGGTGCTCGTGGATACGTCCGTCATCGTGCAGGCTCCGGCGCGCTTCTTCGTGGCGGGCATCGGCGATGCGCTGTCCAAGAAGTTCGAGGTGGAGCAGTGCGCGGCCGCCGGGGGGCTGAATTTCTTCAAGGGCCGCCCCACCACGCTCGCCGTCACCATTGCCGATGCCTGCTACCGCACCATCCGCGCGGACGGCGAGGCGGCGGTGGCCTCCGTCGCGCGCAAGGAAGCGGACGCGGCGGTGGAGCGGGTGGTGGAGGCGACCATTCTCCTGTCCGGCCTCGCCTTCGAGAGCGGGGGGCTCTCCATCGCCCACTCGCTCACGCGTGGCTTTTCCACCGTGCCGGAGGTAGCGCGGGCGCTGCATGGCGAGCAGGTGGCCCTCGGGCTTCTGGTGCAATTGCTGGCGGAAGGCCGCGACGCCGATTTCATGGCCGACATGCTGGCCTTCTACGCTCGCCTCAACCTGCCGCGCGCGCTGGAGGATTTCGGGGTGGAGACTGGCGCGGTGGTCGACGGCATCGTCTCCGTGTCCTGGGAGACCGCGCCCTATCTGCGCAATTTCGTGCAGCCGCT